>JBLHWZ010000074.1:0-20759 GCA_047629415.1 Bradymonadia bacterium | reverse complement strand
CGATGAGCCGCAGCCAGAAGAGCCGAAGCCCGAAGAGCCGAAGCCCGAAGAGCCGAAGCCCGAAGAGCCGAAGCCCGAAGAGCCGAAGCCCGAAGAGCCGAAGCCCGAAGAGTCGAAGCCCGAAGAGTCGAAGCCCGAAGAGCCGAAGCCCGAAGAGCCGAAGCCCAAAGAGCCGAAGCCCGAAGAGCCAGCTCAACTGAAGCCACAGCCCGAAGAAGTCGGGGAGTCGGAAACTCTGGAAACCGGGCTAGCAGAGTCCGCGCAAGCTCAAGCCCCTGAACCAGTCCTTGAAGAGACTGAAGAGATCGGCCCTCCGCGATCAGCAGGGCTCCAGCCCCATCCCACCGATACGAGTAAAGACGACCAGCCAACGGTCGACCTCGCGAGGAATGAGGCTGCAGCGCAGGCAAGAATTGACTCCGAGGCTCGCGTTACCGGGACGGATGGAAACGACGACGAGCTCAGCGCCAGCGGCGTACAACGGCTGCTCGCCGAAAAGGACCAGTCAGGAATGGCGACAGGGCAGCTTGCGAGGCTGCGTTCCTCGCTGCGCACGCGGCGTGAGTCGACGACGGCAACCGGCAGCCTTTCGCTCGACCAGCCGAAGACATCAGCGCTCGCAAAGGTCTCGCGTGAAAAGCTGGCTTCCAGCCAAGACGAGGTGCCGACAGCTGCGCCGCGCACACCGCTAGGGGCGGCTGCCTCGATCGCACTACCCGGCCCGCCACAAGAGGCCGCCCCTACGGCAGAAAGCATAGGGGGAGAGAACGATCCGACCGAACTGCTGTTGCTGCCAGCCGCGCAGATGAGAGAGACGGAGGCACCTGGGGGTTCTGTCGGCGCTCGAGCACTTGCAGCGATCGGGCTTGATGACGGCTCACCGATTGCTCCGACGCCTACGGTGAATCTGGCGGCGCCAGACGACGGCGCATCGATCGAGACGACGCCAACCGTTAATCTCAAGGCGCCCGGCAGCGGCACGCCAACTCCGGCAAATCCGACCGTCAATATTGAGGCTCCCGACCAAGCTGCGGACCAGGCTCCGGCTACGTCGAAGAAGTCATCTAGCGAGAGCGCGGTGCCGGCCGACGGAGCGAACAAAGAAGCCGCGCCCGGCGAGGAAGCGGCGCCTGGCATTGCGGCCGGTGGATTCGCGGAGCTCGCCGCTCAAGTTGGCGAGAACGCACCCATTGCCGGAGTTGACCTTGATGGGCTGTCTCTCTGGGCGCCGGCAGCCATTGCATCTGATTCGCCCACCGACTCGCTACTCTTCCAGGTAAAGCAAGCGCGCGCCGGGAAGAGAAAGGCTGCACTGGCCGCGCTGGCGATCTTACTGCTAGCGGTCTCCGCAATCGCGTTCATCTCCACTCGACCGGACGCTCCTTTCCTTCCCCCCGTCGTGGAAGTGGAACCGACCCCCGTCGAGCCAGTCGTTATTGAGTCAAACGCAACGAGCTCGGCACAGACCTCCCGGAATCTGCGGGTCGCCACGGTCCGTGCGATGCGGGCTGTCGATGCCAGCCTCGACTCAGCGTTGGCCACGGCGACGCCGGCTGAGGAGCCGGCCGACATCGGCACTGAGGAAGCTCCGGCCGAGCGAAACGGCGATGCCGAAAGGTCGGCCCGCACCGAACGCGACGCTCGGGAGCGGACAGAGGCGACCGAGCGGACAGAGGCGACCGAGCGAACAGAGGCGACCGAGCGGACAGATGAGCTGGCCGCAGACACAGGACGCGTCCGAGATCGGAACGGTCTAGCGCTGCCGACTCCGAGAACCACAGCACCCGAAGAGCGCAGCGAGGGCCCTGCGGCAGATCACTTCAATGAGGGTATGCGTACGTTCATCAACTCCTCGATCGCTCGCTGTAACCAACGACACATCGCAGAAGAAGGAGAGCTGGAGCAGCCTCGCGTAGAGATCTCCATCACCGTTCTGCCGAGCGGCCGAGTCCGGGCGTTAGAGTTGGAGAGGTCTCTTCGGGAGACCGCATTCGGCCGCTGTTTGCAGACCCACCGCGAGCGTTGGCTCTTTCCAAGTTTTGAGGGAGACACCGTCACCCTTCAGAAGACCTACGTGGTCCAGTAGTCTACCTATATGCTTCGCCGACTTCTCAATACCCGATCAACTCCCGCCGTTACGAGCGACGACCCCGACGTCTCGTATATGGAAGGCCTGATCGACCGGGCTCTGGAGAGCGACGAGGGCCTATCTGGCGCCATCGCGATTCTGGACCCTCTTGTCTCGGTCGGCCGCCTGCTCTGCCAACTTGAAGTGGAAGCGGGCCTCTCGCCGCCACCGGACACAGCCGATCAAGACCAGTTCATCCGGACGTACATCAAGCTCCTGCTGGACAACGATCGCCAGCCACGTTCGCTACAACTATCTGCCTCCGAGGTGGAGTTACCGCGTGCGCTGCTTCAGAGCTTCTTCACCCGCGGCGCGACCATGCAAATGGACGCCACGAAGGTCCTCCGGTTCATCGAAGCTCGGTTTGCACAGGGGATGTTTGGCCAGGCCCGCCTACTGCTGCAACTCTTCGAGACCGACCAGCAGACGCGTCGCAACAACGAGCGAAACCTCTTCTTCGAGGAAATGGTGCTCCGGCTCCTCTCGTCGCGAACCGGGCCTGCGCACCTGCCGGCCGAGTCGGAGAAGCGTGGTTTCGGCGAGGTTCTCAGCCAAAACGGAATCTTGCTCAACACACTCGGGCAGGACGAAGAGCGGGTTAGCAGCTGGCGCTCGCTCCTCCCGGACGAGCTTGACGAGACAATGGCCGACGCCGTGATGCGTATCGTGCCGGGCCCGAGATGGCGCGATCATTGGCGTAAGGGCGAGCCGCTCGAACTGCTGCGCCGGCAGTTCGCGATCGATGCCGCCAAGCGCTTCGTTCGCAACCTCACGTTGCGGGTCTACTTCATTACGCTCTACCCGGGCGCCACAGGCTTTGAGTACCTAGTCGTCAACTACCTTGAGTGGATGGACGAGCGCTTTGATATGGTAGCGACCCGCATTCTCCCGCGGCTCCACCGCGAGTCGACGCTGGGTGAACACAGTATCGAAGAGTCTCTCAGCCTTTTGGTGGAGGAGATCTTCGAGAACACCTCGTTGGAGATGCGTCGGCCATCGACGGAGCAAGTCGCGACCGCGTTCGGGGCGTTCGAAGCCGGACTTGATGAGATTGACCTGGCCGAAGTTCCCGATGGCGAATACGACCTCGGCGGCTTGGTGGCGTTTGACCTCTTTGAATTCCCAGCGGGCTCGCTCGAGACTCGATTCCGGCTCAGCCGCCTCGCGTGATGGGCTCGGAATTCGGCGGACTAGCGGCGGCTCTTCGGGTTGAACTGCTATTCGGACAAGCCTTCCTCGTCGCAGAGAACGTCGAGTTGGGCCCATGGGCACGATTGCAGAGTTTTCGGGCAGAAGTACCTGGAAGACGCTCGCCCCGCGATGTCGGACACGATCCGTTAGCCTATCGCGGCGTCCGCCTACAGACCTCGGATTTCCATCTAGAAATCGACGCTGGTCGGCTGAGGCGCTCGCTTTCGGGCCTCGCCCGGAATCTGGATGGGATTGCTGAAATCGATCTCATCTTCCTCGAAGATCACATTCGATTGTCGGTCAGGTTGGAACCCGTCGGCGGGGACGAATCGCTCGTCATCGCGAGGTTCGGCGCTCTTCTTGACCTCCACGGGACCGGGGCGGTCACTCTCCGCGCATTCGAATACTTGGTGCTCGGCACCCCCCGAAAACCCGCGCCGCTCATCATCGCTGAGGCAATGGACGCCATTCTCGCGAGCTCGGAGGTCGCACCGCTGCTTGCGACGCTGGCACCAGAGCGAGTCCGGGATACCCTTGTAATCAACGTCGCAGCGCTCGCTATCGCGGAGGCGTTCGGCTCGGCTGGTTGGAAACTGCCTGGAACGGAGCGACTTCGATGTTCGCGGGTATCCCTAGCCCCAGGTCGAGCGACCCTTGTCGCCTCGGCGATCCAATCCGCAAGCGGCCTGGGTCAGGACTCGGCAAACTCAGATGCCTCACGAGCCGCCCTTAGCGGACTCGAGGCTGCCTCCCGCGCGGAAGCGGGCGAGGACGCGCTCTTCCGCGGAGACCTCGGTCCGGCCGCAGCGGCGTATCGCGAGTCACTTGCGCGGCATGGAGCGCATCCATTCGTGCTGCTTCGCTTGTTGCATGTCTTGATCGCCGAAGGCTCACCCGCTTCCGAGGCGGAAGCGGCCGCGCTCATCGCCGACGCCGAGCGGCGCGGGGATCTTCCCATCGGAATGTTGGCCGTCCAACTCGGCCTTGCGACCTCGCTCGAACGAAAGGGAGAACTCACCGATATTCTGGCGGCACGCCTTCGGAGGAGTTCGCTGGTCGAGGATGAGGTCGACACGCTCCTCAGTATCGCTCGATCGCTCCGAGCGGAGCGCTCAGACGACGCCGTAGCCTGGGTAGATCGCGCGTTGCGCGTGGCGCCGCGATCGGCGAGCGCACTACAACTCCGAGTACGTCTTGCCCGCGCTAGGGGGGAGACGGAAGTCTACGAGGACGGCCTCACGAGGCTGCTCGCCCTCGGGACCTCGCGAACGGTTAGAGCCCGCCTGCACCGGGAACTCGCACGTGTTCGTCGGGAGTCCGGCGACTTCGCGGGAGCACGCGTCCATCTACTGCAGGGGCTAGAGCTAACGCCTGAGGCTCCCGAACTACATGTTGAGTTGGGACGTGCCAGCGCAGGTGCGGGCCGCTCTGTCGAGGCGGTGCAATCCCTCCGACGAGCAGCCAGCTCAGAGCTCGCCGACTCCGAGCTTTCAGCAACCGCGCTCACGGAAGCGGCCTTTGTCTGGGCAGACGGCCTCGGAGACGTAAACAGCGCTCTGTACGACGTGCGACGAGCGCTCACGCTCCTGCCGGACCGAGCCGAAACGCATCGAGCCCACCTAAAGATCGCTGAGGGCTCCGACGAAGACGAGATTCTCCGCGCAGTCGAAACCGCGGTCTCTCGGCTCGACCCTACAGTCGCGGAACACCTCCCCGTCCTAGCAGCCGCTTACGAGCGCGGCATCGAGTTGGACGAGAGCCGCGGGGCACGTGCTTCCGCGGATCGAAGGCGTGCGCGCATGATCGAGTTGGGCGTTACCGCTCCGACAATTCGAACTCACCCTACGCCTCCTCCGGCTCCCGTCGCTCCTGTCGAGTCCTCGGAACTGACGCCTGTCCCGATCGGCCCCACGCGAACGCTGGATGAAGACACGGTGAATCGAGGCGTGGCCGATGCGAGACAACGGGGAGACTCGACAGCGCTTGCCGAGTTTTTGCCCCAGGCAGCAGAGCTCGCGGATTCCGACTCCGCCAAGGCGAGCCTCCTCGGTGAACTTGGACAGCTACTCTACTACGATCTAGAGGATGCAGCGCGAGCAGCCCAGTATCTCGAAGAGGCGCGGCGCCTTGATCCGGAGGGTGCTGGCTCAGAGTACGGGCTGCTGAGCGCGCTGGAAGCAGTCTATGAAGACACTGCCTCAGCCGAAGGCCTGCTCTCCGTCTATCGGCGAAAACTTGAGCAGGCCGGAAGCGACGAAATCCGCAACGTCTATCGGCTTCTGATGGCTGGCGTGCTCTTCGAGCAACTCGGCCGGCCGAGCGAAGCGCTCTCTCAACTCCATCGAGTGTTGGAGAGCGACGTCCGCAATGTGCCCGCGCTACGCCTACGCGCGAAAGTCTGGGAGACCACGGGGCGTCGCGCAGATGCTGCGAACGAGCTTGAGGGCATGCTTAAGATGCCTGAGGTCGACCCCTTCGAGCGCCAGGAGATCCTCCGCGATCTCGGCCGAGCCGAATGGCATTCGTTGGCACGACTGGACCGGGCGGCTCGTAGATTTGAGGAGTTACTTTCGGAGATTCCTGGCGACACGGACTGCATCTCTAGCCTGAAGCAGATTTATGCTCGCGGGGAACGCTGGGAGAGCTTCGTCGATGTCCTTCGGCGGGAGATGTGCATACTCGCGGGTTCTGCGACTGCGTTCCCGACGGTCACGGACGCAGCTCGGGCGAACGCCGACAACATTCCCGAGGCATTGAGGATAACCTTCGCGCAGATCCTGACCGAGGCTGCCGAAATTCAGCACCGACAGCTTGGCGAACCGATCCTCGCACGGGCATTGGTTGACCGAGCCGTCGCTCTCGCTCCCAGCGACATCTTCGCAAACGAGGCGCTCCTTGAGTTGGCGCGTGTGCAGAGAGATGATCACGCGCTGCAGACGGCGGTCTTGGTCCTCAGTACCGAGCTTCTGGATGAAGGCGCGAGAGACGAACTCCTACGGGAGGGGCATCGGGCCTCGATCCGAACCGCCGGAGAAGCCGAGTTCGTGGAGAAGTGTCAGAAGCTCGGCATCGCTCGCTCCGAGCCGACCGATGCGCCAGCCGCGCCAAAGAGGAAGTCAGACTCCCGACTCGATAGACTCGACTTGTTGGCGTCAGAGGGTCGGCATCAGGATGCTATTGCGGCGATCGACGCTTGGCTGCCAAGCGCGCGCCAGCCCGGCGTGCGCCGAAGTCTCCTACTACGAAAGGGGCGGTGGCTCCTGGATCGGGGAGCAGAAGCGCGCTCCGCAGTCCTCCCGCTTAAGGGGGCACTGATCCTCGATGCATCTGCCGCGGACACTCGCTTAGAGCTCCTCCGGGCCTCCTGCCGTCTCGGCGATGTCTCGCAAGCAAAGGACCAACTGAGGGAGTACTTGGAGGCGCGTACCGAGCCTCCAGCCATCTCTGATCGAGAGGCTCGTAGCCTTCAGCGAGCACTGGACGACCTGACGGCGCTACCGCGCGGTCCCGGTCAGAGCTGGGTGAGCGAGCTGGTTCGCACGTCCTCGCCTCCGGTCTTCACGGCACTACAAGCGCTCAGCGCTTAGCGCATAGCTCGATCAGAAGTCGACGACGCCGTTCGTCCTGTTCTCGATTCTCTCGGGGAAGAGGCCGCCAAGAGTCGCTGAGTTAAGCACCTCGTCCGAGCCTCCCGAGACGATGTACTCGACCATGAACTCGGATACCTTGCGCACATAGTCTCGCGCTTGGTCGAACGGGATCTCTTCAACGAACTCGTCGTGAGCCATCCCGCCGTTCCGTCGGAGCCAGTCCTCGACCACTAAGGGCCCCGCGTTGTAGGCGATGATCGTGAGGGGAAGCTGGTTCCCGAAGTGATCATTGAGCGCGCCCAGATACCACGATCCAAACTCGATCGCGTGATGCGGCTCGAAGAGCATACCATCGACGTAGGCGACGCCACGTCGATCGGCGATCGCGAGCGCTGTCTGAGGGATTACCTGCATGAGCCCCATGGCGTCGCTTCCAGAGACCGCGTTGGTCCGAAAGTCCGACTCTTTTCTCATCACACTCCAGATGAGTTCTTCCGGAATCCCGTTAACGGACGACGACTGGCGAACAGAGGACTCGAAGAACACGGGCACCGTGAGACGAAATGCCCGAGCCGCCTCTGCAGTTGTTGGGACCCTCCCGAGCACCGAAGCGTGCTGTGCCCGCCATCCGACCCAATCACTGGGCGAAGCAGCCACGCGCATCGCGTAAAAGTCAGGGTCGACACCGCTCGGAGGGTGGCGAGAAGCCAGGAGCCGCGACTCCTCGGCGAGTCCCATATCGGCAACGGTGACCGCGACATCGGGGGGCAACGGAGCCACCTGGAGAACAACCCGTGCCTCAGCCCCCGCGACCAATGGCTGACGCAGCCGCCGCGCTGCGAGGATCCCATAGTAGCTCAGTGGACTGGCCTGGCTCATCGCGCGCCACCGCTCCTCTGCCTGCACCGCGTCTCCGTTCTCGAAGGTGCAGACAGCCGACCAATATTCGACCTGGGGGCTGCGCCTTCCAAGCCGAAGCGGGCCCCATGCTTCAACCGCGTCCGCGCACTCTCCTAGTCGAAAGCTGGCCCATCCCATCCACCATTGAGCATCAGTGGGGCGCGCGGGGTCGTCTCGGAGATACCGGCGAAAGGCTGTCTTCGCATCGAAGTAGCGATCTTCATCAAGGAGCAACCAAGCGATCTGGAATCGTGCGGTATCGGCCCGGCGATCGTTCGGGTGATAAGAGAGAAACTCAGCCCATGCCCGCCGTGCCTCGTCGAACCGACCCATACGCATCACCGCCATCGCATAGTCGTGACGACTATCGGCCACGCGAAATCCGCCAACGTCGATTAGTGTCTCAAACCACGGAAGCGACCGGTCCACGAACTCGCGCCGATAGCGGTAGAGGAGGTGACCGAGGAGATAGCTCGCCTCGTACTGCGTTGGAGTCCCACGCACGGCGACCCTTGGTGCACAATCGGGCTGCCCGCACGCAGCGTGGGTGAGCAGGTGTTCCGCGGCGGAATAGTTCCGCCCTTCGAGAGCGGAGTCCGCCATCTCAACGGCCGCCTCCGCCGACGGAGTCGCGAGCGAATTGAGCTGGGCGATCGAAGAGTACCGGGTGCCGGGGAAGTCGTACAGGAGGTCCGCCCAGGCCTCTTCGGCCGCTGGATCTCCCGCTGCCTGTAGTGCAAGCGCACGATAGTAGGCTAACCGGGCCCGAGTCTCGCGTGGTGCGGATGTATGTTGCGCCCTCGCCTGCTCGAACCTGGTAATTGCCTCACCAAAATCACCTCGATGCAACGCGGCTCGCGCCCGAAGTTCGGCAGCCCAAGGGAGATCCCATACTTCAGCGCTGACTCGAGTCGGAGCTCTTTCCAATGCGTCAACGGATGCCACTGCACCAACAAAATCCCCTTCAGCAAAGCGGCATCTCGCCAGTCTTCCGAGCGCGAGCGTTGACTCTAGGGATACTGAGTCAGGAGCTGGCTCTGCCTCGCATTCGCCGGTCCGCTCGGCTTCCACAACGCGGACAAGATCGCTCGCCGAGGCGAGGACAGACACGCCCAGGGAGGATACGATAGTCAGAATGAGGAGGGCAGCACGCATTTCGCTCGCAGACCGCGTTAGTGAGCTGGGCGAAACGTCTTCGCGCATTGAAGTGCGGGGATCAATGGCGTGGCCCTACCGGCCGACAGCTGCTGCGAGCCGAACGCCCATACATGCCAAGTTGCGCGTGCCGACGAACGTGGGTAGTCCTCACGCATGAGAGTGATTTTTGGAGCGACGATCGTGCTTGGCCTTCTCGGCTGTGGAGACTCAACGACGGTCATTAGTTACGATGGCTCTCCTGACCAACCCGATGGTGACGTTGTCGTCGATACCGCGGAGGAGATGGTCCCAGCGGACGCTCCAGACATTGGCAGGGACACACTCGACGCTGAACCAGACCGCGACATCACGCAGGCTGATGTCGCGCCGGAAGACGTCGACGCTGTAGACGTGGAACCCGACGCAGATGTCTCGGAAGGGGACGCAGATGAAGACGCGACCGATGCGGCGATCGATCTACCGGACGCCGCCACCGAGCCAGACGCCGAGCCTGACGCCGAGCCAGACGCCGACGTGACTTTTGACGCCGACGAACCTGACGCGCCCGCCGCTTGGTTCGAACTCGGCATAGGTGAGGAAGCGTTCTCACCAGTCATCGACGGCCAAGACGCATTCATGGCCCAAGGCTTTCAGGGCGGCTTCCACATCTGGGGAGCATTTCAGGGCGCCGGCTTCGAAGGCGAAGGCTATTCCCTCGAGGTGACGTTGCGGGATGCAGAGGACGGTCTCGTGGGAGCGGTCGCCTACGATCGCGAACTCGGCAGAAACGAGGCCGGCGACTTCGAGGCCGTCGGAATCACCGTATTTGTCGCGCCTGACGTGATTCCGGAACTCGAAGACGGCTCGGTCTGGGAGTACTGCGCGACGTTGACGTCGACCGACGGGTTCAGTGCGAATCAGTGCGCCACGATCACCGCACGCTGCTGTGAATACTTGGACTTCTAATGCGAACGAGGACTGCCAAGCTTACCCAGAGAACACGACGATGCAGATGAAATCCGTCTCATTCCGGCCTCTCACCCCGATGGTGAAACGACTGATCGGAGTACTGATCGGCGTCTTCCTCGCTCAGCTCATCATCGCGGCGTCACTGGGCGGATACCCTCAGTACGACGCCACATTCGGCGCATGGACGGCGTTGGATCTGCGCCAAATACTTCGCGGCTGGCTCTGGCAACCGTTCACGTACATGTTCGTTCACTCCGCGAATGGCTGGGGGCACGTAGTGTTCAACTGCCTGGCGCTCTACTTCTTCGGGTCCGCAGTCGAAGAGTCGATCGGCAAGAAGGCGCTGGTGAAGGTGTTCATCGGGGCGGGACTCGCGGGGGCACTCGCCGTGATGATCACTCAAGCGATCGCGATGGGTGTCGAAGGATGGTCGGTCCCGCGAGTTGTTGGCGCCTCCGGCGCGATATCGGGCATCGGCGCGGTATTCTGCTGGCTCCATTGGCGTCGAGAGATCTACGTCTTCATCTTCCGCGTGACGGGGAAGCAACTGTTCCTCTTCCTGATCGTCGCCGACCTCCTCTCTCTCGCGGCGCGCTTCACGCGCAACGGAGGCGACAATATTGCAGTCCAATGCCATGCCGGCGGCATGCTCTTCGGGCTTCTTTGGGTAACAGGGCGCCTCAACCCGAAGACTTTGATCCTCGAACTCAAACGATGGCGTCTGAAGCGGCGCCTCAAGGTCGTGCATTCGAGGGATCCCGAGGAACGGGGTCCCTACATGAACTAGCCCGCCGGGGGTTACGCCTCCTGCGGGGCCATGTGGGACGTTGACGCAGGCGAGTGGGGATCATAAGCGAGCGCGCACGACCTACAAACCCCACCGCTATGGAGTTCTCATGACTATTCGCATCGCAATCAACGGCTTCGGCCGCATCGGTCGGAACATCACCCGTGCTCTGCAAAGTCGGGATGACATCGAGCTCGTAGCGATTAACGACCTGACGGACGTCAAGACGCTGGCGCACTTGTTCAAGTACGACTCCGTCCATGGTCGCTTCAACGGCACCGTCGAGATCGTTGATGGGGACATACACATCAATGGAAAGGCGGTCCGCGACCTCAGCGAGCGCGACCCGGCAAAGCTCCCCTGGGCCGAACTCAAGATCGACCTCGTCCTGGAATGCACTGGAATCTTCCGCGACCGCGAAGGTGCATCGAAGCACATTGCCGCAGGAGCGAAGAAGGTCATCATCTCCGCCCCCGGCAAGAACATCGACGGCACAATCGTTGTTGGCGTGAACGACTCCGACCTCGATCCAGCAACGCAAGAGATCATCTCGTGCGGCTCCTGCACGACGAATTGCCTCGCGCCGCTTGCGAAGGTTCTCAACGACTCGGTCGGCATCGAGCAAGGCCTGATGACGACAGTGCACGCATACACTGCGGACCAGCGCCTACTGGACGCACCGCACAAAGACCTCCGTCGAGCACGTTCCGCTGCTCTCTCCATGGTTCCGACTACGACGGGAGCCGCGGTCGCGGTGACCGAGGTTCTGCCGGAGCTGGTGGGCAAACTTGACGGAATGGCGATTCGCGTCCCAACGCCGAACGTCAGCCTCGTTGACCTTGTCTTCAACGCAGGCCGCGACACGACCGCGGAGGAGATCAACGCCCTCGTGAAGGCGGCCGCCGATGGCCCGCTAGCCGGTGTTCTTGAGTATACCGAAGAGCCGCTCGTGAGCGTGGACCTCGTCGGAAACCCGCACTCCTCCATCTTCGACTCGACCCTCACGAAGGTGTCAGGCGGACGAATGGTTAAGGTGCTCTCTTGGTACGACAATGAGTACGGGTTCTCGAACCGCATGCTCGACCTTGCAGTAAAGTTCGCAGGCTAATCAATGGAACTCAGCGGAATTTCGAGCGTCTCTGACGCAGATGTAGAGGGCCGTTCGGTCTTCGTGCGGGTCGACTTCAACGTCCCCTTCAACGGTGATGAGATCGCCGACGACGCGCGAATTCGCGCAGCGCTGCCGACGATCCAGTTTCTGCGCGAGCAAGGTGCTCGCGTGGTCTTGGGCAGCCATCTTGGACGTCCAAAGGGCCAGGTAAAACCAGAACTCTCGATGATGCGCGTCGGACCAAAGCTCGCGGAGCTTCTCGACGCACAGGTAACGGTCGCCGATGACTGTGTCGGCGACGCGATTCAGCGTGTGATCCGAGAGCAACCGGCGGGCGGTGTAGTCCTTCTTGAGAACCTTCGGTTCCAGCAGGCTGAGCGCAAAGCTGACAGGCTCTTCGCCAGCGAGCTAGCAGCTCTGGCCGAGGTCTACGTCAACGATGCTTTCGGCACTGCGCACCGCGCGCACGCGTCAACTTACACGATGGTGCAATTCTTCCCCGAGGCTCGCCGGTTTGCCGGTCTGCTAATCGACGAAGAGCTTAAACACCTCGGTCCACTGCTTCATGGCGCCGAGAGGCCGTACCTCGGCGTGATCGGCGGGGCCAAGGTTTCGGATAAACTGACCGTCCTTGAGAACTTGATCGGCAAGCTCGACGTCCTGCTCGTCGGCGGCGCAATGGCTTACACCTTCCTCGCCGCAAAGGGTCTCGAGACTGGGACGAGCCTCGTCGAACCCGAAATGATCGACGCTGCACGCGCCCTACTCGCTTCGGCGCGCGGCCGAGACACCGAGATCGTCCTCCCGGCCGACCACGTCGTAGCTCCAGTGATCAACTCTCCAGAAGGCATCGTAACGGACGGAGTCGCGATCCCCGAGGGACTCGCGGGATTCGATATCGGTCCGAAGACCATCAAGCTGTTCTCTCAGCACATCGAGCGTGCGGCCACGGTGTTTTGGAACGGTCCGGTTGGCGTCTTCGAGCACGAACCCTTCAGTAAGGGTACGTTCGCGATCGCCGGTGCTCTCGCCGACTCTGGTGCGGCCGTTGTGGTCGGAGGCGGCGACAGCGCTTCTGCCTTGCGCGCGTCCGGCCGTGCCGCCGATGTTGCACACATTTCGACAGGCGGCGGCGCAAGCCTTGAGTTCATCGAGGGTGCAGACCTACCAGGTATCGCCGCACTTCGTGCCGGCCACCGATTCTAAGGAGTGAGGATGCGAACGCCTATCATTGTCGGCAACTGGAAGATGAACGGCACGTCGGCCGAGGCCGACATGTTGACTACCGCAGCCGCCGATGTTGCGTCGGACGCGGTTGAAGTTGGGGTCGCCCCTCCTACCATCTGGTTGGAGCGAGCTGTGCGAAGCAAAGGCAAAGCGTTGGTGTTCGCTCAGAACTGCAGCGAACACCCCGGTGGCGCACATACAGGCGAACTCTCGGTCTCGATGCTGGTGAACGCTGGCGCGGATGGAGTGATCCTCGGTCACTCCGAGCGCCGACACGTCTACGGCGAGACCAACGCACGCATTAACGCCAAGGTTCGGGCCGCTCTTTCTGCAGGCTTGATGGTCATTCTTTGCGTTGGTGAAGAGCTCGTCGATCGCGATGCAGGCACGACGTGGACCGTCGTCGAGCGACAGCTGTCGACGGGGCTTGAGAATGTAGATTCCTGCGCCTCGATCGTCGTCGCTTACGAACCCGTCTGGGCCATCGGCACGGGCCGGACCGCGAGTCCGGAACAGGCCCAAGAAGTACACGCACAGATCCGTGGATGGCTCGGAAATCGGTTCGCAGACGGTGCGGACGTGCGGATCCAATACGGGGGTTCGGTAAAGCCAGCCAACGCCGCCGGCCTACTGGCAATGCCCGATTTAGACGGAGCCCTGGTAGGCGGGGCGAGCTTGAAGGCCGAGACGTTTGGCCCGATCATTGAGGCTGCGCGTGGTTGTTGAGGGGAAATCTCCTTGCTCGCGCAGAGGGTATGTGCTTAAAGTTCGCGCCCTTGCCCACCGGTGTTTTTCCGCTGGAGTTAAGATATTGAATTCGCGCACGAATAGCGCTTGGAGACCTGAATGATCATCGCAATCACGACGATCTACGTCCTGAACTGTTTCTTCCTGTTGATGGTCGTCCTGCTTCAGGCCGGTCGCGGCGGTGGGCTTTCGCTCGCCGGTGGCGGCGGTTCAGCGCAGGTTTTCGGCAGTCGCGGCGCAACGACCGTTCTCCAGAAGCTAACAGTCTGGTCTGCGGGACTCTTCATGGCTTTGTCCATGGTGATGGCATCTATGTCATCCGTTGGATCACGGGTTGAAGAAGGAACGTTCGCCGATGTGGAAGCAGCAGGAATCACCAGCACGACAGGCGACGAAGCGCCTGCCGCCGCTCCGGTTGATGAAGCTCCCGCTGCAGCAGTACCGACTCAAGAAGAGCCTGCTGCGGCCCCTCCGGCTGAAGCAGCGCCCGCTGACGGTCTCCCGACAGAGGCTCCGGCAATCGAATAGCAACAAGTTGCTTGACGGCGCGCGCGGACGACTTTAGAACCGCGCTCCCGCTGAAAGGTGGACCCGCTCAGCGAGAGTGGTGGAATTGGCAGACACGCAAGATTAAGGTTCTTGTGCCCTATTTGGGCGTGGGGGTTCAACTCCCCCCTCTCGCACTCAAGCCCCGGTAACCCCGGGGCTTTGACGTTTTTGCGTGCGCTTTTTCCTAAAGCCCCGGAGAGCGTCTTCCCTCGACCGAATTGACGCTCACGTGTCGCCCTCATAGACCGGCGCGTACGCACCTCAGGTATCCGACTCCACGCCTCAAACGTCATGCACGACCTTCGTCCCCTACTCGACAACCTCGACACCGCACGCGCCAAGACGGCTGCACGAAACGTCGAGTTCGACTTCGACGGACTTGAAGCGCTCGGGAAGGAGCGTCGCACCGCTCTGAGTCGTTTCGAAACGCTCCGCGCCGAACAGAAGCAAGCCAGCGGAGGCATGAAGAGCCTCAAGCCCGGCAGCGACGAGTTCAACGAGCTCCGTGTCAGCCTCAAGGAGATGTCGGATGAGATCAAAGTGCTCGACGCCCGCCGCAAGGAAGTCGAGGAGGAGCTCACCGACTGCGCGATGCGCTTGCCCAACCTCTTGGATGACCGGGTTCCGGCAGGATTTAGCGAGGAAAACAACACCGTGGTAGCCACCGTCGGTATGCCGCGCGATCTGGCGTTCGAACCGCAGGACCACATCGATCTTGGCGAGGGACTAGGCGTTCTCGATCAAGAGGCGGCCAGACGCGTCAGCGGAGCCCGCTTCAACTTTCTCCTGGGAAAGGGCGCCCGCTTGGAGCGCGCGCTGATCAACTTCATGCTCGACTTGCACACTGAGCAGCACGGCTATGAGGAGATGCTGCCGCCATTCTTGGTCAACGCCGACGCGATGACGGGCACCGGGCAGCTGCCGAAGTTCGAAGAGGACCTATTCAAGACGCAGGAAGGCCTGTACCTGATCCCGACGGCGGAGGTTCCGGTAACGAACTACCTCCGGGAACAGCTGCTCCCAGAGTACACGGGGCCTATCAAATACTGTGCCTACACGCCGTGTTTTCGTAGCGAGGCCGGGAGCCATGGCCGTGACACTCGAGGCCTGATCCGCCAGCACCAGTTCGACAAGGTCGAGCTCGTCTGGTTCGTGAAGCCGGAGGAGTCCGAGGCGGCCCATGAGGAGCTAACGGGCCACGCTCGACGTGTTCTGGAGCTCTTAGAACTCCCCTACCGGGTCATGGAACTCTGCGGCGGCGACGTCGGGTTCTCGGCGCAACGCTGCTACGACTTGGAGGTCTGGCTTCCGAGTGAGCGCAAGTACCGCGAGATCTCGTCGTGCTCTAACTTTGGAGAATTCCAAGCGCGGCGGGCGGGCATCCGCTATCGAGACGAGAACGGTAAACCTCAGCACTTCCACACGGTGAATGGCAGCGGGTTGGCTGTTGGCCGTACGTGGCTGGCAATACTGGAGAATTTCCAGGAAGCCGACGGTAGTGTGACTATCCCTGACGCCCTACGGCCCTACACGGGCTTTGATAAGATCACGAAGGGCAGTTGAGGGTTGATGACCTCCAAGTGGCGTGCTAGATGCCCCGTCCCTTGGTCGTCTTGGAGGCGTGGCCGAGTGGTTTAAGGCGGCGGTCTTGAAAACCGTTGTACGAAAGTACCAAGGGTTCGAATCCCTTCGCCTCCTCTATCTTTGACAACATAGTCGCGAATAAAACGGAGTGGTGGCCGAGAGGCTGAAGGCGCTCCCCTGCTAAGGGAGTATAGTGTGAAAGCTATCGAGGGTTCGAATCCCTCCCACTCCATTCGGGGCACAAAGATGTTGACGACCTTCTTGGGTCCATGTATCTCGCCGCCCCCTGAGCACCCGTAGCTCAACTGGATAGAGCACCGGTCTACGGAACCGGAGGTTTCAGGTTCGAATCCTGACGGGTGTACTTGTGAAGAAGGAGCCGATGGATTGTGACATCGGATTCATGGATGAAGCCCTTCGGGAGGCAAAGCTGGCAGAAGATGCTGGCGATGTCCCTGTCGGAGCCATCATCGTCTTTGACGGCGAGATTGTAGGTCGAGGTCATAACCGTCGTGTTGTGAACAATGACCCACTAGCTCACGCTGAAGTCGAGGCGCTTAGAGACGCTGCTGCAGTATTGCAGAATTGGCGGCTCGACGGTGCCTCCATGTACGTGACCCTTGAGCCCTGCCCTATGTGCGCAGGTGCGCTGGTTCAGGCCAGAATGGGTCGATTGGTCTATGGCACCGCCGATATTAGGGGTGGTGGAGTCCGCTCCTTTTATCAGATTTGTGACGACCGCCGAGCTAACCACCGGATTGATGTCGTTGCAGGCGTGCGCGCGGAAGCGTGCGCGAACATGCTCAGTTCTTTCTTTGAGAGAGTCCGAGCATAGACCGGGAGAGGTGTCCGAGTGGTTGAAGGTGCCTGATTCGAAATCAGGTGTAGTGAGAGCTACCGAGGGTTCGAATCCCTCCCTCTCCACTGATCGCAGTGGAAATTATTTGATCCGTTGCGTGACCCACCGGGGAGGTGGCCGAGTGGCTGAAGGCGCACGCTTGGAAAGCGTGTTTATGTAACAGTAACGTGGGTTCGAATCCCACCCTCTCCGCTGGTCGTCAGCTACTGACGACCTACAATTATGCCGACTCTATGACGTACGACCGTGAACTCCGCCAGGCCCGGAAGGGAGCAACGGTAGCGGTACGACGTGTGTAGGGTTCGGCACCCTTTGCGACTGTGTTGGCGCTTCGAGCGCCCGGTACCCGGTGAACCCTTACGGTTCACCGGGTATCGTTCGTTTTTGCCCGATAGAGCTGCAAGAGAGGGGCGAGTTCACCGCCGCAGCCTTGCTGGTTCAATTCGACCGGCCGCCGTACTAGAACGGATGTCCACCGCAAACGCAGCAAGGTCAGCATGTCCTCCTACGTCGTTCTAGCTCGAAAATGGCGCCCCCAGCGCTTCGAAGACCTTACCGGCCAAGAGCACGTCACCAGGACGCTCTGCAACTCCATTGAGCAGGGCCGTGTCCCACACGCGATGCTCTTTACCGGAGCGCGAGGCGTAGGAAAGACGACCAGTGCTCGCTTGCTGGCGATGTCGCTCAACTGCGTCGACGGCCCGACGACGACCCCCTGTGGGAAGTGCGACTCGTGCACCCAGATCCAGAAGAGTCAGTCGGTCGACGTGCTGGAGATCGACGGCGCGTCGAACCGCGGTATCAACGAGATCCGCGAGCTGCGTGAGGGCGTCCGGTACGCTCCGAGCCGAGACCGGTATAAGATCTACATCATCGACGAGGTGCACATGCTCACCACGGAGGCCTTTAACGCACTGTTGAAGACCCTCGAGGAGCCTCCAGCTCACGTCGTCTTCATGTTCGCGACGACCGAGGCTCAGAAGATCCCGGTGACGATCTTGAGCCGCTGCCAACGGTTCGATTTCCGTCGTATACCTCACAACGAGATCGTCGCGCGGCTACGCCACATCGCTGACGCCGAAGGCCTTGATATCGATGCCGAGGTGCTCGGCATCGTCGCTCGGCAGGCCGCCGGCGGAATGCGAGACGCGCTCAGCCTGCTCGATCAGGTCATCGCCTTCTCGGGGACGACAATCAGGCTTGAGGACGCGGAGAGTATTCTCGGCGCGGCCGAACGCCGCCGGCTCTTCGAGCTCAGTGCGGCACTCATCTCGCGGGACGTAGAAGCAGCACTTCGAGTCGTCGACTTTGTGGACGCTTTTGGCGTCGACATCACGCACTTTTCGACCGAACTCGTAGCCCACCTGCGCGACCTCTCGATCGTCGCCGTAACGAAGGATCCGACCGGACTGGTGATGCTGACCGACGGAGAGCTGGTCGACGCGCGCCAGCAGGTTACGAGCACGGATGTAGGCACCCTGCATCGCATGTTCGAGATCATGGTCGACGCGGGTGAGAACATCGCTCGCTCGAACCATCCGAAGTTACTCTTCGAGATGGTGCTGATCCGGCTCACCGCCATCGAACCAGCTCACTCGCTGCTCGCCATTGCCAAGCGCTTGGAGGCGCTCGCGAACGGCAATAAACTCCCTCCTCCCACTGGCTCCGGTGAAGGTGGAGGAAGCACCTCGGGCGGAGGCAATCCTCAAGAAGAGACCGGTCAAGGCTCAGACGCGGCGCAGGTCGCGGGCAATGCTACGAGGCCTCTGGCGAGTCTTACGACCGCTTCCGTAGCTCCTGACGCCGCAATCGCCTCCGCTGCCGAGACCGTTGTTCTGGTCCAGACGCCAAGCGCTGAGCCCGCGGAGCTGAATCCAACTATTGAGCCAACTCAGACCGTGGAGACGACCCAGGCCGCTGAGGCTATTCAGCCCGTAGAACCGACGCAGGCCGCTGAAGCTATTCAGCCCGTAGAACCAGCGCAGGCCGCTGAGGCTGTTCAACCCGTAGAACCAACGCAGGCCGCTGAGGCTGTTCAACCCGTAGAACCAACGCAGGCCGCTGAGGCTATTCAGCCCGTAGAACCAACGCAGGCCGCAGAGGCTGTTCAGCCCGTAGAACTAACGCAGGCCGCAGAGCCTACTCAGCCCGTAGAACCGACGCAGGCCGCTGAGCCTATTCAGCCCGTAGAACCGACGCAGACTACAGAGACGACTAACGCCCCAGAGACAGTTGGTGCTGTCGTTGCCTCTCCGACTCAGGACGCGATGGCGCCTCTCTCCGAACCCGAGTCTGTAGAGGCTAAGCCGAAGTCTGAGAAAACGTCGGCCATCCGGGCTCTTAGCCTTTCAGGAGCGTTAGACTCGTCCACGCCGTCCCCCGCGGCCCGTGAAGAGAGACAAGCCGCAAGCCTGCCGCCAGTGACGCAAGAGAATCGCTCGTCAACCGCGTCGGAGGAACTGGGCGCCACGCTGGCAGAGATCGGCTCTCTGGTGGAGGTCGCAGTACCTGCGCCCAGCGGCGAGCCTCTTTCGTCCGAGGCGTGGAAGAGAACAGTTGGTGCTCTGCGTAAGGAGCAACCTCACGCGGGTGAACTCATCGCGAGCGCGTACGCCGTCCCTACTGAGAGCGGTGTGATGCTCGGTCTCGATGTCGCGCTGCTTGAGCGGGTGGACTCCTCCGTGCTCGGCCGCCTCAACGCGCTCTGCGCCGAACTCGGTGGCGGCTCCCACAATTTTTCAGTGACCACGCTTGATTCTCTGGAAGGCTCCACGTCCAACGGCTACAGCGTGGTCGAGGATGAGCGTGCAGCAGTGGCTGCACGACAGCTTGCTGCCGAGGTCTATGTGCGTGAACACGCTGCGACCTCGTTGCTGATGGAGCGATTCCCAGGCAGCAAGCTCTACAATATTCAAATTCCAACAGCGGTACAGGAGGCTCTATGAGCAACGTAAAGGGTGGCCTTGGCGGCATCGTCAAGCAGGCGCAACGAATGCAGCAGCAGATCTCGCGAATCCAGGACGGACTCGCGGAGACGAACGTAGAAGCGAGCGCCGGAGGCGGAGCTGTGGTGGCCGAGGTCAATGGCCGCCAAGAGCTTGTTCGGCTGACGCTCTCGAAGGACGCTGTTGATCCGGAGGACACGGAGACGCTCGAGGCGCTGATCCTTGCGGCCGTCAACCTCGCGATGAAGAACTCTCAGGAAATGATCCAGAGCGAGGTCAACAAGGTGACCGGCGGTCTGAACATCCCGGGCCTCTTCTAGAACGGTGAGTGGCGAAGCGGATCCAATCACTGAGCTCGTAAATCAGCTCACTCGGCTTCCCGGAATCGGCGAGAAAACCGCGACTCGGCTCGCGTTCTTCATCGTTCAGAGCCCCGAGGGACTGGCCGAAGAGTTGGCACAAGCGGTGGTCGCCGCGCGATCGAAAGTGATGTGCTGCACAACGTGCGGCATGCTCACAGAAGCAGATCCGTGCCGATATTGCTCCGATGTTCGGCGCGAATCGGAGACGATCTGCGTCGTAGAGCAGACTCCTGACGTTGTGGCCGTGGAGCGGACGTTTGAGTTCCGAGGCCATTATCACGTCCTCGGCGGGCTGATCCGTCCGTTGGACGGCACCGGGCCGGACGACCTGAACCTTGAGAGTCTCGTGAGCCGGATCGGTGGCGGTGGTGTATCGGAGGTGATCGTCGCGACGAATCCTAGCGTCGAAGGTGAGGCGACGGCGATGTACATCCGGAACCTGCTGTCTCCGTTGGGAGTGAGCGTCTCTCGAATCGCGAGCGGACTGCCTCTTGGAGGCGAACTTGAGTACGCGGATCGGGCAACTCTCGGTCGCGCGATCGCCGCACGGGTTTCGCTCTAGCCCAGGTTAGAGCAGGGCCTGAGTCGCCGTGGATGGCCGATAGGGCTCAAGCGGTACAGCAGCCGCAACTGTTACGATGTATGTGTAGGTCTCACCCTTCGAATTTAGGGC
>JBLHWZ010000073.1:0-20826 GCA_047629415.1 Bradymonadia bacterium | reverse complement strand
GCGATCTCACAGGCCAAGTGGCACATCAACCGGAAGTCCTCGGTCTGCAGCTCCTGGCCAGCAAGCGGGTCCCACGCGTGGCCATCAAAACCCGCCGACACTAAGACGAGGTTCGGGCGGAACCGCTCGGCGAGCGGAACTACGATCTCCTGAAACGCCGCCGTGTACTCAAGCCCACCGCAGCCTTCCGGCATGGGAATGTTCACAGTTGCGCCCTCTCCCACGCCAATCCCGGTCTCCGTGAGCGCGCCGGTATCCGGGAAGATGCCCGCTTGATGGAGGTTCACCACCATGATGTCGCCGCGAGACTCGAGGAGGTGCTGTGTGCCGTTCCCGTGATGCACGTCCCAGTCGATGATCATAACCCGCGCAAGCTCCCGCACATCAATCGCGTGAACGGCGGCGAGGGCGATGTTTCCGAACAAACAGAAGCCCATAGCGCGGTCGGCCTCCGCGTGGTGCCCGGGTGGACGGCCCATCGCCATACCTCGGCTCGACCTCAGCGGATCCAATAGAGAGTCTACCAGTTCAATTGCAGCGCCGGCGGCTAGACGAGCCGCGACGACGGATCCGGCCGATATCGCTGTGTCCGGATCCAGTGAGCGGGTTTCACCGTCCAGCGCGAGAATCGATGCAACGTAGGCAGGGGTGTGGAGCCACTCCAACTCCTCCTGTGTCGCCTGACGCGGCACGCGCTCGTCGATGGGTACACCGCACTGTCGGACGGCGGCCAACGCCGCTCGCAGACGGTCTGGACGTTCCGGGTGTCCTCCACCCGGAACATGTTCGAGCATTCGCGCGTCGGTGAAGACGGGGATTCGGTGTTTTAGCGTCAAGAGCCTGGCCGAGTTTGAGGTGAGACGAACGGTCTAGAGCTACGGTGCAGCGACGACGTTCTGCGGAGAGCCTGCGTAGAAAGCAGCGACGTTTGCTGCCGTCACTTCCAGCAAGCGTGTTCGTGCTTCCCGCGTGCACCACGCAATATGTGGAGTGAGCACACAACGGGGGGCGCCGTAGAGGATGTGGTCGACAGGCGGAGGTTCGACGTCGAGTACATCCGAAGCAAAGCCGCCGAGCGTTCCGGAATCCAACGCCTGGCGGACGGCCTTCAGGTCGACGAGTGGGCCGCGGCCCACGTTCACCAGCAAGCCTTCTGAGCCCAGCCAGCCAAGTTCCTGAGTGCCAACGATGTCGCGCGTTGCGTCATTGAGCGGCAGATGAACACTCACGATATCCGCGGAGCGCCAGGCCTCCTCCCACTCGATCCGCGGTGTGTCTCCAACGGCAGCGCTGGTTCTACCGGGTTGTTGGGCGGCGACGACCTCGGCGCCCAGCGCAGCCGCGACTCGTGCGGTGGCCTGTCCAATCGCACCGAACCCCACGATCACCCAGCGTTTCCCAGCCACTTCAATCAGAGGGACGTGCCAGTAAGAGGTGGAATGCTTGCTCCACTCTCCGGCATGAACCCCAGCGCTGTGCCGCCCCGCGGCCTGGGTTAGCTCAAGCAAGAGCGCGATCGCCATCTGTGCGGTGGAGGCCGTGCTGTACGCTGGCACGTTGCAAACGGTCACGCCAGCAGCGCGCGCGGCTTCCAAGTCGACAGTGTCTGTCCCGGTCGCCAGCACCGTAACAAACTCGGCCTTCGGATTCTTCGTGAAGAACTCAGAGGTCAGCCGGACCTTGTTTGTTACGATCACCTGCGCGGCGCATGCTCGATCCCAGGTCTCGCTTGGGTGCGTGCTCTCATGGACCGTGACATCTCCGCTGGCTTTAAGGGAGGTCCAGCCAAGATCGCCGGGGTTTGCGGGGAGAGCGTCTAGGACGACAATGGAGCGGGTCATGGTAGATCGTGGTTCATAGGAGGCCGCAATCTACAGATTCTTGGGCGACTTGCACGCGCACCGACCAATGAAACCAGGGAGTTCAGGTTGCACGCCGGTCAATGGAGCAACGCTCCGCGTCTTTCCAACGCGAGAACAGCAGCTTTGAGAGCACGACGTTTGGCCCTGCGCTTCGATTCCTCCAAGCCTAGAGGCACACGCTAACTCCTCTGCTCAGCTACACGGCTGAACGGCTGAACGGCTGAACGGCTGAACGGCTGAACGGCTGAACGGCTGAACGGCTGAACGCCTGAACGGCTGAACGCCTGAACGGCTGAACGGCTGAACGGCTGAACGGCTGAACGGCTGAACGGCTGAACGGCTGAACGGCTGAACGGGCATCTTTTTAGGGGACGACACAATGGATCTGCGCACACACTGTAAACTCATTGTTGGATATTGGCATCTTGAATGCGTTGAGGCTGAGACCAGTATTGGACTGGTCCGATCGCATCCTCCGGTCGGCTGAGAGTGGCACATGCGTGCCCTATTGGGTCATCAACTTGAGCCTCATGGGGCCGGAGGAGTTCATCGGCTACGAAGGCGAAGGGCGCGTCAGTGAACGCGACCTCACATTCGTTGAGAGGTTCGGAGCGATGGCGGAATTCTCAAACCCGGACTTCCCCGAGGATGCCTCTCATTTCATGCGCTGGCTCGTACGCGTATGTGTCTGAGCGGATCTGGGCCTCTCTGCGGTACGCAGTCGGAGATACGATCGACGATTGGCTGGGCTGCGACTCCGGCGAAGACTCCATCGAGGCTGCGGAGCAGGTTATGCGCCGCGACAAAGGCACCTGACATCCGATCGGCGACGCATTCGATTACGTGGGCGAGTGAACAACACCAGCCTCGCGATCAACCACCAGTGAGGAGAGAATGAGAGAGCGCGCAATCGGAGGCGGGGCGCCGGGAAGTCCGAACGAAATGGCGGCCGACTCAATTGCGGTGGAGAGGCGCTACCTGGGGGAGGAGCCAACATGGGAGTCGCGTCGCCCTCCAATACGGCCCAAATCGCCTCGGTCTCGAACAGGAATCCGTCGTGACCGTGGCGCGTGGCGATCTGCACACGACGGGCATCCGGGAGTCGCTCAACCAGCTCGTCGATGAGCCAGCGGCGAACTAGCGGGTCGGCCTCGAAGCCGACCACGAGTGTCGGCACCGGGATCTTCTCTGGCTCGACGAGGTCCGGGTCGATCGTGAGGCCCGAGCCGACGATTTCAGACCACCAGCCGAGGTCCGCCTTGGCGCAGATGCCACCCAGGACGAGCGTTACCGGTGCCCCGGGCCGGCCGACGAGGCGTGCGTTCCCAGTGGTTGTGCGCAGAACGCCTGGCGTAACCGGACGGTCGATGGTGGTCAGCGAGTTGCCCGACGTGCAGAAAGGGTCGAGGAAGGACATATCGCTCATCGCAGCTCCAGGTTTTGCGCCTTGGAGCCTTCGATTCGTCCCTTCACCGCCAATCGCGACCGCCGGGAACTCATCTTTCGGCACCAAGACTTGGTGTCGCAGGAATTGGCACCATCCGAATATCTCGGGGTTGCCTCGGCGTCACAGGGCCTGTCCCTCTGCTGATCTACATGAGTGGCCTACGAAGCTAACGGACGCGCTGGCCCGAGTGCAAGTGCCTCTCGACACCAGTGGCAGATGCCGCCCTAGACGCGGTGCGTCAAAATCGAGTTAATGGTGGCAGCTTCATCGATCCCGGCGAAGCCGCCAGTGCCCTACCGAGCCGCACCATCCATGCCCAAGTCCTATTTGGAGCGCGTCCTTCGCGCCCGCGTGTACGACCTCGCCATCGAGACGCCGCTCTCGCCCGCGCCGCTGCTCTCGGCGAAGACCGGGAACGAAGTGCTGCTGAAACGAGAGGACCTTCAGCCCGTCTTCTCGTTCAAAATCCGAGGTGCGGCCAACAAGATCGCCGATCTGAGTCCGGAGGAGCGCGCTCGCGGAGTCGTCGCGGCGTCCGCCGGAAACCACGGCCAAGGTGTCGCAATGGCGGCGGCCAGGGCGGGCATCGAGGCGACGATCGTGATGCCCCGAACAACACCGCCCATCAAGGTCGAAGCGGTCCGCCGATACGGAGCCGACGTGCTGCTTGAGGGCGACAGCTACGACGAAGCTTATGCGGCCGCCAAAGCGCTGGAAGAGGAGAACGGGGCAACGTTCCTGCACCCTTATGACGACCCGGCGATCATCGCCGGGCAAGGAACCGTCGGGCTGGAGATCATCCGTCAGACGTCGCGTCCGCCAGACGCCATCTTCGTCCCGGTCGGCGGAGGTGGCCTGATCGCCGGAGTCGCGGCGGTCATCAAGTCCGTGTACCCAGACACAAAGGTGATCGGGGTAGAGCCTGAGGATGCGGCGTGTATGCACGCCGCATTGGAAGCAGGCGAGCGCGTCGTGCTTGAGAAGGTCGGGATCTTTGTCGACGGGGTCGCCGTGCGTCAGGTCGGCGAGGAGCCCTTCCGTATTGCTCGCGAGTGCGTCGACGAGGTTGTCTTGGTCACGACGGACCAGGTTTGCGCTGGGATTAAGGACATCTTCGAGGATACGCGCTCGATATCGGAGCCGGCGGGCGCGCTCGCCGTCGCCGGGGCAAAGGTCTGGGCTCAGCGCAATCAAACAGAGGGAGCGACACTCGTCGCGATCGTCAGTGGCGCAAACATGAACTTCGACCGCCTCCGGTATGTCGCCGAGAGCGCTGATGTCGGAAGTCGCCGAGAGCTTCTGCTCGCGGTGAGTATCCCCGAAGAGCCGGGTTCCTTCCGCGCCTTCTGCACTGCGATCGGTGACCGAAGTGTCACCGAGTTCAACTATCGATACGCCGGTCCCGGCAAAGCTCATGTATTTGTTGGTATCGAGCTGGGGAACCTCTCCGAGCGGCGCAAGCTGATCGAGACGCTCGAAACGCGCGGTTATGGAGTCGTCGACCTCTCTGGCGATGAGATGGCGAAGTTGCACGTGCGCCATATGGTTGGAGGTCGAAACCCCGATGTGACCAATGAACGCGTCTACCGGTTCATCTTTCCTGAGCGGCCCGGCGCCCTGCTGAGATTCCTCACCGAGATGCGCGCCCCGTGGAACGTCAGCCTCTTCCACTACCGGAACCATGGGGCCGCCTACGGCAACGTGTTGGTCGGAATCCAAGTGCCCGAGGGCGATGGTCCGGCAGTACAAACATTCCTTGAAGGACTCGGCTACGCCTGGCACGATGAGAGCGAAAACCCCGCGTACCGCCTCTTCCTGTAGCGCCCGCTCTGCTAGGCTTGGGTCCAACTCTGATCTGAGCGCATTGCAAACCAACTCACTACTCGGCCTCTTCTGTGCGCTGGCCTGCTGTGTGGGCTGCGCGGGTCCTCACGACCGGTATGAGGCCTCAGATCGCATGATCGAGTTTGCAGGGCAGCAGTGGGAGATTCGAGAAGGCCCGAGCCCGGGCGGGGCTGGGCGAAACCACTGGGGGACAAGCGAAGCATCGATCGCTCAGGATACCGACGGCTTGATTCTCCGGCTTACGCACAATGACGCTGTCTGGCGAGCCGCTGAACTTCGCGCCCCACTCCCTCGAGGCGCCGCCCGCGTAGAGTTCGACGTTGAAGTAGAGAGCGGAGAAGTGGCCGATAACGCGGTCCTGGGGATCTTCGTCTACTCGGACGACGCGCACGAGGCTGACATCGAGTGTGCGCGGTGGGGAGATCGAGATGCGCTCCCGTGGCAGCACGCACTGCACACTCATCGGGGTCCTACGGTGAGCCGTTTTTCGCAGGCGGACTCAAGCGAGAGTACACATTCGATCACCTGGAGGCGGCGGATGGTCACATGGTCGTCTGCCTCGGAGGAATCAGAGATGCGCCGCGTCGAGCGGCTGACTGTGGGTAGGCGACTGGGCGTGCGTTTCGTGCACATCAATCTGTGGCTCGACCGCGGACGACCGCCTGGCGAAGGCACCACCGATGTTCGAGTGACGGACGTCCGCATCTATGACCACGGCGGCCAGCGCCTGAACCCCTAAGTCGTAGCAGGACGGACCCCTTGTTGTGCCGCAGTCGCTGCCCGCGTACACTTGCGGTGCAGCGGCTCCCAGGACGCAGCAGCACTTTCCTCCCAGGTGCCCATGGTGCGAACCCACCCGAATGCCAACGACACTCTCTCTCGGTCGACTCGGCTACGCCCTCTCTTCCTATCGATCTGGCTGGTGTGCGCGGGGTGCGCGGAGTCGTCCCAGCCCGTACCTGCTGGAGCGTCGGAACCCGATGCGGGCGACATAGGCGACGCGGACAGCCTGGGCGGGACCGATGTTTCCGAACCGACGCCAGACGTCGCTGACGATGCCACGCAGACGGATGTCGCAGACACGAGCGACACCGAATTGGACGTGTCAGACGCCGACCCGCCTGGCTTTGCGTACGAACCGGCCGAGCCCGTTCTGACCCGGCTGACGCAGCCACAATACCGAAACAGCATCGACGACCTCTTCGGCTCTGGCCTCGCCAGCGCTCCGCTCGAGGCCGATACCAACCCTTACCTCTTCTACACGATCGGTGCCGCCCAGACGGTGGTAAGTGCCTCCGGAGTTGAACTCTACTCAAACTCCGCGTTCCAGATCGCCGCCGACGTCTTTGCTGACTCTACGCTTCGCGCCACGCTATTCGCTTGTGAACCCGTTGAGCCCGCTGACGAATGTTTTCAAGGGTTCGTACGCCACACAGGACGCCGGGTTTTCCGCCGCCTACTCACTGAGACGGAAGTCGTTCGCTGGCTGGCCACTGCCACTGCTGTGTCGGATGGGGACCCGATGATTGGAGCAGAACTCGTGTTGGCCGGCATGCTGCAGTCGCCCAACTTCCTCTATCGGGCGGAGATCGGCGAGCCGGATCCGGCAGACTCAACCCGGTCTCGCTATACTTCGTGGGAGATGGCGGAGCGGCTCAGCTTTCTCATCTGGAACACCAGCCCGGACGAAACTCTGCTGCAGGCGGCCGAAGACGCCGAACTCCTCACAGATGAATCAATTGAGGCGCATGTGGGGCGGATGCTCCAGGACCCGCGGGCTCGAGAGGCCGCGCAGGACTTCTTCGCGCAGTATCTAGACCTGGGACGCCTCGACGATGTCGAACGCGATCCGGTGCGCTATCCTGAGGCCACGCCCTCGCTCTTCGCTGCGATGCAGACTGAGCTGCAGCTGCTGGTAGACGACGTCGTGTTCCGTCAGAACGCCGATATCCGACAGCTCTTTTCGGACCGGCGCGGCTACGTAAACAGTGAACTCGCCGCCCTCTACGGTATCGAGGCGCCCGGGGCCTCCGACGTCGCGTTCGTACCTGTAGAGTTTGGACCTGAGGTGCCGCGCGCTGGCATCCTAACGCTCGGTGCATTCCTGACGATGAACGCCCACGAGACAGAGACGTCCCCAACCCTCCGCGGAAAGTACGTACGGGAGCGCGTGCTTTGCATGGGCGTACCCGCACCGCCGGACGACATCGACCTCAACCTCGCGCCGCAAGAAGGTGACCCGCCGACCCTGCGCGAGCGCCTAGAACAACACCGAGTCGATCCGGTGTGTGCGGGCTGCCACAGCTTCATCGACCCGCCTGGCTTCCTCTTCGAACACTACGACTCGCTCGGTAGGTACCGAGACGAGGCCGAAGGTTTCCCTATCAACGCGACCGGGGCTCTCGACGGCCAAGTGCTTAACCACGCGCGCGACCTCGCGGCGATTCTTCGTTACGATGAGCGCGTTGCGAACTGCGTAGCTCGCCAACTCTATCGTCACGCAAACGGGCGGGTAGAGACCCTCGGAGAGCGTCAGACGATGCTAGACCTCCAAGCTGACTTCGCCGCTTCCGGATATCGTTTCCAGGAGTTGATTCGAGTCCTGGCCCTGAGCGAGGGCTTCCGAACATTCGCTCCAACTACTGACGGAGGTGCTCCATGAGCCGACGTACACTCAGCCGACGCACCCTGCTCCGTGGGGCGGTTGCCGGGACAACCATCGGTCTCGGACTGCCCTTTTTGGAGGCAACGCATCGAACCAAACATGCGGCCGCAGATCCCCTCGCCGCAGCGCCGTTTTTCGGCCTCTTCTATTGGGCAAATGGACTCCCCTGGCACTCGGGTCACGGCGCCGAACAGGCCGGAAGAGCGGACCTCTGGACACCGTCAACGACGGGAGCAGGATACGCACCGACCGAGTTGCTCGCTCCTCTCGCGCGCCACAACGTCAGCGTCATCTCCGGGCTCGAGCCACACACTGACGTCCCCTCCACACCGGGGGGCCAAGGAGATGGTCACATGCGCGGATTCATGGTCGCGCTCACCGGCGACCGACCGCAGTCCGAGACCTTCGATCACGGCTCACACACACTGACCGCGCTGCGGCCAAGCATCGACCAATTCGTCGCGCGGCATGACGGCTTTTACTCGGAGCCGCCGCGGTTTCGGTCACTCGAGGTTGGCGTCAGCCGAGCGCGGTTCCACGACTACGGGCACTGGAACGCGGTCTCGTACAACGGCACAAACTCGCTGAACTTGCCGGTGCAGGACCCCAGCGCGCTCTACGACCGACTCTTCGCCGCCCGACCGGACGACGCGCAGTCTATGCGGCGGGCGCGGCTGCTTGATGCCGTACTCGAAGACGCACGTGATTTGAGTGGCCAACTCGGACAGCGAGACCGTGAGCGCCTCGAAGCCCACCTCGAACACATCAACGAGCTGCAACGTCGAATTGAAACCGCGGCCCCTGTCTGCGGCGATCCCGGCAGGCCCATCGACAGCGGCGACCTCCTCGCCAGAACCCGCACGATGGCCGAGTTGCTCGCGCTCTCCGTCAGCTGCGGCCTCACCCGCGTCTTCTCGTTCATGCTGACATCGCCTGCGTCCACGCACGTATTTTCGGACCTTGGGGTGCCGGACGGCATGCACAAGACCTGTCACGACGGTCACTGGGACCGCGTTCGAGACATCACCGTGAACCAGATGCAGGCATTCTCAGCCTTCCTCGATGCGTTCAACATTCCGGACGGTCCCGACGGCGGAACCCTCTTGGACCGTGGGCTCGTCTACGGAACATCGGAGTACGGCGAGGGCTGGCGACACAGCGTAAAGGAGCTGCCGGTCGTGCTGGCTGGCGGTGCATGTGGAAACCTGGTTGGCGGCGTTCATGAGCGCGTAGCTGGCGGCAATATCTCGCGCGCGCAGCTCACCGCGCTTCAAGCGCTCGGTCTGGGTGTGGAGTCCTTCGGCTGGAACGGAGGCCAAACGAGCGACCCGATCTCCGGAGTCCTCGTTTGACGCCACACCTCAGCTGGGCGCGACTCGGGCTGCTCTCCATCGCCCTCACTCTCTCTGCTTGCGCGGAGGGATTGCTAGTAGGCGCAGACGCAGATTTGGAAGAAAGTCCCAACACTAGCGGCTCCTTCGACACGACTCTCGACGCGAGCGCAGCTGATCTACCAACGCCGGATATCCCGCTGGATGCCGCTCCAGACTCAACGACGGATGTTCTGGAACCCGACACATCGGACACCGATCCGCCCGATGCCGGCGACGACTCGGACCCCCGCGAAGACCCGGATTTGGGCGAAGGTCTCGATGCACTGGACGTAGCCGATGCGGAGGAGGACGTACCACTTGAGTGCGGCGATCTTGCCCAATGTGGCAACGAGTGTGTGGACCTTTTGACGGAGCCCGGCAGCTGTGGGTTCTGCGGCCGTACCTGTGTGATCAACAACGCTGAGTCTGCATGCGTCGAAGGAGATTGCCGGATTGGCGCTTGCGAGCCTGGATACTTCGACGTCGATGGCATGCTCTCGAACGGCTGCGAAGTGTTTGACCTCTGTCAGCCAGGCGAACTCTGTTTCACAGAGTGCGGAGGCGAGAGTGTCACGACCTGCGAGGACGGCGTCGCGAGCTGTCTCGTCCCGCCGGAATCCTGCAATCTCTTGGATGACGACTGCAATGGTGGTTGCGACGAAGGAGCGATCGCCGGTTGCAGAACCGGGGTTCATCGGGCGCATGGCAACGGCCACGTCTTCACCGACGACCTCGGCTTTGCGGGGACCGCACCCTACCGAGTGGAGTCAGCGAACTACTTCCACCTCTACTCCGCAGCCGGACCGTCCTTACGGCCGCTCTTCCTGTGCCGGAAGCCCAGCGGAAAGTACCTGCTCTCCACCCAAACAGCGTGCGAGATCGGTGTCGCTCCGACTCGAACGGTCGGTTACATCTCGGCTGAGAACCAGTGTGGTTCGGTCCCACTCTATCGGCTCTACCACTCTCCGTCGGACAATCACTTCTACACGCTAAGCGCGGCCGAGCGAGACAACGCACGTGATGCCCTTGATTACACTGAGCAGGGCATCGCCGGCTATGTTTGGGGCGCGCCCTAGCGCCTGAGGCTCCTCAAAGCAAACGGCTGGTGGGCTCGCTACTGGAACGAGGACAAAGATCGACTGGCGGCCGCATAGTCTCGAACCGATCGGCTTGGATCACGCCCGGTTCCGCACGCTCCTCCATGGGTGACCCGGCGGCCACGCTTGCCCAGTCTCCAGTAGGTATCAGAATCGCTCGCGCACGGTTCCTATTCGCTTGACCCGGAGAATCCATGAGGCAAACTTAGTCGCCGCTGATTTCTGACGACTCTCTGACTCAATGGACTCCGCACGTGGCGACCAAGAAGAAACGTAAAAGAGATCTCGAGGTTGATGGTCGACGGCTCGTGGTTCGCCCTCTCGAGTTCACCGACTTCGGCGCAGTGGTGGACCTGCACACGCGCTGTTTCGCTTCGATTCCTTCATGGACGGAGGAACAATTCGAAGCGCAGATCGCGACGTTCTCCGAGGGTCAAATTGGTGTCGCGATCGACGGCGAACTTGTCGCGACCTCAAGCTCCATCGTTGTCGACGAGTCGGACTACAGCCGGAACCACACATTCCATGACGTCTGTGGTGATGGCTGCCTTCGGAACCACGACTCAGAGGGAGACACTCTCTACGGCCTCGACATCGCAGTGAGCCCAGACCACCGCGGTAAGCGCCTGTCACGCCGAATCTACTCGGCGCGAAAAGAGCTCGCTCAGCACTTGAACCTGCGTCGGATTGTCTTCGGTGGTCGCATGCCGCGCTACCATAAGCACGCCAAGCTCACGCCTGCAGAATACGTAGCGAAGGTCGCCGGAAAGGAGATTCGCGACCCCGGCCTGACAGCCCAGATGTCGAACGGATTTCTGATCGAGCACGTGCTCCTCAAGTACCTCCCGAGTGACGTGGAGTCCGGCGGACACGCGGTCCTTATGGAGTGGCACAACCCTTACTATCGGCCTGTCGGGCGCAGTCGGCCATCGAAGGTACGAGTGGCATCTGTTCAGTATCAGATGCGCTCTGTGGCCAGCTTTGAGGGCTTCGCCAAACAGGTCGAGTTCTTTGTGGACACCGCGAGCGAGTACCGCGCGGACTTCGTCGTCTTCCCCGAGCTTCTGACGAATCAGCTGCTCGCCCTCGTTCCGGCGGCGAGACCGGCGCTGTCCGCGCGCCGCCTCCACGAATTCACGGCCGCTTACGAGAAGCTCTTCGGAGAGATGGCGCTGCGCTACGCGATCAACATCATCGCGGGTACTCACCTCGTCGTCGAGGGAGAGAAGCTCTACAACGTCGCGTATCTGTTCCACCGCGACGGACGGGTCTCGCGCCGCTACAAGACCCACATCACGCCCGCTGAAGAGCGATGGTGGGGAGTGTCACCCGGCGACTCGATCGAAGCGATCGATACGGACTGCGGAAAGGTCGGAATCGCGATCTGTTACGACATCGAGTTCCCTGAACTCGGACGCCTGCTCCGGCAGCAAGGGGCGCAGATCATCTTCGTGCCCTACAACACAGACCTCCGCTCAGGACACATTCGCGTGCGAAGTTGCGCACAGGCCCGCGCGATCGAGAACCACGTTTACGTCGTTACAAGCGGCGCCGTCGGTAACCTACCCATGGTTGAGGGAGCCGACATTCACTACGCTCAGTCCGCAATTCTGACGCCTTCCGATGTCCACTTCACACGCGACGCGATCGCCGAAGAGGCCACCGCAAACGTCGAGATGATGTTGATTCACGATCTCGACGTCGCGCTCCTTAGGCGCACCGAGAGGACCGGAACAGTCCGGCCGTGGGTCGACCGCCGTCTCGACATCTACTCCGTGACGGCGATCGACAAGACCTAATTCAGCCGGAAGAGTAACCACTCTGCCGCCCTACTCTCTCGGAGGCGCCTCCTAGGTGTGCTCGTAACCATGTTGGAGACGGAGGGCCGAAAACTCTTGAGGGAGCCAGCTCACCAACGCCTCGGTACGACTCGTGACGTCATCGCTCGTCCTGCGCCGGAGCGGTCCTCGGCCTTGAGTCCACGCACGCCTGGCGACTGGGGCGACGAGCCCCGACCAACAGCCGATCTCTGACGCGGTTTCTACCTCGACGTCTTCTTCCTCGCGGGTCGAATTGCCCCCGTGGAGCAACCGGTTGGGGCTAATCGCGGGATTGACCATCGCTAGCCACGCGCTCTCAGCGTTCTCGCCGTTTACGTGGAGATTCTCGTGGTCACGAGCACGCCCGGCGTCGGAGTGCGCCGCGCCGTGAGCGACGTCCTCGTGCTCCACACAAACACAACGGGGCTCCACAACGGGGCTCCACAACGGGGCTCCACAACGGGGCTCCACAACGGGGCTCCACAACGGGGCTCCACAACGGGGCTCCACAACGGGGCTCCACAACGGGGCTCCACAACGGGGTACAACATCGCGAGACAATATGCTGCGCCCGAAAGCGATGCAGGACCCGACGAAGCGTCACGATAGTTCATCGCCTTTGACCGACGCATCGAGTGGTTCTAACTACCCAGTATCCCTCAATCCCATCGAAGCTTGGACGTCCTTCTTCTAGACCTCACGGGCGGCCGAATTCCCGCCGGCGCCCGAGCGCTCATCAATCAAGTCTCCGTAGACTCAAAGATCGACGCGCGCTGGATCAACGGCGGCGAGCTCAATGCGGTCCCGGGGGCGGTCATCATCGGTGTTCTTGCGGACGCGAACGCCAAACTGACGGGGGATCTCCCACGAGCGGTCGTGAGCCCCACGATTGGCCTCGTGCTGGGGGCGACAGACACCGAAACGTCGCTGACCCTGATGCGCGCTGGCTATGATGAATGCATCTCACTCTCAGATCTCACACCGAAGGGCATGCGGTACTGTGTTCGCTTGGCGATCGCGCGGTCCGGTGGACAGCAGGCCGTTGACCAAGCGGCGCGAACACCCGACCCACACGACGCGATCACGCTTGACCTCTCGAACTCGTGTCCCCACTGCCGTGGGACGACAGAGCCTGAGATGACCGTGTGTCCGAACTGCGGTGCCAGGCTGACTCTCGACTGAGTCTTCCGACGATTCTCACTGCGCTGCTGACTGCGCTGCTGACCGCGCTGCTGACCGCGCTGCTGACCGCGCTGCTGACCGCGCTGCTGCTGACCGCGCTGCTACTAACCGCACTGCTGCGGCTCACTGCGCTGCTCCTAACCGCACTGCTCATTGCGCCGCGCAGTGCGTCGCAAACACCGCCAAGAGAACGGAATGACCAAGACTGAGAATGAACTCCGAGCGCGTCGCGTTCGGCTAAGAACCAGTTCAAGGCTCCTTGCTGGGCACGGCGCTCCAGACCCTGCGGCCGAACTGGAGAGGGTCGCAGAGCGCATTCGGGAGCGCGCGATCGAACCCGAACATTATGGCAACGGGGCCATCGCGCAGGAGCTTGAATCCACCGTGGCGTCTCTCTTCGGGATGGAGGCCGCTCGCTACATGCCCAGCGGCTGCATGGCTCAACCGATCGCGCTGAGGATTTGGGCGGAGCGCAGCGGGCTCTTTGAGACGGCGTTCCACGCCACGTCTCACCTGGAAATCCATGAGGAGCGCGGATACGCCGCGCTTCACGGGCTGACCGCGCATCTACTGGGGGATCCGCACCGCCCCACGCTGGCGGTGGACCTCGATGGCCTACCGCCGATCTCGTCGCTTCTGCTCGAACTTCCGGCTCGCGAAATCGGTGGCCAACTTCCAACATGGGAGCAACTCGGCGAGTTGTGCAGCAAGGCGAGAGCGCTGGGCATTCGGCTGCATCTGGACGGCGCGCGCCTTTGGGAGGCTCAGGCTTTCTACCAACGACCGTTCTCTGAGATTTGCGCCCTCTTCGACTCGGTCTACGTCTCATTCTACAAGACCATCGGAGCCCTAGCTGGCGCAATGCTGCTGGGTCCGCGCGACTTCATCGAGGAGGCGATCGTCTGGCAGAGGCGTCAGGGTGGCACGGTCTACTCGGCTCTAGCCAACATCGTCTCGGCGCAAATCGGGCTGGAGGAGAAGCTGGAACGGATGTCGGCGTATCGAGAGCGGGCCGCTCAGGTGGCATCCATCTGGGCCGAAGCCGACCGCGCTCGGGTCCTCCCCGACACGCCGCAGGTCAACATGTTTCACCTGATTCTCGACGGGCCTCCAGCCGACCTTCTGCTGGCGCGCGACCGAGTCGCCGAGTCACACGGAATCTGGCTGATCAACTCCCTACGCGACGAAGACGAGGGGTCCCGATGCGAGGTGATGATCGGGGAGGCCGCCATGGGGATCTCAAACGACGACTTGCGGGCGGCGATCGCGGCACTCTTCGAGGACTGAGCGTCGTTTTCCGTTGCCTCTTCGCACGACTTTGTCGTTTCCTCTTCCCACGACACCGTCTAACGAGCGCTGCATGAAGTATGAAGGCCAGCTCTTCCGTCCGCCGTCGGAGCACGACGCGCTCATCCTGCAGGCAACGATCGGTTGCTCGCACAACAAGTGCATCTACTGCGCGATGTATCGCGACAAGAAGTTCCGGGTGCGCCCTCTCGACGAGCTGCTTGCCGAGTTGGAGGTCGCCGGTGAGCGTTTCGGACCGCGAATCCAGAAGCTCTTCGTCGCAGATGGTGACGCGTTGATCATGGAGTTGGACCAATGGTTGCCGATTCTCGCGACTGCCAAGCGTGTGTTTCCAAACTTACGGCGTGTCTCCTGTTACGCGATGGCGAACAACGTCCTGGCGAAGACACAGCCTGAGCTTCTGCAGCTGCGCGCGAACGGACTCTCGTTGTTCTATCTGGGACCGGAGTCAGGAGACGACGCGACGCTCAAACGAATTGTGAAGGGTGCGACCGCTCAGCAGCACATCGATGCGGCGAAGCAGGCGCATGACGCCGACATCTCGATCAGCGTAATCGCGATGTTGGGCGTCGCTGGTACCTTACGATCGCAGGAGCACGCACTCGCGACCGCCGACCTTGTGACGGGTATGGACCCCGAGTTCTTCTCGGCCCTTACGACGACGGTCGTGCCCAATACGCCGCTGGAGCGACTGCAAGAGAAGGGTGGTTTCGAGTTGCCGTCCGTTGAGCAGATGCTCGGCGAGCTGCGTACGATCGTCGCGAACGCCGCGCCGACCAACACGATGTTCCGGACCAACCATGCCTCCAACTACCTGCCGCTCGGCGGCCGGCTGCCCGTCGACCGAGACAAGATCGTCGCCGTAATCGACGGCGCGCTCAGCGGGAAGGTTCCGCTACGACCCGAGCACACGCGAGGCTTGTAGGGCGTGATGGCCATCTGAGGTCCCGCTGATACCGGGCAAATACAGTCGGTGGTGCAAAGACTCTCGGCGGGGCTCAGGACTCAGGCTTGCTCGCGGTCTTGTTTGCGCTTGTCCCCCGGACTCAAGTGGAGCGATGCGAGGCGAGTGCCGCTATCGACCGGCCCGTAGTGGCGGTCGATAGCGGCACTCGCTACTAGCGGCAGCGGATTTCCGTTGGATTTCTGGGTACCGAATTTCTGCGTACCAATGTGGCATCCATTCCCCGCAGCTATGATAGCGTGCGGCCATCCGCTCAAACACCTGAATCGCGTTGATCGACTTGCAGAACATCCCGGTGCCGAGATGGTTCTCCGGACGCCTTGCCGTCGCTGGCTGCGTCGTTCGCCTCGCCGGGTTTCTCCTAGCGGTCACTTGGGCCCCTGCCGCAGCCGCGCAGATGCACGAAGACGCTCTGCGGACCACGACCAACCCCGTCCTGGTGGAGGCCCTCGCCGAGGCGGAGCTGCGAGAGAGCGAAATCTATGGCTGGCTCGCGCCGTCGCCGGAGGCCCAGCTCGCGGCAGACACCACCACCATCCCCGTGGGTCAAGGTGCGGTGTTCGTACCGTACATCTCCTCCCCTGAGGACGAGCCAGCCTATGCGGTTTACCAAGGGGCGCGCAGGGTCGGAAGCGAGTCGACGGGCCGCAGGACGGCGCTCGCTCCGGGAAGCTATCGTGTGGAGTTCGGTAGCGGCCACTCGCCCGGAGTCTCGGCCCCGATCGAGATCGTTGAGGGGGAGACGAGCGTCGTCCCCGTCACGTGGGGCGGACTCCGAGTAGAGGTCGTTGATGCCCGCAACATCCCGCACCGGGCTGGGTACGAGCTAATCCGAGTTGCGGCCCGTGACCTCTATGGCGTTGGATACGGTGCAGACACGCTCGCCGGCGAGGCCCTTCAAACGTGGATCGTCGTGCCGGACCTCTACCGCGTGGTGCAGCCCGGCGCGAGCTACCGGGCGCGCGTAAACTTCGCCACTGTGTTTGTTCCGGAAGGTGGCCTCGTTCGCTATCGACTCGTGATCGACCCGGAGACGGGCGAATTCGAGGGTGCGGGTGTTGTGACCCCCGAAGAGACCGGGGACGCGACTGGAAACGAGCGGGTGACGCCGAACCTCGTCGTCGGTGCGGACGGAAACCTTCGCGTTGAGAAGGACATGGTTGCGGTCGCCGAGGGCTTCATCGACGGTGGATTCACCTACCAGGACGACCCCCACTCGTTCCTCGCTCGCATGCAGTTTGAGGCAGGATTACGCTGGAACCAGCCCGAAGTCGGAGACGCGCTCCCGCTGCAGAAGAGCGATGACCGACTCCGCATCGACTTGCTCTACACCTACGCAGTGACCCCAGTGTTTGGCCCCTACGGGCGCGCCGGTGTGGAGGCCGAGCTCTTCCCGACAACGGTCGTGACGACCGAGGACGTGATCCTCACGCGCAACCGCTTGAATGGTACGTCTGAGCTTCGCTCCGTCGCAGCTGGAGACGCGTTTAGAGTGGCCGACTATTGGGGCCAGACACTCTTCTTCGAGGGCGCCGGAATCAACGCGTGGCTGGTGCGAAACGAAATCGGGACCCTGCAAGCCAGCACCGGCCTCGGCTTCCGCCAGAGTCTGCATCAGGGCCTCTTCGCCGAAGATACGGACGTCTCGACCGACTCGGCCCTCGTCTACGATGAGGTCGACTCGTTCTACCAAGAGGGATTCGAGGGCATCATCACGGGTCGCGTACGATTCGGAGACGCCGCTCGGCTGACCACAAACTTCGAGATCTTCTCGGACTTCGTCGACCTCGGGAACCCGACCATCGACTGGGAGTCTACGCTGAGCCTCAAGCTGCTCGACAAGCTCTCGCTGGACTACACGCTTGAGGTCACGCGACGCCCGGAACTGCTAGAGGACACCGTGCTCCTAGCGCACGAACTCGTGCTCCGGTTCGCGTGGGAGATTCTCTAGCGAGCGAGCGAGCGGCGTGTGCCCAGCCGAACGACTACTCGACCGGCGGCTCTTCTCGAAGCTGAAGAGGCTCGAGTTTCTGCGGAATGGAGTCGCCGACCCACTGCAGGATATCTGAAAGAACAACCTCCAGCGCTAAGTTCAGCGCGAGCGCGCCGCCGTAGGGGTTCTCGGTCGGGGCTGCGACTCGCTCCTGAAAGATCGCGGTGCCGATGATGCGATTGTATTCGAGGTCGTGCAGCTGGGCGCGGATCACGATCCGCCCTTGGCTCGGTGTGGTCTGGTACTCGTGGTCCAGCACTAGCAGATCGAGCTCCAAGCGAACTTGGGCGACGACGCTACTGGCAACATCAACCACCGCACCGAAGTAGCCGCTGGCCTCCATCGCTTGCACGACAAGCGGCTCGATCATCCTCGGCGGCGTGTCTGCCCAACGACTGTAGGCGTAGTACGTCCGCTCGTAAGGGCGCATCGTGTAGGTCATCTGCCGCGAATCGTAGCCGATCGATTGCATCGGCGAGATCAGCAAAACCACGTTGGATTGCGTATCTCCGAGCGCTTGGAACTCGCGGGGGCTGAACATATAGTTCTGAATCGTCTCCGCGTTGCGCTGACCAAAGAGGCCGCCGCAGGAAAGCCCGGAGACGCCGATGAAGACGAGGAGAAGTGCGAGTCGTAAGCCTTTCATTCGCCAGGTCCTCGGACCGCGTCGGGGCGGCCAAATAGCATCATCTCGGGGTTCTGTTCGACGTCTTCCATGACCCGTCGCAAGGTCGCCGCCAGCAGCTGAATCTCGTCGACCAAGTGTACCAACCGCGAAGAGGTGCCACGGGTCAGCGGCGTGAGGTCCGCGAGCACCCGGTTCACCCCGGTCGCGACGCTCGCGACGGACTCATCAAGGCCGAGCGATGAGGTGGAAAGATCGGCAGCCGCCTGATCGATCATCAATGCGGAGCCTTCGTAGGCGGTGAGCAGACGACCAACGTGCGCGATCAATTCGGGCAGTCCCTCGCTGGCGTCGGCGACGTTGCCGGTCACCGAGCTGATCTCGCGGGTGATAGCGCTGACCTCATCCGTAATGCGGTCGAGATCTCCGGTGAAGTCTTCGACGTTTCTTAGGATGTTCCCGATCGACTGCCGATTTTCATCGTCGAGCAGCACCTCGACGCGATTGGCGACATTCGTCAGCGCTTCAGCGGTACCAGAGAGCTCGCCCACGAGACCCGAGATCGACTCATCGAGTCGAACAAAGAGCGACGGTGTGGTCTGGATCACCGGGTAGTCCTGGCCCTCTAACGCCTCCAAGTCGCCGGCCTCTACCGTGCCGCCCGAGAGCTCCATCCGAGCGACACCGGTGATCCCGGACGAGGTCAACGTCGCGGTGGTATCGGCCTTGATCGGCGTCCCTTCTTCGATCTCCAGCGTGACCCGGACCAGCTGCGGATCGGAAGGGTCGAGTTCGATCGAGCCGACGTGGCCGATGTCGACACCGTTGTACTGCACCTTGGCGTTCTCGTTGAGGCCCGCCACCGACTCGGACACGTAGGCCACATAGGTGCTGTAGCTCTCGTCGCCGCGCGCGGAGCTGAGCCACACCAAGATCGTAACCAAGGCGAGGCCGAGCGCGATTACGAAGGCGCCCACCAGCATAAACCGTACTTTAGGTCTCATAGATGTTGCTCCATCGCGGTGCGCCCTCGGGGTCCGCCGAAGTAATTCACGATGTCTGGATGCTTGGACCGACTCAACTCTTTCATACTCGCGAGCTCAAGGATTCGTCTCTCGCCGAGGAAGGCGACGCGGTCGGTCACCCGCCAGAGAGAGTCGAGGTCGTGGCTGATCATCACCAACGTGAGCCCGAGCGACGCGCGAAGCTGCAGGATCAGGCCGTCGAGCGCGGCGGCGGAGACCGGGTCCAATCCAGCGCTAGGCTCGTCGAGAAAAATGAGGTCAGGGTCGAGCGCGAGCGAGCGAGCGACGGCTGCGCGTTTGAGCATACCGCCGCTGAGCTCCTTCGGTAGCTTGGCTCCGGCATCTGGCGGCAAGCCGGCGAGCACAATCTTCATCATTGCCATCTCCTCGACCAGCTTCAGCGGCAAGTCGGTGTGCTCGATCAGTGGCACAGCGACGTTCTCCAGAACCGTCAACGAGCTGAAGAGGGCGCCGCCCTGAAACATCATGCCGAAGCGCCGGCGCAGCAAATTCGCGTCCCGCTGTTCGATCCCGACCGTCTCCTGCCCAAACATCTTCACCGAGCCCTTCGATGGCGTCGAGAGCATGATGATCTGACGCACTAAGACTGATTTTCCACTGCCAGAGCCGCCGACGATTCCGATGATCTCGCCCTTGCGAACCTGGAGGTTTAGATTGTCGTGCACCACGTGGGAGCCGAAGCGAGTCTCCAGTCCGCGGACGTCGATCACGTGCTCGTACTCGCCGTCAGTTTGCTCGGTAGTTGGGTTGCTCATCAGATCCCCAACCACGAGAAAAACACGGAGAAACAGGCGTCGCTGATGATCACGAGGAAGATCGACTGAACCACGCTGACCGTCGTCTGGCGCCCAACGCTGTCGGCACCGCCGCTGACCTGAAAGCCTTGATGGCAGCCGACCATCGAGATGATCAGCGCAAACACTGGGGCCTTCACGACGCCGACTACGAAGTCGGAGACCGAGATCGCTTGGGGCATCCGCTGCAGGAAGTCGGAGAACGAGACCTGCAACACGTTCGACGCCATGACCATGCCGCCGAAGATCCCCATGATGTCTGCAAACACGGTCAGCAACGGCAGCGCGATGATCAACCCGACCACTTTCGGCAACACAAGCTGATCGAACGGGCCAATGCCGATCGTCTGCATCGCGTCGATCTCTCCGGTGACGCGCATCGTCCCGATCTCGGCCGTGTAAGCAGAGCCGGTGCGTCCCGCGACGATGATCGCGACGATCAGCGGCGAGAGCTCTCTCAGCATGATCAGGCCGACGAGCTCGACGACAAAGATGTTGGCCCCGTAGCTCTCTAGCTGGCGGCCGCCCTGGTACGCGACAACGACGCCCAGGAGGAAGACCAGGAGACCGGCGATCGGGAGCGCGTTGAGACCACTCTCCTCGACGATTTTGAGCGTCATCCGCCAGCGAATTCGGCGCGGCTGCATAATCTGGCGGCCCAAAGCGACCGTGGCTTCGCCAATGAACGCGAGCAGGCCGAGCAGATCCTGCACCTGTACCGTCGCCGCTCGCCCCACCCTCTCGAGGAGGTTCTGCTGCTCGGGTTTCGCCGTCGCCTCGACGGGCTCCATGCGCTGGTCGACGA
>JBLHWZ010000072.1:0-20864 GCA_047629415.1 Bradymonadia bacterium | reverse complement strand
CGAGCAGGGCCTGGTAGTCGTCGCGCAAGCCCACGACTTCTACGCTCGATCCGGCGGTATCTGCCCGTTGGATCAGCCGACGAACAACCCAGACGCCCGCCGTATCCAAGGCATCAAGCCCGGAAGCGTCGATGACCAGACGTCCGCCGTCCAACGGAGCCCGCTCGGCCAACCGTTTCAAGGCGACCATCGACGGAAGAGTCCACCCGCCACTCAAAATGGCCCGAACCTCAGCGGTATCGGACTCGATTCTCAGCTCGCCTGGTGGATGCGTTGCCATAGCCTCGGGTTGAGAGGGGGCCGCGGGGCGCGGTGTATGCCGCGTTTAGTCGGCGGCTCAGGCGAACACCAGCAGACAAAGGGAGAACCGTGTCGATTCTAAAGCGTGTGAGAGCGATCGCGCTGAACCTTCTTCTCAGCGATTGGCTCTCACAAAACAGCCCACCCCGAAAAACCGAAGCCAGCGATGAGCCTCACACTTTCAAACCGGCCAGTTTCGCTGCCCGCTCAATGTCGCTCTGGAGCGCTGTGGATCGCAGGGCATGCGATTCGATTGCTCGTCGCTGCCGCGATTGTGGTCCTCATTTTCGTCGTCGCGCGCAGCACCGACGCTGCTTCGGCGTCTGCCAACGAAGGTCCGGTCGCATCCGACCAAGCCGACTTCGCCCCGCAAGCGCAGGTTCGCTAGCCCCTCGGTCACCACACACCGACCGGCCACTTCTTAGACCGCGGCGAGGCCTTGTTGAGGAGCTTGAGTTCTGGTCTTCCTCAAAGACATCCCCGGCCTCTTCACATCGAGACGGATCCCACTCGATGTCGCGAGCATGCGCCTCTCGCCGCCGGACCGACACGGGTTCTGCACGCTCAGCACGTCGGTCGATAGCGCGCTGGCCGCGGCTCAGTCCGCACGGATTATCCTGGCCGAGATCAACCACAACGTTCCCCGTACGCATGCACGAATCTCGATCCACATCTCGGACGTGACGGCGTTCTGCATCACGGATTCGCTACTTCATCACAGCGAGCCGAAGGCACCAGACGAAGTAGACTCCTGCTTCGTCTCCGGCAGCCAGCGTCTTTACGACTTCGTCGACGACAATCATCGCCCTGCCCTCGACCGCGGCCGGCGCTAAGGTGAGCCGGCATCGCGACGACGCTCAACTCGGGAACAGGAGTCGCCACGACCCGAGGCCACGTGCAGTGGGTCGTCAACGGCATACGGCGCTTCGATCTGGGCAGAGCTGAGCCGAGACGCGGAACGACGCGAGCTAAATGTCGAAGGACTGGCCGATCGCGTCCTCGCTCTTCTCCCAGAGCAGCTCGCGAGTTTCCGCGTTGTCGTAGAACGACTCCAGAGCAAACGGCTGCGCGGCGCCCTTAAACGAGAACGCGCCGGCGCCCGGCCCGTAGAACTGGCCCGACTCGGCCTCGGCCAAACAGATGCCGCTGAGGATGCCCAGCGCGCCGTCGTCAATACTCTGGCTGGTCTTCATCATCATACCGGTCAACAGCGAGCCCATGCCGCCCGCTTTGACGCTCGTCTGCTGCAGGTTCGTGTTGGCGAATCCAGGATGCGCGACCAGCGCCTTTACCTTGGATCCAGCAGCCCGGAGGCGGGCATGAAGCGCCGCGGTGAACGCCGCGTTGGCCAACTTTGACTGATTATAGCGAACCCAGCGAGGGCCCCGAAAGAGCGCGTTCAAGATGGCGTTTCCGTCGCCTCCGAGGCTCCCTCCACGCTTCTCCAAGTAGTCGCCGATCAACTGCTTGCCCGGGCTCATTCGCGCGACACTCGAGTGATTCACGACCCGCGCGTCGCCGGATGCGTCAGCAGCCAACTCTAGGAGCGGCATGAGCTCGCGTGTGAGCAAGAAGTGCGAGAGATGATTCGTCTGCATCTGCACATCGTAGCCGTCGTCCGTGGCGACGTCCGCGAGCGCCATAACACCTGCATTGTTGCAAAGCACATGCACGCCTTCTGGGCACAGATCCACTATCTTGGCGGCTGCGGCCTTGACCGATGCAAAGGACTGCAGATCGCACTCAACTGCGTGGAACTCAGCTCCTGGAACTGCCGCACTCAGATCCGCCAGACTCGCCTCCGAACGGGTCGACGCGCGGTTGAGCAGCAGCACCTTCGCTCCCAACTCGGCCACCGTGTGCGCCGCTGATTTACCAGTTCCAGACGTCGTTCCGGTGATCGCGACGGTCTTGCCCGCCATCGACGGAAGACCAGCGCGGAACTTCGGGAAGTGAACGGACTGGATCTGCGGAGGCGTGTAGCTCATGAGGTCTCGTGGGGCTGGCTGCTGCGGAACGAATTCCAGCAGCCCGATGCCACAAAAGGCAGCAGAGCGCTAACGCCACGCGAGGAGCGGGACCAGGTGCCTTCAGCGACCGCGAGGAGCGCCGGCCCATCCTCTAAGGCCGACCCGCGCTATCCTCTAAGGCCGAGCCACGCCAGCGATGTGGACCCGGCCACGAACTTGCGCCAATCGACTTCTCAGGCCAAACGCCCGTGCCGAGCCTGCCGGGTATCCGATCCCCGGCGATACACCGCCATTCATGACCACGAGTCCGTCCACCCCGACTGGATCGACGTTGGTGGTACCACCGTTCCCATCGAGAATGAGCAGGCCAGCAGGACCTCGACGGCTCTCCCCAAAAGCGAGGTCATGGATTCCATCTCCGTTCGCGTCCACCACGACGATGCTCCCAGCGGTTGCGCTCGCCCCGCCCGCGGTGGATGGCGTAAACATCGGGTTCGTCAGTGAGCGAGAACAGCACGTATCCCCCTGCATAAACCCGAACTCGCCAACTTCTCCCTCGGCAGGCGTCACATACATGAGCGGGCCATAGCCGATGCCGAAGTCCCCTGTGGCGACGGGCATAGTGAGACCAGCGCAGTCCTCGGTCTCCGAGGCGCTGACGACCTCCCAGTCGTCCTCCGAACCCAGCCTTCCCATGACAAGCTCCACCCCGCAGGCGGTGTCCGTAGGCCGAGTCCAAACATAGCGATTGTCGAACTCATCCTGGGCTTCCGTGGTCTCGCGGCCCCAGTATCCACCGCTAAGCGCGCGCACCGAGAGCAGACCCAAGCCCAACCAGGCTCCTGGTCGATCCGGCCCGCTCCAATCAGCGAGCACCATTGGCTCGCCAACAAAATCGGCGGTCACATTCTCGTCTGGGTCGACGTTCACGACCATGCCGCTGACGACGTCATCGTAGAGGTCCTGATATGTTTCGTCGTCTTCGTACCAATGCGCCACGCGCCCACTGCCCGATTCAGGCGACTGCCCAGCGGACGGGTCGGCGAGAAGCTCCAGCCGGCTGACAGCGGAACCCCCGGGAACGGCGAGGCGAGCGGCGGAGTCTGCGCCGCGATCCAAATCAAACACGTAGACCGCGGAGCCCGAGCCATCGAACACTCCCGCGAAAATGTAGGTCGTGCCGTCGTTCTCGGTCGCGGAACAAGAGCTAAGCCTATCGTCTCCGAGTAGCTGCAACGGTTGGGCTGCGCCGCCGTCGAAACGGAAGGCTGGACCGGTATCCTCATCGAACTGAGCGAGCCCACATTCGAAATCGACCAACTCACCAGCGATCAGCGCGGGCTCCGATGAGAGCGGCACGAAGCAGTCACCACACTCGTCATCCACGAGGCTGGTGAAGGACTCCGTGTCTCCCTCCATCGTCGACGTGTGGAGCCAGGTCGTTTCAGGACCAAACGCGGCTAGCGTCCGGCTCCAAGGGGAATCGACAAGTGAGGTGGCCGTGAAAGCAAACGCTCCGGGCGGGACGATGCCTCGATCGGGCGTGACCGTGTCCAGGCTCGACCAGCGCACTTCAGTAGACCCGGTGACGCGCGTCAGCCCGTGCTCCCAGATCGTGCTGGTGGAGCAAACCAACTCGGGGGTTCCCCGGCGGCTCTGACACTGTAAGTTCGTTTGCCCTGAGCCACCAGCGGGCGGACCGAAGAGAGAGTAGTCCGTCGCTGCGGTCACCGCCGAGGGGAAATCGAGCACGACCGGGTCGTGAAAGTCCCCGTCCGCGCTGGTTCGAGCGAGAAGCAGGACGGGAGTCCCACCCGGGACTGCAAACCCACCAGCTGTTCGATGCCAGCGGACGTTTCCACAGGAACAACATCGAACTCCTCATAGAGTTCATCGACCGCAAATCGGGCGATCGTCGTCACGCTACCATCGGCTGCGATCGCGACCGCCCCAACCTCTGCGCCGGCTCCGACAGGACGATGGTACCAAAGCTCCACCTCGTCGAGTGAGCCCGGTGCCTCAGCGTAGGTGGAGAACGAGCGGGAGAACACTGCGCTGCCTTCGCCTGAGAGCAGTCCCGCGTCGCCGCCGGGTAGGTCCACCGGAATCAGCTCCATCGCCCCATCACCGTGCACAGAGATCCAGATTGGCTGGTCGTCATCTCCTAGGGTACCGGCGACGAGAATTGCAGCGCCTAGCTCTCCGCCCTCGAATCTTGGCGCGAGCGCGGTTCCGGCGAGCACTCGATCGGCGCGAAAGATTGCCGCCTCGCCTTTCGGTCCAACTGGTAACGAAGTCGAGAGCTCGTAGGGGCTTCCCGGTTGGCCGTCTATCAGGGGCACGACGTTGACCTGGAAGCGCGCGGACCGGCCGCTGCCAACACCTGCGCCCATCACAGCCACTCGGCCAGACCCGTGATTGAACGATCGGCCGCTGTCGAGCACATATGAGTCGTCAAACGAGTAGGAGGCCACTAGTGAGCTCGTCGAACTGAGCTCGTAGTTCCCCTCGTCAGTCCGCCACGCAGACGAAACCGTTCCAGAGGCATCGATGGCCACAAAACCCGTGTCCTCGCCATTCTCTAAGAGTTGAATCCGCTGCGGGACGTTGGCCACAGTGGCGCCCTCTTCTCGAAGGATGATTCCACTTGGGACCTCCCCAATCTCAGCCAGATCGTCGTCCGGGTATCCGACGCCGACCGTCTGCAAGACCGGGCCGGTCCCGTCGTAAGGAATGATGCGAAGCTCCAGCCGGCCGACGTTTTCCTCAGTGACCTGGAAGTCCCAGATCACGCCCAACCAGCCTCCCGGACGATCTTCGTCTTCCTCGACATCAACTTCGCCGGAGTTTCCACCGAGGAGGGCCGCGAAGTTGGTCTTCAAGCCCTCGGTGTCGAGTGGTTCGCGCCTCAGCCAGATTGAGACTTTCGGCGTGTCACCAACGCAGAAGCTCGCCGGGAGTAATGCTCTCGACCACGCAGCGAGGCGAGACGGTCGTGGCGTCCAGCTCGGCATCCGGCTGCACGTCCGCGTCGGCGTCGGCGTCCGCGTCCGCCGAAGCGTCGCTGTCCGGCGAATCAACGTCCTTGACGTCATCCAAAGGAACATCGACCGCGTCCGCGTCGAGTCCGACATCCGCTCCTGCATCTCCGGCGTCCGCTCCAACTTCGGTAGCATCGGTCTCGGCGTCGCTGCACGCGAGAGCCAGAGAGAGCGAAGACGCGAGAACAGGAACACGGAACCGATGACCCGGGAGTAGGGACGTCATAATTTCGCGAGGTTGGGGAGTGTTACCGAGAGGGGTAGCACAGTCGCAGACGCGGCGCGTGAATCGGTATTCACCAGACGTCCGACTCCTCGGGCCCTCGCGCAAGTCACCCACACCCGTCCACCATGAAGTCGGAAGATGATGAGCGCGAGCCCAAATGCAGAGCGCAGCGGAGGCCCAGTGCTAACCTGTCCGCCCACCCAGCGCGGACCCCGGCCGAGCCCTAGCGCCGGTGTCTAGCCGGTCTACGCCAGCAACGCCGAGATGGAGCCGAACGCGAGCAGAACACACGCAGGTGTAAACCAAAGATCGTCGGCCTTAGCGAATGCTGTCCCGCGCACAGTCTTCGTGAAACCAACAAAGCGTCCATCGCCAGCAGCACGAAGCAGAAACACGCCGGCGCCCGCCCCTACGACCCAGCGCAGAGTTGGCGGTCCGACGCCCAGCGCGCGAGCCCCCACCGCTGCGCCGAAGAGCGAGAGACCGCCCGCGACCATGAGCGTCACGGCCCTACTCGGCGAGAACGGGCGCTTGCCGTCCTGGTCAGTCGGTATCGCAGCGTCGGACAGCCACCGGCCACCGGCCGACCAGTAGACGTGCAGGCCAGAGAGGCAGCCGAACGTCAGCGCGGAAACCAGTCCGAGCCCCGCAAGAAGTGACGTGGGGAACCAGTCCAGCGCGATCAACGAAGCGCAGATCGTGAGGAGGAAGAGCGGCCACGCCGGATGGCTCGGCATCCGGACGATGAGGCCGAGCCAAGCCGGGACCGCCACTAGCAGGATTCCCACCAGCGGGCTGACTCCAAGCACACCTGCGGCGAGAGCGACCCAAGCCACCGACAGAAGATGCCAGGTGTACCGGACGAGCTCCTCCGCAGACGCGCGCGGCAAGCCCAGATCCCACTCTTGGCGCAGAAGGGGGCGAACAACACGCAGCTCTCCGAGAGTCGAGTGCATGATGGCCAAGGCGACAAGCGTGGAGGAGACGATCAGTTCGGATGCAGACATGGGTCTCTGTGGGTGCCTGGAAAACCATACGGTTGCGTATGGTTAGTGATTCATACCATACGCTGCCGTATGTTTGAAGAACCAATGGCAAGACTCGATCGAAATCAGTGGATACAGGCGGCGTTTGACGCTCTCTGTGACGGCGGCGCCGACGCCCTCAGAGTGGAGCCGTTAGCGAAGCGTCTCGGCGTCACAAAGGGCAGCTTCTACTGGCACTTCCCCAACCGGCGCTCATTGCACGAGGCGATGCTGGAAGCGTGGGAGGACATCGGCACGAGCGCGATCATCGACGTCGTCGACGCCAAAGCCGCCGACCCCGCTGGACGCGTGCGGGCGCTCGCGCATCTGACCATGACGCTGCCCGGGCGCGGAGCCGCCATCGAAGCCAGCCTGCGCTCGTGGGCGGCAAACGACTCGGAGGTAGCCACGGTCCTCAAACGAGTCGACGGACGCCGAGTCGGGTACGTCGTCGATCTCCTCAAGGCCCACGGATTGACGACGGAGCGTGCGCGCACGCGAGCGGAGCTTCTGTATCGAGCGGTCATCGGTGAGTTCGCTTGGCGACACTCGGGCGCAGACATGGTCGAGGCCGCGCAGATCGACGAGTTCGTCGACCTCCTGGTCAGTGACTAGCGAGCGGCGTGCGCTCAGGAGCGATCGGTGGCAGATGCGCTGCAGCGCGGACAGGCCCCGTTCCGCGCAGGATCGGGGGGGATTCTTGGGCATCTCCGTCGGCCCAAAGACGCGTTCCTAGCCGTCTGGCGGACGAACCCTGGACGCCGCCAAGCGAGCGCCCGCCCCCTACCCCGAGGACGGGCACGCTCCAGGCCAGTCCTGGACTTCCTGGAGTTCCATCTCTCCCTTCTCCCCGGATCGGTAGATGTTGATCGGGATTCGGAGGTACCGCTCTTCGTTCGAGTGGGCAGTGGGGAGCGCGCCCGCGTCGACGTTCACCTGCACGCTCTGGAAGAGCAGCGTCGGGGCCGAGAGAGTCTTGTCACGGACGGTGCGCGCCAGCACGAATGACCTCTCCGGTCCACCAGCAGTTGGTGGACCGGACGTCCGTCGGTCGCAAAGTCTGCGGGGAGCACGAAGACGCTCTGCACGTCCGTGATCTTCTCGGAGATCGCAACCGTAGCGGATGGGTACTTCTCCTTGATCATCTGACTGCCGGAGAGGTGGTCCGCGTGTGCGTGTGTTTCGAGCAAGTAGTGAGGTGTCAGCGACTGGGCCTCGACAAACGCGAGCACCGGGTCGACTGACTCCGTCCAGATCTTGGACCCCACGGGATCGTAGTCCAGAACAGGGTCGATGATGATTGCGTCGCCTGTGTCCTCGTCCCACGCGACGTAGGTGAGTGTCCAAGTTCAGTTATCGAAGAATGTCCTAATCTTCACTTCGTGGTCCTTGTGTGTGCCCGATTCGCGCTACGCGTTTGGAAATTGGTTTGCAGTCCAGTCGAGCATCCCACCGTCCATCGAGGCAACATGAGGGCACTGGTGAGTCCCCAGAAGGTCGGTCAAGGAGCGTGAGGGTATCACGATAGCGCATGCCGGAGTCCCTGCGGCGAAACCGGTACACGTCCGAGGTGAGTCCGTGGATTCGCCAACTCGGGCAGGATCCGACGGATCCGACGGATCCGCCATTGAACCAAGCTCGAGCCCCTAGTAGTTTACTGAGCCCCCGCCCTCGCCCCAGCTCCCCACTCAACATGCGACATTCCTCCGTCTCGGCCATTTGGCTGGCACTCCCAGTTTTTGGTTTGCTGGCCCTCGGCTGTGAAGTCGATCCCGAAGCCTCTGCCGACGCCGCCTCGGTCGATGTCGCGGAAGAGGACGCTGGCCGAGACTCGACTACCGCTGACACTGCCGATACCGAGCAGGACGCGATCGAAGATCTGGGGGAGGACCTCTCGGTCGACCCGAGTATCGACGCGGAAACTCCGCGGGACATCGCGGATACGGACCGCGATGTGGACGCAGAGCCGGACACAGATTCGGACCCGGACGCCAACTCCGACATGGACGCGGACGCGGACGCGGCGGAAGACGCCGATACCTCTTCCGAGCTTCCCACCGTCGAGAGGGTGTTTGTCTCCGGTTTGGTAGTCGGCGAGACCGCAGAATACCGCAGAATCGCCCTTCCGGACGTGGAGATCACGCTCGAACCGGAGGGCGAAGGCGAGACGGTGTCGGGGACCTCCGACCGACGCGGTAACTGGGCGATCCCCGCGGCTCCCGGCACCTATCGCGTCTGTTGGTCGCTGCATGAGCAGGGAGAGTGCGGCGAACTCCTTGAGTTCACCGAAGAGATCGAGACCCCGCTGCCGCTCGTTGTACAGCTTGATCTGTCAAACACGTGGGGCACCCTTACCCTGCCTGACGACCTGCCCTGCACGGCTGAAATCGGGATGTTCGGCACCGACATCGACACGTGGGTGGAGGGGCCGGAGTTCACCGTCCGGACAAACTTCGCCGGGGAGTTCGTCTTCCTCAACGATCCCGGTTCAGCGACCGCGCGGTGTGGGGAAACCACACTCGATCTCCTCGCTGGACCAGGGGACATCGGCACGTTGATCATCGAGAACAACCGCCCCGTCCTGTCCGTTCGAACGATCGTCGGCGACTCTTATGCGGAGGCGATCTCGCGCCGCGATGAAGTCGAGATCGAGATCGAGGTATCGGATCCGGACGGTGAACGTGTGACGATCCAAGTCACCGCGCTTGGCTCCGAGATTGAGGAGCGCGATGGGCGCTATTTCTTCCGCGCACCCGCAGACGAGGAGGCAGGTGTTATCAGGGTCTACGTTCTCGCGACCGACGTCCGCGGAGCGATGTCTGCGGCGGAGGAGAGCGTGCGCTACGGGCAAACGACCTACCCGGTGAACGGCAGGGTCTACGGGCGCGAGGGGGCACCCATCCGAGGAGTTCGAGTCAGCGGAGGAGTCAGCGAAATCGAGATCAATGGAGGGAGTCATTTCGAGACGGTCTTGGACTACTCGGGGCGGCGCGCCCTCACGTTCGACGCTCCAGGCCACGTGCCGCGCGTTGTGGAGGCAAGCAACACGTACGACGGGCTGCAGGTCGAGCTGGAGCCTTGCGTTGGCGTACCCTTCAGCGCCTCTGAGAACGCCCTCCTGCAACATCCGGCGCGAACGGTACCTCTCAGCGTCTCGATACCAGCCGGTGCGCTTCAAGACCTTGACGGAGTCCCCGTCACCGGCGACGCCGTCGCGTGCATGTCCTGGCTGGATGGAGACGCCGCAGCCAGCACGTTCGGAACGTTGCGAGTCGCTCCCACCGAGGCGCGGCCTGACACAGCCGCGGTACCTCCCGGCGCTGTCGGCCACGTCGAGCCCACCGGCGTTGGGTTCGTCCGGTTCCACGCCCCGGGGGACCCGAGCATCGAGTACTTCTGGGGGGAAAACCCCGACTTAACCCCATCGCTCTTGGCCGGCGGAGAGGCCAGCGAGCCTCCGGAAGGACAGGAATTCGCGAATCTTTGGTTCGATCTTGAACGAGGAAGTTGGGAGATCGACGGAGAGGGGGACGGAATCCAAGCGCTTGTGTTGGGCGACCGACCTGGCGGTCCGATCATTGGAGGCACGGGACTCGTCCCCATGCGGCCGGAGATCACGTACCCGTTCTGGACCGGCTGCGTCGTTCTTCACTGGCGGGGCGGACCGGACACTGTTGAAATCCAAACACTGGACGCGGCTGGAGTCGTCCTACGTACCACTACGCGCCCAATCACTCATGGCACCAACCGTATCGTCGGCCTGCCGATCGATGCTCGTGTGCGTTTGATCTCCGCCAGCGGTGGACCTGCGTGGAAGCGCACCAAGATCGTAGAAGACACCGGACTGACGACCACTCCGATGTTTTACACAGGCGGAATTTTCCCGCGGGATTGCGCCGGTGAAGCTGTCCTGCCCTATGATCCCTCCTTCGCGCCGAACCTCCGCTACACCAACACCAGTCAGGTTGGGTATCAGGCACTCACCAATGCGACCATCGCCCCCGACCAGTACACGCTCAATTCATGGATGGTCGACAATGGTTGGCCGCATACGGGCGGCGTTCCCACAGTCAGCCCGTTCTCCGGCGACGACGCGGACGTACTCTTCAATAGCCAATCGTCATCCCCAACCGCTCGCCGACTCTATGCGCATATGGACGGCCCGCCTGGCGACGCAGACATCGCCATGCTCCTATCAAGCAGCGGCGGCCATGGCCTCGGCAGCTCGACCGGGACCAGAAACTGGCTGGGTATCTCATTTCGTAGGGTCATTCCCAGCGGGCCGCGCGTCACGCAGTTCTTCTGGTTCAACGTCATCGGAGGACAGAACGTCGGCGGTGGCTCCGGAAGTTGGGCCGGCAATCAGCATGCTCCGCACACCTGCCAGAACTGCCACGGCGGCTACATCACCTCCTCGTTTCCTCCGGACGGCAATCTGGGAGCTTCCTTTAGCCCGCTTGAGTTGAAGAGCATGACGTTCACGAACCAAACGTATCCTGGCTCAACCCGAGTCATCGAGCGTGCCTCGCAGGAGGACGCAGTTCGGCTCGTGAACGAGATGCTCCTGAGCACAAATCTGACGACCATCAACCGGGAACGTATCCTCGGGCTCTACGGCGTGGCCGACCCGGCTGCCCTGACAATTCCGGCCGGAACGACCCAAAATGACGCGTGGCGCCCACCTGTTTGGGATACGGAACCCGAACTCTACGACGATGTGGTTCGCCCGGCCTGCCTTTCATGCCACGGCACCCGCGGCTCGGTGGTCGGCTCTCCTCAGGAGTTCCGCACATACGCTGCGACGATTCAGCTCTATGTTTGTGAACAGTTCGCGATGCCGATCGGTGAACCGATCGCACCCCGCTTCTGGAACAGTACGCATCCGCACCAACCAAACGTATTGGTGGAGGCGATGCAGGGTGTACCTGGCTGGACCACGACGTTCTGTAGGTAGGTCGTGCCCCTTGTGACCTGCTTGAGCAAAGGATGAAGAGAGCGGGTCCGACCTGCTTGAGCAAGACAGGCAGAGAGCGGCTCCGACCCGCCGCGCTCCATTCTCCAAGCGAGCGCGACGCGCCCCCGTCGATAAGAACTCCCTACCCGAGACGGAGGCGAGATGCCGCGCGCGACGGCGTTAGTCGTCCTCTACGAATTGCTCGTAGTCGACCGCTCCGTTCAGTGAGCGCCCTCGAGTATCAACGGGTGGAATTGGCCCGTGATACTCCAGTTCCAGGCGTGTTTCGCAATCGAAGACAACTGCGATTCGAGGGGTCAGCACGCGGACCAGAGCAGACATCGGTCGGAGCGAGACCACACAGGTCGAATCGACCTCTTCGTAGACCGTCTCAAATCGATAGGTACGAAGCCGGTCCGGCACGATGAACTGGATCGGAACCCGCTCGCCGGTTTCCAGGCGCGCCCACTCACTCCGCAGAAACGGAATCAGGGTCGGCCCTGCGATAACGGGATCGTTCACATCCTCTCGACGGGTCCTGGTTCCCCGTTCGGTGTGCTGGACGAGCACAAGCTCACCAGCCTCCACGGTGACGTGAGTATAGCGGCCGAGTTGCCGGTGATCCTCGACGAAGCGCACCAACCCGCTCTCCAGCGTGGATTCAGCCTCATGGATGACCAGGACACGGTCGGTTCGTTCGTCGCTGGTGGTATGCCGAGCGATCTGGCCGGCGTTGCCCAACTCCTGAACGGCGCGAATGTAGGTGAACTCGTGCTCGTCCTTCACGTTGACATGGCCAACGTAGACTTGCCGGCCGTCGAACTCGTCCGCGATATTCTGGACCTGAAAAGTAGCGGCCGAACAGCCGGACAAGAGAACGATAAGAAAGGAGGCAACTAGGAAACGCATTTGGATGCTCCATCGATGGTAAGTAATCACTGCCCCACCCTTTTCGCTTCTCCTCCGGACTTCGTCTTTGGCACACCGCGACATAGTCCTGTCCGATGGCGACATCCTCGCAACGAACGTGCTGCCTGCTTACGAAGCGTCGCTCCGTTCCGGTGTGACCGCCCAAGCGCTGCACGACGCGACGGGGTGGACCGAGGCCCAGATCCGCGACCGAGATTCGGTCGTCCCAGGGACCTCAACCTACCGCCACATGGAGCTGATGGCTTCGCGGGGTGGCTACTTCGACTTTGTTAGGGACGCGCTGAACGGCCACACATCGAGCAGTCTGGGGATCGTGGGATTGGCCTGTAAAACATCCGAGACGATTGGCGACGCCATACAGGTTCACGGCCGATTCCAGCAACTGACGAATCGTTCGGCCTCGTTTGTTGGCGAACTGCGGGGTGCTCAGTTTGTGTTTCGTGAGAAGCGACCGGATTCCTCGCTGGGAGCGACGCTGATTTCGGAGTTCGCACTCCTGGTCGCGGTGCGTCTCATCGCAGAGATCTCGGGGAACCCGGCTCCGGTCCGCCAGCTGCTGGTTCGCAGAGGGCTCTCGCCGAGCGACCGGAAAACGCTCGAGTCCCTCGCGAACGCACCGGTCGTCGCCGGGACTGGCGTCGCCGAGCTCCAGATGGACTCCGCATTTCTGACCAGTCGATTGCCGCAGGCTGACGTAGAAATCCAACGGTACTTCGAGTCGGTCCTCGGCGAGGCCAGCGCGCGATCCGCCGGTCGTGACACCTTTGAAGACCGCGTGAGAACCTCGATTCGGTCCAGGCTCTCGGAGGGCACGCCAACGGCAGCGGCGGTCGCCGCCGAGTTTGGAATCACGCTCCGGACTCTGCAACGGCGGCTCGCGACGTCGGATCACCAGTTTGCCGCGCTGCTTGACGAGGTGCGCGCGGACCGGGCCGATGAGCTGCTCCGACGGCGCGATCTCTCGCTGACGGAGGCCGCATATTTGCTTGGGTTCGCCGAACTCTCGTCGTTTTATCGTGCGTATCGCCGGTGGTTTGGGGTCCCGCCCGGCGTGCGGCGCGTGGAGTTGTTGGGCGAGGCCTGAAGATGATCTTCAACTCGCAAGACCGCGGCCATCCGTTCCGCAAAGTAGGCTGAACCGCCGCGGGCTCCAACCCGGTCAAGCAGCAACCAAGCGTCGAGGGGTTCGGTGAACGAGATCCAACGTAGCCAAGCCGATCCACAACTCAAGCGACCCGTGTACACCGATCCCGCGCATCGATGACGATTTGGTTAACGGTTGCCTTCGTCAACAGCTTTTCCGCCGGCGCGCTCCCCAGCTAACGAGTGACGGTCTGGACGTGGCTGAACGTGTTTGGTGGCGAGGCGAGCGTGTCTCGCAATCGCTGCGCTCGAAGGCTGCGGCCGGCTCGCACGCGCTCAAGAGGCGGCGGGATGAGGTCGCGAGCCTGCGCCGAAGGCCAGACACACACCGGCCGTTGAGTCTTCCAAACAACGACACTTCGCTACCCTTCCCCGAACTACTGAGCGGGCCCCGAGCTGCCTGCATTCGCGATTGCCTCGGCGACCGCCTCCGCGAGCAGCACCCACCACTCGGGACTAGCCTCCATTCGGAAAGGCTCGGTGTCATCGTACCGCGCCACTAGTGTCGCAGAGAGCGCGCTGAGAAACGCACTCGTGTGCATGTTCTCCCACCCGTGATCTTCTCCGTCAGCCGCGAGCAGCCGTAAGAAAGCGACGAGCGAAACCTCGTCCGCCACGAGATCACCCGCGGTATCGACGTCCAACGACTTGTCTTCATTCGTACTCAAGCGCCGCCTCGATCGTGAACGCTAACACCCACCAAGTAAGTGGCGGCACATCGGTCATCTGGTCCTTTCGAGCCTCGAGCGAATCCGCGAGCGCTCTCAGAAACGAAGGCGTAGTTGTCGATCGACCGATCGCGCCCGGATAGGAGATCTCTTCTAGCCACGCCGACAGCTGGTACCTGTCGAAGATGTGTTCGGTTTGTTTCATCCGCCTCAAGATAGCACGGGCAGTTGCGAGCACTGTCCCTTTTCGCCGGTACTCGTAGGTCGACTCGAATGAGTTGGCCGAGTGACGCGGGATTCCGCGACCGCGCTCGACAACGGCGGGAGTTGCACGGCGAATGCGCACGAGGTGGCCGCCGAACTCTCGGGCGGCATCTGCCTGCCCTGAGTCCGCAGCAGGGGGCTGCTCAGCGGGGCCTCTTAGGCAGGCGCTCTCGACAGGCACATTGTTAGATGCGGCGAGTGAGCGCACGCTGGGTTGACGCGCACGCTGGTTGACGGCACGACGGTGGCCGCGGCATCCAGGGAGTCGGGCGCGACGGCAGCCCGAACTCTGCCGCGCACGCGGTAGCCCCTCCACCAGATGACGCGCCCTTGTTTCGACTCAACCGCATCGATCAACCCATAAGCTGCTGGAAGAACGGCGGAGGTCAAACACGTGCGGTGCTCGCCGAACCTGTCGGCGCGGCGTTCGAGTCCTTCGACTGGCGACTGTCCGTCGCGAGCATCGAAGCAAGTGGCCCGTTCTCAGTGTTTCCAAATATCGACCGTACTCTCATGCTCTTCCGTGGCCGCTCGCTCGAGCTTGTCGTCGGTGGCGAGAAGCATCGACTCGCTCTTCCGGGTGAGGTCTTGGAGTTTGCTGGAGAAGCCTCGGTGTTCGGTCAGCTACATGACGGCCCAGTGGATGCATTGAACATTATGATGCGACGCGAGCGATGCGTCGCAGACGTGAGCGTGGTCGAGCACGGTACTTTGTCGGGCGTGCTCGTGGGGCTCGCCGAGCACAGCGTGGTCAACGGGGAGCCGCTGGCCTTCGGCGATGTGGTATCTGGCGTGCAGCTTGAGGTTGATGGACGCGTTGTGTGTGTGCAGATTTCGACGCCGTAACCGAGTGCCCAGGCCAGTCGCCGCGCCGGCATCGCGACTGCCCTGAAGTTTAGAGCGAGGGAACGCGAGTCGATGAGTTGGCCATTCTCGCCGTGCCTCCCTTCGGCGAGCCCCACGAGCACTCTCGGCCGTCCAAGACGACTTGAGCGTGGCCTCCACACTCAAGGCAGGACCGGTTCCTAGCGCGCGGCCATGCGAACGGACTCAGGAGTCATGCCTGTCCACTCTCGGAAGGCTCTAAAGAAAGAGCTCGGCTCGTCGAAGCCGATCAGGAACGCGACCTCTCCGTAGGGCAAGGGTGTGTTGGTCAGGTAGTGCTTGGCGAGGCGCTCCCGAGTGCCCCTCACCACCTCACGGAAGGTGACTCCCTCGTCGGCCAGCCGCCTCTGCAGCGTGCGGCCACTCACACCGAGCCTGCGCGCCGTACCCTGCAAGGTCGCTTCTCCGCTGGGTAGGCATTCAAGCAGCATGGAGTGAGTTTGCCTGGACATGGACGCTTCGGCATCGAGCTCGCTGAGGCGGCGGCGCAGCCTGGGCTCGAAGCTACGCCAGAGCGAGTCGCTTGCGGTGACGAAGGGGCGACGAGCGTCCTCCAAGCTGAAGGTCAGGCTGGTCTCGGGTGCCACGGCCGGAGCAATGCCGAAGAACTCGAGGTAGGCCGAGGCAGACTCCGACGGGACCGGGCAGGTGACCCGAAGGGGTTCGATGAGCTCACGGATGGCGATGCGGGCCAGCCGCGTCATGAAGACCAGCTCCATCGCCATCAAGAGCCGGGGGGACTCGATCGTGGGGTCATCCCAGGCCCAACCGACGACCAGACCCTCGTCCGTCTCGGTGTGGGTCACATGCATGGGGGCGATGAGCCTTTTGTGGGCGGCGATCCGCTGCACAGCGACCGTAAGCGTGGAGCTGCAGAGGGCCGCAAGCATCGGTGGCGAGAAGCCCTCGGGACTGGCGGACTGGCCGATATGCCGTGCCAGCAGCGGGTCCTTCGCCAGCTGCTCTGTAGCGTCCAGCATTCCGAAGTACTCTCGGACGCTGAGTCGTGTGGACTCCCGGGTCAACATGTCCAACGACAGCCTCGCGCGACGCAGGACATCCCGAGGGTCGATGCCGAGATCTCGCAGCACGATGATCCAGCTGCGGTCTAAGGTGATCTTTCGGGGTTCGATCAGAGGAAAGCCGCGTCGCGCATCCTAGGCCGTGGCCGAGTCTGTGTCATTCGCAGATAGCGCCAGAGCGCCGAGCACATTGGCGTGGTTCGCGAATAGACTGGCGCAACCCGCGAATGCTGAAGGCGCCGCCATGCCTCAGAATCACTCTCGAACCGCGAATCTCCATGGGCAGTGCCAACCAAGGACCTCTCATGGCTGCGACTGAGCCGGACGAACCGCTCGCCCTCATTGACCGCTGGGCATCTCACCTCGGCTAATACGACGGTCGCATTGACCTCGAGACCGGCGGCGACTTGAGCGCGTTCACCACCGCTGACTGTACACTCGCCGCGCACGCGCCATTGTGGCGCATGAAGGTTGGCGAGGAGAAGGCTCTACCTGTTGTCGATGTCCGGGAACAGCTGGCAGGAATGCTCAAGTGGATACGAATCAGCCGCCACGACAGGCACATGGCACGGCACGGCACCCCGAGCGAGACGCCGTCTACCTGTTCTTCGTAGTGAAAGCTCGCTTCTTTCTCTTGCCGTTCAACCTGATGACGATGCCTCTGGCCTTCGTTGTCACCGCAGCCGACACCGACGGCGGACTGCGAATCGCAGAGATTTATGAGTGGCCGACGGAGACGCCAGAAGAAGCCCACAAAGTCCTCGTGGACAGCTGCGGCTGGCCTACGGAGACCCGTTTTGAGCCGCACACGGCATTTGGAGCGATCTCATGAATTGGAACCCTGACACCCTGCCCAGCCTCTCGGGCAAGACCTTCGTGGTCACCGGCGGCAACAGCGGCCTCGGCTTTGAAGCGACCCGAATTCTCAGGGGAAAAGGCGCACGGCTCGTCATCACGACACGCAGTGAGGCCAAAGCGCGAGACGCCGTCGCGGCACTTCGGAGCGCGGGCCCGAACGCCGACGTCGATTTCGTGCTGCTCGACCTGACCGAGCCGGAGAGCATCGACGCCGCGGCAGCGACGATCCTGGAGAAGTGCCCGCGGTTGCACGCGTGCATCAATAACGCTGGCGTGATGCAGACCCCAGAGCGACGGACGTCGGAGGGCTTCGAACTCCAGTTCGCCACCAATCATCTGGGGCATTTCCGCCTGAATCGCCTGCTCCTGGCGCGGCTCGAGGACGATGCTGGGCGCATCGTGCCCGTCTCTTCGGTCGCCCACCGCTCGGGCACCATCGATCTCGACAATCTGAACGCAGAGAAGGAATACGACACCACACGTGCCTACTCCCAGAGCAAGCTCGCCAACCTGATGTATGCCTTTGAGTTGCAGCGACGCCTGGCGGGGCGTGGCAGCGCGGTGGCGTGTATCCCCTGTCATCCGGGCTACGCTGCAACGAACCTGCGATCGACCGGAGTGGGTATGGAGGGCGGCAGCGCCTTCTTGCGCGGACTGTACAAGGTCCTCAACCTGGTCATCGCGCATTCCGCGGAGAAGGGCGCGTGGCCCCTGGTACTGACTGCGGCCGACCCCAAAGCCGAGGCCAGTGTCTACTACGGACCAACGGGTCTCGGTGGCGCCCGCGGCAAGGTCGGCAAGTCAGTGGCGGCGGCCCGAGCAGAAGATCAGGTCGTGGCAAAGGCGCTCTTGCAGAAGACCGAGCAGCTCGTTGGGCCGTTCTTCGCCTGTTGATCCCCTAGGAGGCTCGTGGGTGGACGACACGACCGCCTCTCTAGCCCCCTCCGCCCAGTCTGGCCGCGAGGATCGCGCGGGCTCGTTTTTGCCGCCCAAACTGGTCGACGCCGAAGGCCGCCGCGGGGTACATGCCCTCGGCTCGTATTGTCCTCCATTCGGCGACTGTCCGACCCCTCTCCTTGGACCCTTCCATGCCCGACCAGACCATCTGCGGCTACGCCGTCCACCCGGCCTGCGCGATCCTACCGATGATGTCGGCCGCCTCCATCGCGGAGATGGCGGACGACATCAAAGCCAACGGCCAACAGCAGGCGGTGATCCTGCACCGCGGCGTCTTGCTCGACGGCCGAAATCGGTTGAAGGCCTGCGAACTCGCGGGCGTCAGCCCCGAGATTCAAGAGTGGGAAGGTGACGACCCGGTTCGCTGGGTCCTCTCGCTCAACTTCCATCGCCGGCACCTAACGGACAGTCAGAAGTCGATCGTTGGTGCTCGCGCCGAAGATCTCCTGGCGCAGAGGGTCGCCGACCGGGCCGAGGCGATGCTGGCTCGCAGCGCCACAGACCTCGCGGAAACCGACGCTGAGGGGACCGACGACGCTGAGGGGACTTCGGACTCCGCCGAGAAACCACCGACCAGCCGAGAGATCCGGCGACAAGCCCGTGAGTCAGCGGCGGCTCTCGTCAACGTCTCCCCGAACGCGATCGCCCGCGGGCGAAAGCTGATCGACAACGCTGTCCCCGAGTTGGTCGGCGCGGTCGCACGCGGCACCGTCTCCCTCACGCAGGCCTCGCGCGTCGCAAAGCTCGACCCCGCGAGCCAGCGAGACCTAGTGGCGCAAGGCGACGAGGCGATCGTCGAAGAATCCGTCCGGATTCAGAAGAGCAGCGCATCCTCCCGGCCCAGCGTCAGCAAAGCACTAACGGACCTCGACCTTCTCTGCTCGGCGATCGCGATCCATAAGACGAGGGCCGGAGAGTGGAGCGTCGAGGGACGCGTGCACGACTGCGAAGAGATCGTCTCTCAGGGAGCGACGACGCTAAAGGAGGCGCTCATCAACGCATGGGCCCAGGCGCAAGCCGTCACCGGTGTTGACGCCTAGCGCCGGGCTGCGCTCTGCCCTGACGAGTGATGACTGAGACTCGGTGGCGGCCTGCACGTCCGACGCGCCGTCTCGGGAGCTCTGGCGACGCGTTGGCGGTCAGTTTTTGGGGCGATCATCTTCCTCCACGGCCCCCTACTTGGCAGGTGGGACTGCCACCAACGGCTTGCGTCCGCCTGTGACCAAGTCTCTGGGATTGAGCAGGCCCCCAGCTGTTCCGCAAGCTCCTGGGCCGAGGCGGGTCTAGCGTCTGGGTTCTTGGCAAAACGAGCCAGCACCAACTCCTCCAACTCGAGAGTTATGGGAAGTGCGGTGCGCATCGACGGCGCAGTTGGTGCCGCGCTGATATGCTGAGCAGCGACTGCGAGCGCGGTTGTGCCAGAAAACACAAGACAGCCTGTGAGCAGGTAGTAAGCGGCGCACCCTAGGGCATAGAGGTCGGCGCCACCGTCCAGCAACTCGCCGCGGCCAGCCTCTGGCGACAGTCAGGTCGGCGTTCCAGGGATGATACCCATGTGTGTGAGCCCCACATCGAACAGCTCTTCGCGGTTCTTCACGAGTCCGAAGTCGAGCACCTTGGCAAAGTCGTATTCGAGCCCGTAACGACGCAGGAACAGGTTCGCAGGCTTCAGATCACGATGCACGAGCTCGACTTCGTGAGCCTCGGCCAGCGGGTGACAGACCTAGCGTAACAGGTACACAACGCGAGCCGGCGGTTGTGGCCTGAATCGCTCCACGAGACATTGGAGATCGAGTCCGTCGAGCAACCCCATCACGATGAAAAACGCCCCGTCGTCTGACCGACCAAAGTCGTAGAGTTGGATGGTGTGTAGGGAGCACAAATCTGCTGTGGCCTGAGCCTCCTGCTCCAAGCGTCGCGAGAATATGCTCGCGTTCGCCGAGTCGCCGAGAACGCCGGCGTGTACAAGCTTGATTGCCGCCGGCCTTGCCAACAAAGCGTGCTTTGCCTTCCAGACCACGTCCATGCCGCCTTCACCGAGTGTCTCCACTAGCTGGTAACTCCCGATCTGCCGCGCGTGCCTGAGATCCAGGTTTAAGCGGTGGATCATCCTGGCACCGAACCACGCGACACCCACTGCCAAAACCGGATTGATGAGGATGGCAATGTGGTTGGGTTCCAGCACAAGCCCGTCGTTCGCTGCCAACAGTAGCAGCGAGATCGGCTCCGTCGCGGCCGACGCTAGTCCGACCCAGATCACGACCCGCGGCCCCACTGGAACCACCAGTGGATAGAGCAGGATCATGGGAGTCACCCAAGTCATGAACCAGGGCTGGCCTGTCCGCTGGTACATGACAGCATTCGTTCCATAGGCCACGCTCAGGCAGAACAGGACTTCGAATCCGAGGCCGATCCAAACAACGGCCGTGTCTGAGATGCGCTTGGAGCGGCTGGCGCCAACGACGAAGGCGGAACAGCCAACCACCAACAGGGCCCCCAGAAGGTTCTGCTGCATCTGGGGCAGACTGAATTCCCCGGTGAAGTACATGATGACTTGAAACGGTGAGCTGATGACGAGGAGCGTCATCACGATCCATGCGACGTTCTCCACACGCCTCCGC
>JBLHWZ010000071.1:0-20911 GCA_047629415.1 Bradymonadia bacterium | reverse complement strand
TCGATACCGGCGCCTGCCAAGACTTCATCTGCGGAAACGAAAACCTCGAAGCCGACTTCGAGGCCTGTGACGGAGAGTTCTTCGGAGAAGAGTCCTGCCGCTCGCGCGGATTCTTCGACGGTGACCTGAGCTGCGCCGACGACTGCCTCGAGTTCGACGACACCGCTTGTGTAGAGAGCGTCTGCGGAAACGGGACGGTTGAGGGCGCCGAGGTTTGCGATGGCGCTGGCAGCGTCGCCGTGGACTGTGTTGACCAGGGCGAAATCTACATCGGGGGAATCTTGGGTTGCGCGGAGGACTGCTCGGCGTTCATCGTCGACGACTGCTTGCTTGACGAGGTAGAGCCCGAGGCGGATACCGACTCCGATGGGATCACCAATGACGTCGACAACTGCGTCGACCTCGCCAACTCGAATCAGCTCGACTTCGACGCGAACGGCATCGGAAACGTCTGTGACGATGCTGTGCTCTTCGATGTTGTGGACACCGAGAACAACGCGTTCCTCACCTCCCTCGGCGGCGAGATTCCGCTGCTTGGGCCCCTTGATTTCGAAATCGACCTGACTGTGGACGCCGCGACCATCTCTGTTTGGTTCGACGACGAGGGAATGATGAGCTCCGACGTGCTGCTTACGTTTGCAGACGCAGCAGCGGAGTTTGACCTCGGAGGCATCGGCATTCCAATCCCCGGCTTCGAATCGATCGCGATCGACGTGACCGGCCTGACCATCGAGTCTCTCGAATCCGCAGTCACTCCCGACACCGTCGCGACCTACTCTTCCGGTGAGATGAGCGGCGACAACGAGGCGTGGGAAATGCTCGTAACGGGTTCGGCCGGCGCAGCAGGTGCAGCAGGCTCACCGATCAACTCGGAGGGCACAGCGACCACGAGTACCTCGGCCCTCTCCCGCTTCGGTGGCACGTACACGTTGGCCGTCGACGAGCCTGACATCGCCCTCGCGACGATCTCGATCGACCTCATCATCATTCCGGTCGAGCTGCAGATGACCGGCCTCTCGGGCGAAGTCGTCGTCGGCCTCGCGTTGGACGGTGAAGAGTAGACCCTCAGTCATCTTCTTGCTTGCGCTCGCGCTCTCTGGCGCGGGTTGCGAGCTGTTGCTCGAGAGCGCGGAAAACCAGACTCCCGATTCACGTGGGGACGCCGCGGAGATATCGACGGTTTCGCGCAACGCGGCGATTGAGCGCATGCGCGCTTCCGCTGCTGAAGTCGCAGACCGCGAGTGTACCGGAGGCATCCGCGATCTGAAACTGAAGCGCATTCGTTGCGATGACGAGACGGTCGGCGGCGTTACCGAGTGGAGCTGTACCGCTACCTGGCAGGCTTGGTGCATCGGCGAGTCTGCCTTGGACGATCTCTAGGACCAAGAGCACTGGAGAGGCGGCCTAAGGCAGTGGGGGCCTAACCCGAGTGACCCTGCTTGAGACCCACTCTCACGCAAACTCGGGTGGAACGTCGGTTGTCCAATGGGGAACCCCGCGCTCCGTAAGGAGTTCCATCAACTCGAGCGCTCTGTCGCGCTGCCAATTCTCATCTGTCGTGTGTGCGTACGCCGGGTTAGAGAACTCCTCGCCGGCTCCTTGAACACCCTCCAGCACCCCGATCTGCGCGCCGTCTGCGTTCTCACTGATTCGATCGGCGAGTTCGACCAGCGAGCCTTGCATGATCGGCTGAACAAGCACCAACGTACGTGTGCCGGTCTCCCGGATCCGAGCGAGCAGATTGAGCCGCTGCTCTACTGAGGCGCTACGCGGCTCGAAGTGACGCCGGACTTCGTCATCCACCGTGGGCAGAGAGATCCCTACTAGAGCGCGTGAGAGCCTCTCGAATACGTCAAGGTCGCGCAAGGCCAGATCGGTTCGGGTCAGCACCAGCGGGATCCAGCCCTCACCTGCGTCCGCCAAGACCTCAAGACAGCGCCGTGTGATTCGGTCCGTCCTCTCGATCGGCTGGTAGGAATCGCCGATGATCGGGCAGAACTTCACAACGCCCGGCGGGTGCGTTTTCACCTCCTCGCGGAGGATCTCCGGGAGGTTTGTACGGGCCTCTACATAGGAGCCCCACTCGTAGGACTTAAGCCCCATGAGCGAGCGCGCTCCCGAGATGGGAGTTTGGGCGTAGCAGAACTTGCAGCCGACGACGCAGCCCACGTACGGGTTGATCGTGTAGTGTGTCACCTCTCCCACACCTGACGGGTCAAGAGCCGAACTGACCGTAACCCGGCGGATGCGCGCGGTCGGATCGTCTTCAGCCGCAGCCTCGAACCGAAGCTGCTCCACAACGCGGTGCTCGTTCGCCGAGACGCGAGCGGCGAGCGCCTTACAGATGAGGAGACCAAACGAACTGTCCAGCGAACTCCGTCCACCTTCGGTGCGATAGGCAATTCCCAGTAACTCGGTCTCCGCGGCTCGGAGCGGCATCGAATCCAGCGCCGCCATCTCAAACCAAACGACCGTGCCTCGGACGTCAACACGCAATCGCAGGCCGAGTTCGGTCGACGGACCGAGAATGACGACCCCAGACATGATCTCGTCCCCCGGTACGAGGGGGGCAACGAGTTCTAGAAGAAGGGTACCAACGTCCAAGGCCTGACACCTGTGAAGAAGAGAGTCAGCGGCATAAGCCGCCCCGAAGAACTTGTCGAGACCTAGTTCGTGGCCGTCTGACGGGTTCTACTCTGCCGCGACCGCGTCCTCGATCTCTCCCGGAATCCACTCTTCGCCGTCGATGTTCCGGACTTCATGCTCTACAGGCTCTCCCGAGCCTTCGGGCTCGAGAGGCGTGATTACCGGGACGATGAAGAGGCCATCATCGTTGTCCTCTTCCAACTCGTCGACGTACTCCAGTACGCGGGTGATGTAGCCCAACGCTAGCTCGCGGTCTTCGACATCTTGGAGGCCAAAGTACGTCCAGATCGCTTCCACTTCGTCTTCTATTGGAAGGGTTTCACAGCCATGTCCCATCAATCGACGGGTGAGCGCGCGTAGGCGCACGATGGTCTCTTCTTCGAATCGCTCCACTCTTGTGCCACCCACGATATCGCCGCGGAGGTCACGAATTCCGGACCCGATCTGATCGTGGAATGCCGCACCGTTGTCGAGCGCCAGCAAGCGAACGTCGCCCATCTCGAAGATCGGCCGGCCTCGCCGCTCCCCAGTCTCCTCTTCCTCTCCATCGACTGCGACATAGTGGAGGTTGGCACCAGGGAACCTGTCGTTCTGGCCGGTCATTGAGTCGAGCAACATGATGTTCGAGAGGTCCTCGGCGAGTTGCCACATCGCGATGTAGCCCTGGTGCGTGCCGAGTGGCTCGTAGAGGCGGGTATACTGCCGAAGCCGGATCTGCTCGTCGGTTGCTTGGCGGCGGCCATCGCGGAGGAAGTACATCACGTCACTCTCCCCTAGCGACTCACGGTGTCCGAGCCCGCTGTGGAAGATGAAGGCCGTGACCCACGGCTTCATCGCGCCCATGAAGATTCCGCCATCTTCAATCGCCCGATCGATGTCTCGGAGTACGTTGCGGCGGCGGCGTTCCTTGTTTTCGTCGTTGTATCTGACGCCACTCAGAAGGTCGCTGAGCTTCTCAAGCGCGCCACCGGAGAGCGGGATGTAGTAGACGTCGGGAACGAGCTCGCCAAACCCGAGAAAGTCAGACATCCGGTGAGCGTAAAGCTCAGCAACAACGCGGGTATTTGAGGAGGTCGTCTTGATGACAGCCAGCTTTTCGCGGGTCTCCCCGTCGCGCACCCGGATAATGATCGAAGTTCCTTCGAAGTCCGAGAGCAGGTCAAAGGTCGTGCCCTCTCCTTCAACATCGAGAGCCGCCATCCACGCTTCTTCTTCCGGCTGAGCCCACACCCAAGTGTCCGCGAATGAGCCGTACTCTTCGTCTGGACAGTGGGTGAGCAGGTAGTCCCAGCGGTCCTCGACGGTCATCGCTCCGCGACGATCTTCTGGCGTGACGATGCAACCGCCGTTTCCGTCCGGGAGTCCAAGCTCGCAGACGGGTTCCGGCTCCGGCTCGGGTTCGGGTTCCGGCTCGGGCTCCGGAGGAGCCTCGGCGCTGCCTTCTTCGACGACCTCTGCGGGCGCTTCTGCAGGCTCCGGCGGATCGATCTGTTCGGCCACACCCCCAGCGCAGCTGCCGGTACATGCCAACACAGGAGCAACGAGTCCTGTGAGAATCGTGAGAAGGGCGGCTCGTTGAAGCTGATTCACGGTAGTCCTAGCGCGGAGACGCGGCGCTCTTAGCGCGAGCGTGGGTCGAAGTGAAGCGCCGAACGGCACTCCGCAGGATTGCCTTGCGCCGGGGCGCGCATTATGGGGCGGTTCCACTATCCCTGAACCCCTCTTTGCTGTGAGCGTCGAACTCGACCGCCCTACCCTCACTCACCTCCGCGCTTTGGAGGCCGAGAGTATCCACATCATCCGCGAGGTCGCGGCCGAGTTTGATAACCCGGTCATGCTCTACTCCATCGGCAAAGATTCGTCGGTGATGGTGCGGCTCGCGCTGAAGGCGTTCGCGCCTGGCCCACTTCCATTCCCGCTCTTGCACATCGACACGACGTACAAGTTCAAGGAGATGACGAAGTTCCGAGACGCGTTCTGTGAAGCGAACGACCTCAACCTTCTGGTGCACACGAACCAGGACGCGGTCGCCGCTGGAATCAACCCCTGGGACCACGGCAGCCAGAAGTACACGACCGAGTTCAAGACTGTCGCTCTGCGACAAGCTCTCGACATCGGGCAGTATGATGCTGCCTTCGGCGGTGCTCGACGGGACGAGGAGAAGTCCCGTGCCAAGGAGAGGATCTACTCGTTCCGCGACAAGTTCCACCAGTGGGAGCCGAAGGCGCAGCGACCCGAACTCTGGAACCTCTACAACGGCAAGGTTCAGAAGGGAGAGAGCATCCGCGCCTTCCCAATCTCGAACTGGACCGAGCTCGACGTGTGGCAATACATCTGGCTTGAGGACATCCCGATCGTTCCGCTTTACCTCGCCGCAGAACGCCCCTTGGTGAAGCGCGACGGTGTTTGGCTCATGGTCGACGATGAGCGCATTCCGCTCACGAGCCCAGACGAGCCAGAGATGAAGATGTGCCGCTTCCGCACATTGGGCTGCTACGCCACGACCGGGGCCGTAATCTCGAGTGCGGCGACGCTGCCCGAGGTCATCCAGGAAATGCTGGAGACCAAGTTTTCGGAACGACAGGGCCGCATCATCGACTTCGATGAACAGGGCTCCATGGAAGCGAAAAAGAAGGAAGGATACTTCTAGCGCGCAAGCGTTCCGCTGGAACCGACCGCAACTAGCGCGGCCGGCCCCGAGACTCCCACTGCACTAACGAATCCGGCACTCCCGCCGTCGACGAAAACGTCTATGATCACCGCCGATACGCTCGACACTGACATCATCACCTTCCTCAAGCGCCACGAGAATAAGGAGCTACTCCGATTCGTGACGGTAGGCTCGGTGGACGACGGGAAATCCACGCTCATTGGTCGTCTTCTTTACGACACCGGTGGTGTCTACGAAGACCAGCTCGCGGATGCGCGCTCGGGACCGAACGGCGAGCTCGACCTCGCCAGGATTACCGATGGATTGGCCGCGGAGCGCGAGCAAGGGATCACCATCGACGTCGCGTACCGCTACTTCACGACGAAGAAGCGGAAGTTCATCATCGCCGACACTCCCGGGCACGTTCAGTACACCCGAAACATGGCGACCGGCGCCTCGACTGCCGACGTCGCCATCATCCTTATCGATGCGCGACTCGGTGTGCTGCAGCAGTCCCGCCGGCACGCGTACATCGCTTCGCTTCTCGGTATTCCGCACCTCTTGGTTGCGGTGAACAAGATGGATCTGCGCGACTGGTCGTCCGACGTCTACGAGCAGATCCGCGACGACTTCACGGCGTTCGCAAGCGACCTCTCGTTTAAGAAGATCACGTTCGTCCCCGTCAGCGCACTCATCGGCGACAACGTCGTGGCGAAGTCGGAGGCGATGCCCTGGTACACGGGCCCGACGATTTTGGAATTCCTTGAGACCGTCGAGGTAGGCGCAGACCGCAATTTCGACGACTTCCGGATGCCCGTTCAATACGTCATCCGTCCGAACCTCGACTACCGAGGGTTCGCTGGCCAGATCTCCAGCGGCATTATCGAGAAGGGCGACTTCGTGAAGGTGCTTCCTTCCGGGAAGACCAGCCGAGTCGCGGCAATCGATACGTACGATGGAGAACTGGAGCGTGCGTTTACGCCTCAGTCAGTCACCATCCGCCTGGAAGACGAGATCGACTGCAGCCGCGGCGACACGTTGGTCAAGGTCGGTAACGAGCCGACAACGGCTCGGACCTTCGACGCCATGGTCGTCTGGATGCATGAGTCTGGCATCGACCCCCAGAAGACATACCTGATCAAGCACACCACTCGTTACGTTCGCGCCGAGGTCACCTCGGTGAACTGGCGGGCTGATCTCGAGACGCTTGAGCGACTGGACGCTGATGCGCTTGAGCTCAACGACATTGGACACATCACGCTGACCGCTCACCGCGCGATCACCTACGACCCGTATCCGCAGAACCGCTCAACCGGCGCGTTCATCATGATCGACTCGTTGACCAATGCGACAGTCGCGGCGGGAATGATCGTGGCCCGCGACGGAGGATCGGGCGAGGCAGGACTGCTCGACGTCTCCGGCCAGCCCCAGAGTGGCGTAAGCCCTCGTGAGCGCTCGGTCCGCCTCGGTCAACGCGGTGGTACCGTGTGGTTCACCGGGCGACCGGGCAGCGGCAAGTCGACACTTGCATACGCCCTCGAACGTCGGCTCTTCGACCTCGGCTACCTACCCACCGTCCTCGACCCAGAGGAGATGGGAGACGAGAATCGATTTGAGCACGAGCGCGCACTCGATGTCCGCCAGATCGCCGACACCGCGAGACGCTTCTCAGCGGCGGGTCTAGTGACCATCGCGACCTTCGCGACCCCGACGGAGTCCGAGCGAGCCGGAGCAAGAGACGCCGCAGGCGACTCACACTTCTTCGAGGTGTTCGTCGACACACCAACCTCCATTTGTCGCGATCGAGACGCCCGGAACTTCTACGCGAAGCTGGACGCCGGACAGTTGGAAGTGCCCCTTCCGGACTTCGAGGTGCCGACCTCTCCGGACGCGACGGTCAATCTCGAGACGTCTGCCGTCGACGATGTCGTGGATGGACTCATCGATGCGATGCGCGAGAAGGGACTCCTCCTCGGAACCTAGCTCTCGCATGGGCGGCCGGGGGTGTACGGCTCGGTCCCTGTGCTGCCGGGGTCTTGACGTTCCGTACCGCCGGGGTCTTGACGTTCCGTACCGCCGGGGCGTTGAAGTTCGGTACCACCGGGGCCTTGAGGTGCGGCGCGGACGGGCCCTTGACGTGCCGGACCAAGGGGGTGCAGGTGAGTTTCCCCCAATCAAGGCCCCTATGAAGAAGCTCCTCCTGATCGCTGCCGCAGCGCTTTTTGCTCTCCCCGCCTGCAAGTCGGGTGAGCCCGAACTCGCCCCGACTGAAGAGTCCGCGGCGGAAGAGGTAACAGCTGAGGAGGAGGCCCCTTCAGAAGAAGAAGCGGTTGCTGAGCCAGAGCCGGAGCCGGAGCCGCCGTCCAACGAGCCTGGCACCCTCGTTCTCGAGACCGCAACCCTGCCAACGATGGGGCACACGATGCTGCTTCCTCAGGGCTTCGAGCGAAACCGGGAGACAGAGACTGGCGCTGGCTATTCCTACGACCTCGGCGACTACAAGACGATCATGGTCTCGCTTGAGCCACAGGGAGCAGACAGCGCTGATCGCGCACGGTCGCTCGGCCCCGTCGTCGCTGGTGGACTTACCGTGAAGGATGTCGAAGACCTCGGAGAAGGCCGCTTCCTCGTGATCTTCGTAACCCGCGAAAGCGACGGAATGCAGGCGGTCGCTCTCTTCACGGCGACCCACTACGCGAAGTGCATGGGACCTGAGGCGCATCAGCCCCAGCTCCGTGAGATGTGCGCATCGCTGGCCCCCGTCCAATAGGAACAGACAGATGAGTAAGACTCACGAGGCCCTCGACGAAAAGCTGCGCGCGTTCATCGCCGCGCAGCAGATGTTCTTCGTTGCGACAGCACCGCTGGACGCGGAGGGCTTCGTGAACGTCTCTCCCAAAGGTCTCGATTCGTTCGCGATCTTGGATGAAACTCGCGTCGCCTATGTCGACCTGACGGGGAGTGGAGCCGAGACGATCGCTCACCTCCGAGAGAACGGACGAATCACGCTGATGTGGTGTGCGTTCTCGGGGGCGCCAAACATCGTGCGCATTCAGGGCCAGGGACGCGCGCACCTGCTTGGTTCCCCTGAGTTCGTCGAACTCGCACCTTTGTTTCCGACGTATCCTGGGGCACGTTCGATTGTCGTCGTCGAGGCAACCCGTATCTCGGACTCTTGCGGGTACACAGTCCCGCGCTACGAATACCAAGAAGACCGCGACACGCTGCTTCGCTGGGCCGAAAAGAAGGGCTCGGCTGGGTTGCGGGAATATCGCGCTGAACGCAACGCTGAGAGTGTGGATGGACTGCCAGCATTCGAGGTACCGGAGGACTAGGGAGCCGGCTCTGCTGCGGTACCTTATTGCCCGGCGGGAAGTGCGGATCCGCCCTGATGGGGGCTCGGTTCGTCGTGTAAGCGGCTCAGCCACTTGACCCTTTCCCACGCTCCGCTAACGGTGTCGGACTCCTTCACCTCAAGCGTTTATGAAGCATCGGATTGTATCCCTCTGTGCCCTCCTCCTCGTCGCCTCGTGCGGTGACAATACTGACTCGGACGACGCTGGCGTCACACCGGATGCCGCGGGTACCGATATCGGCACCGATACGCCCGACGCCGATACCGTCGACACGACCCCTGACGTTGTGGAGGATGTTGTCGAGGACGTAGACGCCGAGCCCGACGCAGATGTCGCGCCCGACGCAGATGTTGAGCCGGACGCTGACGCCGTGGATCCGCTCATCGACGAGTGGGAGGTAATCCCACGGACGGTGGCGCAGGCAGATGCAGATGAGACGCTTTGGGCCCCCGGTGAAGAGCTCAATGCGGGACAGGCCGCGATTGGACTGCACCCCTCAGAGTACGACCACTTCACCGGTCCTGAAGCGCGCTGCCGCCCCAACGACTACGTCATACAGAACGACGCGATCGCTGTCTGCATCGCCAACGCGCTGCGACCGAGTCAGTACACATACACCGGTGGCTTCGTCATCGACATGGCTCCTGCGGACGACCGCGACGGCGAAATGCTGGAGATGATCGCTCCCGGAACCGACCTGCGGAATGTGTACGCTGACAACTTCGAGGTCGTCCGCGACGGTAGCGACGGTGGAGCTGCCGTGCTGCGCGTATCAGGCGACGCGCTGGCGTTCATGGCCGTCGGAAACTTCGTTGGAGGCATCCTCACCGGTGAGCCCCTCTACTTCGAGACGGAGTTCCGGCTCGAGCCCGACTCCGCCTCCCTGGAGGTTGTCACTTGGGTAGTGGGAACGGACCCGGATCTGATCCGCACTCGTATTGAGCCAGGCGACATGATGCTTGGAGGTGACCACGTGACCCACTGGTCGCCGATGTTTGGCCAGATCGCGACTCGCTCCCTCACGGAGTCCGACCTCTGGGTCGGCATCTCCAACAACTTCTCTTACGGCGTCTGGTCCGAAGGAATGCGAATCGGCGTTTTCGCGCCGGGCGTCATCGACTCTGACCTGGACCCGACCGTAATGACGCGCGGCGTTCTCGGCCCGGCGACCGAAGCCAACTACGTTCGGCGTTACGCGGTAGGACGCGACACACGAGAGCTGCGAGAGAATCTCGCGCCGTACCACGCGGCCAACGAAGGGGAGACCGTGACACTGACCGGTCGGGTGACCGCAGGCTACGAGGAGCGTCGCTTCTCGATCCGCGGCGCAGATGGTGAGTTCGAAGTCGTACGCTTGAACGACGACGGAGAGGCAGACGTGACCTTGCCGGCCGGTGATTACACTGCGCATGGATGGGGCACGGATACCGAGGACTGGACGACGTCCTTCACCGTGCCGTCCGACGACGCGATCGCCCTGACCTACCCGGAGTTCGGTACCCTAGACATCTGGGTGGACGATTCGACAGGTGGCACGTTGATCCCCTCATCCGCGCTCGTACAGGTGGGCGGCGACCGGATATCGCGCCATCACATTGTCCGCGGATCGGGTGAGTTCCTCATGCGTCCCGGAAGCTACGATGTGCTGATCAGCCGTGGTGAGGAGTTCACAACGAGCGAGCACACCGGAATTGTCATTTCCGCCGGTGCAGACACGGAGATTGTCACCTCGATCGAGCGCGTCATGGACACTGAGAATTGGATCAGCGGTGACTTCCACCAGCACCAGCGCCGCAGTATCGACAGCACCGTCGAGAACACGGTCCGGGTGGAGAGCAATCTTGCCCACGGCCTCGACTTCATGGCTCCCAGCGACCACGACGCGGTCGAGAACTTCCCGCGAATCATCGCTGAAATGGGGGTCGAAGACCTCCTCTTCACGTACGGCGGATCCGAAGTATCCCCCGTCTGGGGCCACACCAACATGTTCCCACTCGTCTACAGCCCGGAGCTTCCCGGCTTCGGCTCGGTGGCGCTCTCGAGCGTGGTCGATGGCGCGATCGTCGGCATCACCGGACCCGAAATCGCAGCGCAGGCTCGCGGCCTGGGTGCCGACGTCATTCAGGTGAATCACCCGCGAGAGGGCCTCGGTTTCCTCAACGCCAGTGAGTACGATCCCGTGCTCGGCCCGGAGTTCACCGACGACGAGTTCTTCTTCGCTGACTTCGACTCAGTCGAAGTCGTGAACAGCACAGCCGACACCTGCGAAGTCATGCGGGATTGGTTCTCGTTCCTGCTCCACGGGATGGAAGTCGCAGGCGTCGGGAACTCCGATTCACACAGCCTCGGCGACCTCGTTGGTTGGCCACGAAATTACATCATGGCCGAGGGCGTCACCGAGGCAAGCCAGATCACTGAGGAGCTAATCTCGGATGCCGTGGTCGGCATGCACGTGAGTGTGTCGGGCGGCATCTTCCTCGACTTCGGCGAGGGCCTCTACCCCGGCGACACGGTCGAGATGGACGAAGCCGGAACCTACACATTCGACCTCCGCGCGCAGACCCCGAGCTGGGTCCGAGCACAGTGGGTCATCGTCTACGTGAACGGAGTTGAGATGGACCGCTTTGAGATCGACTCCGACGTCGCGGACCTCGTCGACTTCTCCGCCGAAGTCGACGTTCAGATTGCCGACGACTCGTTCGTCGTGTTCTTCGCCTACACGCCCGGCACCCATCCTATTGTCACAGCTGGCGAGCGCATCTTCGGGTTCACTAACCCCGTGTTCATCGACGTTGGCGCGGACGGCTGGGTTGCCCCGGGTGTAGCGGACGAGGCGGCGCTGCCGCTTCCGACCGGAATTCCGTTCTGTAGATCAGAGAAAGACGCAGCTCCGGACGAGCCCAGCTGCAGCCACTCTCTGCAGTAGGGACCCTGGATTTGTGATCCTCGATCCAAGCTGGGCGACGCCGCAGTAGGACCGACACGCGGCCCTTTCGGGGAGTGGAGCGCGGGGCTAGACTTGGCTCTCAACACACCAATTGATGAACCTGCTCATGCGTCTACGAACCCCGGTTTTCTGCGCTGCCTCCTGCATCGTTCTTGGTGCCTGCTCCGACTCACCAGGCTCTGACCCGGAGATGGACGTTGGGACCGTGGATGTGGCAGTGGAGGTCTCGAGCGATGTCGCTTCGGACGTCTCGCCTGACGTGCCCGAAGTCGCCGTGGACGTCGAACCTGATCCGGTCGAAGACACGGGCCCCACCGCTGCGCCCTACCCCGCCCCGGGTGCATGGCCGGCGAACACTGGCCCCGGCGGCCCCGCACGAACGTTCACCGAAGACGAACTCTACATAAACTGTGCGACGATCGACGGTGGCGACCTCGACTTCACCGACCATCACAACCTCGTCACCATGTACGACGGGTACCTGCTCATGCCGTGGGCGCCTGAGTGGGGCCGCGGTGGGCTGACGTTCTTCGACATCAGCGACCCGTGTGCGCCGACCGTCGCCGGCACGGGGTTCAGCGAGACGATGCGCGAGACGCACTCGTTGGGTTTCTCGCAACACGCCGAGGGGCGATGGACGGTCGTGAACCAGCGGTCAGGGCTGCTCGACGGTGGCATGCAGTTCTGGGACGTTTCAAATCCGGCCGAGCCAGTGGCGGTCGCGGATATGAACCTGCCAGGGTTCATCTACCCCGACGCCTATGCTCGCGTGACGCTGAGTGTGTTCTGGCAGGCCCCGTTTGTTTACGCCGCGAGTGCGGACAACGGCGTGCACATCGTCGACGCGACCGACCCTCGAAACCCCGAGTTCGTAGGCCAGTACATCTTCGATCCGATCCTTCGAGCGGGTCAGGTCCACGCGGTTGGTAACTTACTCATCGTCACAGCGGCGGAGGGGCCGCGTACGGCGCTGCTCGACATCTCGGACCCCACCGACCCGCTGCTGATCAACGAGTTCAACACCGTCGACGAGTTCGATATCCCACGCGAGAACTACTTCTCCAACATCTCCGGCGGCTACTCGTTCTACGCACGTAAGGAAGGCGCGGGTGGCCTCTTCGTCTACGACATTCGCGACCCGATGAACCCTGTGAAGGCAGGACAGGTCCTCAGCCTCGGCAACGGCGGCTACGTCTTCGTCAAGGACGGGCTCGCGTTCGTAGGCGAATCCAGCTCCGCTGCGATCTACGACGTGAGTGATTTGAGCGACATTACGCAGGTGGCCCGCCTCGACCTAGAGGGGGACCTCGACACGATGACGCCAATCGGAAACATGGCGGTGCTCTCCGTGGATGACGAGGCGAACCCCAACGAGGGCACAGCTCTCGCGCCTTACGCGCTGGAGCCGGACAGCGTGGCCCCAGCGGTGAACTGGGTCTATCCGAACGACGGCGCGACAAACCTCCTGCCGACATCCCGGATCGGGTTGACGTTCACTGAGTTCATCGACGCAGCAAGCGCCTGGGACGGCTCCGTCCGCCTCTACCGGACCGGCGAAGACCCAGCGGCTACCAGGGTGGAGGGCATCATCTCAACGCAGGAGAATGTCGTGAACTTCTGGCCCGTCGACGAGCTTGAGCCGAACACCGGATACACGCTCGAACTGCCGGTAGGCGGAGTGTCCGACTTCAACGGAAACGCGATCGAGACTCCATTCACGATGTCCTTCACGACGGGCTCGTAATGCGGACTCGTGCGGTCCTTCTCGCCGCCTCCGTCTGTGCGTCCCTCTGCGTTTCGTGCGGGAATGACGAACCCAATGCCAGCGGCGACGTTGCTCCCTCCGACGCTTCACTCGACGCCTCCCTGGACGTAGGCGCTACCGATCTCGACACAACAGACGCGGGCGATGCGGGCGATACTGCAGAGGAAGTGACGGACACCGCTTTGCCCGACGCTGACATCGAAGAAATCGAGGCGACAGCCACCATCGAGCAGCCGCCCTATGCCACGATCGGTCAGCTGGTCACACTGGATGCAAGCGCATCGGAGAACGCGGTCAGCTTCCTCTGGGACCTGGCTGATGGTCGCTCGTTCGGCCCCTTCGACGAGCCAACGCTAGAGGTCTCCTGGGACGCGGTTGCGCGGCATCGGGTGACGCTGACCGTGCTTTCAGAGACTGGGGACCGCGATCGAGAGACGGCGTTGGTCACCGTGACGGAGGCTCCCTCGTTTGCCCCGAATCGCAGCGGCACTTTGGTGGTGTTGGACGAACTCAACAGAGTCGCCAGCCTCTCGTCGGATGCGGGGCAAGTCTCCGTGTGGTCGGGACTCGACTCTGGTGAGTTCGAGCTGGTCGAGCGCATCGACGTCTGCCCAGATGCCCGAACCCTCGCGCGATTCAATGAGGGCTGGTTGGTGACTTGTCCGTGGGACGACTCGCTCGAGTTTCACTCGGACTCGGGCATCATCACCCATCGCTTCGCGTCCGGCAGCCGACCCTATGGTGTGATCACGATCGGGACGGAGGTCTTCGTCAGTCTTCAGGGCCGTGGAGTCCTGGTCACGCTGGAGCTTGTCGACAGCGAGTTCGTCTCGACGGAGTACCTGGCCGGTATGCCTGATGCGCGGGACATCGCTGCCGCTCCCAGTAGCGAGAGCACGGCTCTCTTCGTCTCCCGTTGGCGCTCGGCGGACGAAGGCGGTGAGCTCTTCTCTGTCAATCTGGGCTCCGGTGAACGGACCACTGTTTCGTTGCCGTTTGACGATCAACCCGCATCAGACACCGAGACCGGAGGCGTGCCGACCTATTTGGGCGGCCTCGCGGTGTCACCTACTGGCGGTCTCGCGACGATGCCGTGTCTCCAGGCAAACATTGAGGCGGGCCTCTCTCGAAACGGGGCCGAGCTCACTCATGAGACGACCGTTCGAGCAGCCCTCGCACAGATCGATGTGGCCGCTCTCTCGGAGGCCGCCGGCGGACGCCGGCGATTCGACGACCGAGGGTTCGCATCCTCTGCCGCCTACTCCGCAAATGGTGACTTCCTCTTCGTCACCATGCGCGGGAGCAGAACGGTGGAGCGCATCGATGTCCTCTCGGACACGCAGTCTGGAAGCGAGCTGAACGTAGGCTTCGCGCCATCGGATGTCGCCGTTTCGGAGAATGGCCGCTGGGTCTTCGTGCACGCGGAGCTCTCTCGTGAGGTAGTCGTCTACGATGCGATCCTCTTTGCACGCACGACCGAGCCCTACACACGCCTGATCACGGTCAGCGATGAGCCGTTCACCGCAGAGGTTCTGCGCGGGGCACAGCTCTTCAATGATAGTTTCGACGTACGAATCGCCAAGGACTCGTACATCGCCTGTTCGCATTGCCATCTCGATGGTGAGGCGGACCGCAGGACATGGGACTTCACCGACCGGGGCGAAGGCGTGCGCAACACGACGTCGTTGCTAGGGCGTGCCGGCACAGGACACGGTCCGGTTCATTGGAGCGCAAACTTCGACGAGATCCAGGACTTCGAACACGACCTGCGTGGCCCGTTCGGGGGCCTCGGACTCATGGATGACGCCGACTTCAACGAGGGCAGCCGCAACACGACGTTCGGTGCACCCAAGGCAGGTCTGAGCGAGGACCTCGATGCGCTGGCAGCGTATGTTACGTCGCTCAACCGAGTGCCGACGAGTCCGTATCGATTGCACGATGGGACTCTAAGCGAGCCCGCTGCCCGCGGCGAGGTGCTCTTCAACGCGCCTGAGCGGCAGTGTGTCACTTGCCACGTTGGGCCTGAACTCACAGACAGCGCGCTAATGCCAAACGGCCAGCCTCTACTGCACGACGTTGGGACCCTCGGAGCGACCTCCGGCCAACGACTGGGCGACGAACTGCTCGGGATCGACACCCCCACCCTCCGCGGTCTGTGGAACGATGCGCCGTATCTGCACGATGGGTCTGCGTGGTCCGTGCGCGCCGTACTCGATCGCAACATGGACGACGCGCATGGGGTAACCAGTGACCTATCCCCCGATGAGCTGGACGACCTCGCCGAGTACGTGCTCTCGCTCGAGTAGAGAGTGCCACCGCGGCCGTCCAACTCGTTGCAGAGCAAGGCGGGGCCGCGTATCGGCGTACGCGTGCATTATGTCTCTCCCACTCTCCGGCTGATCTGCCTCGCTGGCCTCGTTTGCCTCGGCATCGCCGGCCTAGGCGGCGACGCCCTGGGCCAGGCTCAACGCGCGGAGATTCCTACCGTGAGCGCCGAGATCGAGATCGACGGACACGCCGACGAGATTGCTTGGGACGGCGCAGGGGAGCTGAACGGGTTCACGATCTACAGCCCAACAACAGAGAGCGACGCCCAGTTCAGCGCGAGAGCCCGCTCGATTCGAACCGACGACGCTGTGTTCTTCTTGGTGGAGGTCGACCTGAGAGGCGGCGAGGTCTACGCGCCCGTCGGCAGGCGAGACGACGCGAGCGGCGACTATGTCGAGATCCAACTCGATCCATGGAACCGCGCCGTGCATGGCTATGCGTTCCGGGTGAACGCCTCGAGCGTGCTCGCCGACGCGCGGATTCGACAAGGCGGGTCCAAGGATTTTGCATGGGATTCACTCTTCGACGCGCGGGCTGCGCTCACGGAAGACGGCTACTCGATCGAGTTCCGAATCCCGTTTCAGAGCCTCCGCTTCGACCCCTCTGACGACGAGTGGGGCGTGCATGTGTATGTGAACGGGCACGCGGCCGAGCAAGCGCTCTCGTGGGCTCCCATCCGCCGAGATGACCCGGATTGGTTCCAACAGAGGGGCGCGATCACGGGTTTGTCCGGCGGAGAGACAGGACGCGCGATCGAGTTTCTGCCCTCGATTACGGCGCGGGTAACCCAGCTTGGTCCGGCCTCTGAAGACGACGCTCCGACGTGTGACTTCGAGTTGGATCCGATCGACGACCACGGCTGCAGAGCGGAGCTGGACTACGGTCTCGGCTTCAAATGGGGGGTCTCCCCATCAACAACCCTCGATGCTGTCTTCAACCCGGACTTCTCTCAAATCGAGGCCGACCCAGGACAACTCGCGCTGAACAATCGGTTCGCGCTCTACCTCTCGGAGCGGCGCCCGTTCTTTTTGGAGGGGCGAGACATCTTCAATGGGCCCTTGGGTACCGTTTACACCCGGTCGATCAACCGACCGCTCGCCGCTACCAAGATCTCATCTCAGCTTCGAGCCGGCAGGCTCGGCACTATGATCGCGTACGATCGGACCCCGACGGACTCCGTGCTGGACGATGACTTCGCCCCATCCGAGGTTGAGTCCGAGACAGCGGCTCTCTCGACCATCACTCGGGGCGTCTTTGATGTTACGAGCGACGACTCGATCGCGCTGACGCTGGTCTCCAAACAATGGTTCGGAGACCGTGCAAGCCCCTATAACTTGGCGCTCGCGGTCGACGCCGACACCCGGATCGCAGACCGTTGGTGGTGGCGGGGTGCGGTCGCCGGCAGCGTGAGCCGCGACTTCCAGGATGACTCGCTCTCCGGCGCCGCGGGGTCCTCCCGAATCACCTACGAGAGTGAGACGATCCGGTGGTTCGCTGTCTATGACGGGTACTCCAGCGACTACCGTGCGGAGACCGGATTCGTGAATCGAGTCGACTATAACAGCGTCTTCACCAAGCTCGACGGGTACTACCGGAGCGACAATTGGTGGGGGCGATTCGTTTCTCCAGGATACTGGGCTGAGCTCGTCTGGGACGGAGACGGTGACATCGCAGACACGGAGTTGGGGACAAACATTTACTGGCAGTTTGCGCAGCGGATCTGGTTCTTCTCGGACTTCACTCGGTATGGCGAGCGCTACGTGGAGGACCTCGATAGCGGCGGAGAGCGCGATCGTTGGTTCGAAGGGAATTCGTTTTGGTTCAGCTTCGGTGTGAACACTGCCCCATGGCTCGATATTGAGCCGGGAATCTCGGTTCGACAGACGATCATCCGGGACTCCGAGCTGCGAGACGTCGGAGAGCCCGCCTTCATGGGAGCCGAGCTCGGCCCCAGGCTGACGGTCACGCTGCGCCCCGTGGAAGAACTCACCTGGGTGAACCGCTTCACGTCACGTTATCTCTATCGTGACTTTGGAGGGGACCGACTGGTGGACATCACGACCGGTGACTCTGCAGCCGAGCCGCTCTACTACAGCGCCCTCTCCTATTTCCCACGGCGAGAGTTCGAGCTACGCGCGATCGCTGACTGGGACATCAACGACAGCACCCTAAGCTCCGACTTCCTCTTCGGGTGGACACCCTCTCCGGGCAACGTCCTTTACGTCGGCTACCGGCAAGACGACTGGATAGGTGCCGCTCAGAGTGACGAGACTCGAGGTCTGATCGAGCGGTCTGTCTTCCTTAAATTCAGCCGCCTCTTCGTACGTTGATGCCGGGGGGTGCGAGCATTGTCCCGACAACACCCACCCGTTAGAGTCGCGCCGAACCCCCGGATGGAAATGACTCGAACGCTCGCACTCGCACTGGCCCTGATTCTTCACCTGACTGCGTGCGGAGTGGTGACCACTCCCAGGGGCGATACCGCACCGACGTTCGGTACCGCCTCCGACACTGGGACCGAGTCAGACGCGCGCAGCGGCAGCGATGTACCAGGCGGATCCGACACCGGTGACTTCGACATCGAAGAGGACGGAAATCCATCCAGTGACACGGGCCGCGCCGACTCCGGTGATGATCCTAGCCCCGGGCAATGCGGCAACGGCGTCACAGAATCCGGTGAAATCTGCGACGACGGAAACAACTTCCCTGACGACGGATGCTCTCCGGACTGCCTCTCCGACGAGACATGCGGCAACAATGTCGTCGACATCGGCGAGGGCTGCGACGATGGAAACTTCAATCCCGGGGACGGCTGTGACCGCGAGTGTCGGCTTGAGGCGGGGTGTGGCAACGCCGTGCTGGAAATCGGCGAACAATGTGACGACGGGAACCTGCTGAACCGAGACGGCTGCGACGACGAGTGCAGGCGTGAGCTCTTCGACATCATCGACACGGACGGCGACACGATCTCCGACTTCGACGAAGGCAACGGACGCGTCGATTCCGACGGTGACGGATTCCCCGACATCGAGGACCTCGACTCAGACAACGATGGCTTGCTCGACATCGATGAAGCAGGTGACGATGAGATGGCTACAGAGCCAGCGGACACCGACCGAGACGGTCTCTACGACTTCCGCGACACCGACGCCGACAACGACGGGATTCTCGACTCAATCGAAGGGATTACCGACACCGACGGCGACGGCTTCGGAAACTACGCAGACCCCGACTCAGATGGCGACTACGTGCCCGACGCGACGGAGGGGCTGACCAATTCCGACGGCGATTCCGTGCCGGACTACCTCGACATCGATTCGGACAACGACACGATCGCCGATGGGGACGAGCTTTTTGCTGACTCGGATGGCGACTTCATCCCAAATCGCCTCGACCTCGACTCAGACAATGACGGCACCTTGGACTCTGCTGAGGCGGGCGACGGTGACCTGGAGACATTCCCCGTCGACACCGATTCCGACGGTAAGCCCGATTACATCGACCTCGACAGTGACGACGATGGCCTCCCCGACCGGGACGAGGTCGGATGCCCCGGTTCGTCGAGTCCGTTGGTCGGTGACACAGACGGCGACGGATACTCCGATCTGGCCGAGCAACTTTTGGGGTCTGACGCCTGCGCGTGGACCACCGAAGAGGCCTTCAGTGTCTTCACCGACTTCTTCTTCGTGCTCCCCCCAGGTGGCCCCGCGCAGGACGCCCCACTCGAGTTCGCGAGCGACATCGGCCGCGCCGACGTGCACATCAACATCGACTCCAGTGGTTCAATGGGCGGCGAGATCGGCAACCTCCGGTCCCAGATGTCCTCGTTCATCGTGCCCAGGGTCGACGCGGCGGTCGACGATGTAGGCTTCGGATTCAGCGACTACCGGGACTGTCGCGGTTACGCGTTCCGCCTGCGGCAGCGAATCACGACAAACATCAGTGCCGTTCAGTCCGCAATCAATGGACTGACCGACACAAGCGGTGGCCAAGAGCCCGGCTACTCGGCGCTCTGGCATATCGGCACTGGGGCGTCCGCAGGCTCTTGCCTCGATCTGCCTTTGTTCAACCCCGCGGCCGGTTCTGTTCCTGGAGTCGCAGACGGTACCATCGGCGGGGTCGGCTTCCGCGACGATGCGTTTCCCGTCGTTATCCATGTGACCGATGAAGCTGCTGAGGACAGCGATTGTGGTGGCTGTGCAAGGAGCCGCACAAACGCAGTCGACTCCCTCAACGCGATCAATGCTCGCATGATCGGCGTCGTCTCCGGCAGCGCGCCCCGCGACCAGCTACGCGACATCGCGCGCCGAACGGGAGCCGTCGTCCCAACCTGCGCGTGGGACGGCGCCCGGCCCTCGGGGTGCGGTGGAAGCCAATGCTGCACGGGCATCAACGGCGCCGGCCAGGGTTCCGAAGGCGGCTCATGCCCCCTCGTGTTCGACATCAACTCCAGCGGTGCGGGCCTCGCGGACTCCGTCGTCACCGGCATCGTTTCGCTCGTGAACACCAGCACCCTCGACGTCACCACCACACTGCGGCGGGACGACGATGAGTTCCTGCGGACCGGTGTCGACACCTCTTGTTTCATTGAGAGCATCATTCCGGTGAGCTCGATCGACGCCGGTCCCTGCTCCACGACACCCACAGCAGCCGATCTCGACCCGGTCGATGGCGTGCTCGATGGCTTCATCAATGTGACCCCCGGCACGTCACTCTTCTTCGATGTCACAGCCTCCAACGTTGGCTGTGTGCCTCCAAGCGACACCGCCCAGGCCTACTTCGCCTTCATCGACGTCATCGGGGACGGCGTGACAACGCTCGATACCCAATCCGTGACCATTATCGTCCCGGCGGTCGACGAGAACCCAGTGACGGTGCCTTAGAGGACAGAGTTCGTTACGAGCCGGGGCAGTGCGCAGCACGAGTTGGAGCCGCGCTCCCGGCTCGTGCTGCACTGCTAACGAAAACAGCGTCGGGGGTCAGCGGCACTTCCAAACCACACAACGAGCGTCGTCGATACTCGGTCTGCCGCGAAGCACCTCGTCACCAACAGCTGGTCCCGCCCTCCAATTCGAAGCGAGCGACCAAGCCGAAGTTGCCGGAGAAGTTGTCCTTTCCACCGACGATGAGGCCCCCGTCACAGTCTGGCCGCCACGCGATGTCCGAGAGGAAAGTACTGCTGGGCGTAGACCACGGAGCCGCGTCGAAGTTCGGGATCG
>JBLHWZ010000070.1:0-20995 GCA_047629415.1 Bradymonadia bacterium | reverse complement strand
GCTTTAGCGACGAGGCCCTCGCTGCATTGCAGACCTACGCTTGGCCTGGAAACGTGCGTGAGTTGGAGAACGTCGTCGAACAAGCGCTCGTGTTCGTCGACGGCGATCGGGTCCAACTCGCCGACCTGCCGCCGGCAATTCTCGGAGCCGGACGCGGAGACACCCTCGCGATCCCCGACGGTGAGCGATCGCTGCCGGAGATCCTCGAGGACCTCGAACGACAGCTGATTCTCAGGGCGTACGACCGCGCTAATGGTGTGAAGACCGAGACCGCCCGACTGCTCGGGATCAAGACTCCTGCGCTTTACTACAAGCTCGAGAAGTATGGCATCGGCGACGTGAAGACCCGTACATCAGATTCCTGAGTGGGACACAGTCCGAGCCACGGTTTCCTGAAGATGAGAGGCGCGAGAGTCGCGGCGGACTTTCCTTCTGCCGAGCGTAACTCAAGGGATTTCGTGCAGTTGTAGGAAAGATCGTCTCTAGCTGAGAACGGGCACTGACCTTGCTAATGATGAGGGTGTAACCGGTTTATCCCCTCAGACGCATCTACGACTTCTTCCATGTCCCCCCTCTTCCGAATCCTCATCGCGCTCCTCATTGGAGTGGCTTTGTTGGGGCTGAGCGACGTCGCCGTCGCTCAGCAGACGGAGTCGCGCGTGGAGCTTGAGAGGGCGGCGCAGGTTTACGACTCGGAGGTCGTGTCGTTCCAGCTTGTCCTCCAGGAGTACGCGGAGCTCACCGAGCGGATCGAGACCCTAAAGTCGTCGGCGCGCGTGTTCTGGGACGCCGCTGAGCTGGACGCTTTGCTCCGTGAACAGGAAGAGGCCGCCGGGGCACTTGGGGCGTTAGACTCGGACATCCAACATTTGCGGGATGCGGTCGAGTCCGCCAGCGAAGCCTTGGTTGATGATCTGCGGGTTGAAGTTCGCGCCCTGGAAGCGAGGCTGACGAGCGCGAGTCCGCTCGAGCGCGCGCGGATCGCACAAGAGATGAACGCTTTTACGCGGGAGATTGGCGAGCTGGATAGCCCACTGCCCGAGTATTCGCCGGTGCCGATCGAGGCGATCACGGCGCTCGCAACGGACTCGCCTGACGAAATCTACGCGGCGACCGACGAGCTCTTCGATCACGAGGCACGACTCGAGCGTGAGCTCGAGGAAGTGCGTGAGCGACTCGAAGATGCTCAAGCGAGCGCGCGCGTCCTGAGGACGGAGAGTGAGTTCTCTTCCATTGAAGACCTTCTCGAGGATGACGGTTCCCGCCGGCTCGGCAGCCGCGGAGAGTCGTCGGAGCGAGGCGGAACTCCTATGGCGTCTCCGACAACGGACGGGGCGGGGCAGGATGATTTCGGAGAGGCGGCCGAAGAGCCGACGGCGAATCGAGACGAGGGCGGCTTCGACGCAGACTCGCCCTCTGGCGCGCCGGAGTCGAGCGACGACGCAGCTGCTCCGGATTTCGATGGGCCTCCGGAGTCTGGTCAGGACGGCGGCCCTTTGGCCGGAGGGGATGCACTCGTCGACTTCGGCGCGAGCCCGTTGGAGTCGGAGCCATCTGAAGCGTCGAGTGTTCTCGTACAGACAGTTGGTGAGGAGCCTGCGCGCATCGATTCACCAGGCCGTAACCGCAGTCGCAGCCGATCGAACGTCGACGTTCTGTCCGATCGAGAAGAGGCGCTGAGTGCCGAACTCGAGGCAGTTCGAGCCGAGCGTGAGCGACTGCTCGAGCGCGCTCGCGTGCTGGAAGGTCTCTGACGCATTTGCTTGTGCACCCGTTCTGGGAAACGATGGGGCCATGCGCTACGTGCTGATCATCACCGCGCTCCTGTTTGCCGCGCCGTCGTCAGCGCAGACCGACCTGACACTCAAGGTCGGTCAGGAGCTTGATACGAACCCTATCCGACTCACCGGAGAAGGGTCCGAGGCAGCAGCTGCAGCTCGGCTGGTCGCGGCGGTCGATCACACTTCGGACGTCGGTGATGGCTCTCTGTCGATCGACTCGAGGGCTCTGGGCCGACTCTACTACCAAGCAGCCACCGAGGACTCGCTCTCGCTCTCGCTCTCGTCTGACCTTCGAGGTCCGGTCGCGCGAAGGTCGGCTATGGGGCTTTCCGTGTCCGGCCGAAATCGCCTTGAGCGAGCCCGAGATTGTGCGCCTGACAGCACGACCGCATGCGCTGTGAATCAGGACTACAGCAGCCTGCGTGGCGGCGCGGTGCACTCGCTGCAGATGGGCGACGTAGGTTGGTCGCTGCGCGCGGATGCGCGCACGTTTGCCTTCAAGCCGAATGGGGCCTTTAGCTGGTATGGGCCAGGTGGTTCGACGTCGGTTGACTACCGGGCGCATCCGAACGTCTCGTTGAGCGGGTTCTACGATCTTGGAGTGCGTCATTATCGGAGCGACCGTGAACGGATCACGACGGCCAACGGGCTAGTATCCGTTGAGGGAGAGAGAAGGGTCGACCGGGGACAGTCCGTGGGAACTAGCGTCCGCTGGTCGCACGGCAGCTGGTCCCTCGGAGCCGAGTACTTGTATCAGTGGAATCGCTCGAACTCGGCGACCAAGGGCTATGCGCGCCACCTCGTCGAGCCCTCGCTCACCGGAATTCCGTTCGGTGAACTCTTGATTCGGGTCAGCGCACGAATTGCTCGGTCTTCATTCGACCCGCGCAGGGCCCAAGACGCCACAACGAACATCGACGAGGAGTCGCGCAATCGCATCTCCTTTGTTGTTGAGCACCCGATCGCCGCTGACCAACTCTTCTTCGAGGCTGGCTGGACGCTCTATCGTCAGGCGCTGCATGAGACCGAGGGGGCCGGGCAGTCATTCTCTCGCTCGCTTGCCTACCTCGCGCTCACATTTCGTGCGCGCGGCGAGCGGAATTGAGCGGAGATTTCATAGTGTTGAGCGTGATCGTATTCATCGCGTTCACGATTCACTCGGTCACTGGATTCGCCAGCATGATCACGGCGCTGTCTCTGGGCGCGTGGTTCTTCCCACTGGAGGAAATTCGTCCTGCGCTTGTTCTGCTCTCAATGCTGCTCAATCTATACTTTGTGATTCGGAGCTGGAGCGAGATTGATCGGTCGGTTCTCCTGCAGAGCATTTTCCCGTTCATGGGGTTCGGCACGTTGGTAGGATTTGGGGTGTCCGGCTACGTGGAGGGGCCTCTGCTGCGTCGGATGTTCGGACTCTTCGTGATCAGCGTAAGTCTCTTCGAGCTGTACCGTTTTGGGCGTGGAGAGGATGACGAAGAGCAGGGTCGTGTCTCTTGGGCCTGGCTGATGGGCGCAGGAATCGTCCATGGTATCTACGCGACGGGAGGGCCGCCTCTTGTGTTCGCGTTGGCCAAGGCTCGGTTGGAGAAATCCGCGCTGCGGGCCACGCTCTGCGCGGTCTGGTCGGTGTTCAATCTAGGCTTGGTCGGGGGGTTTCTTTGGCGCCGAGAACTCGACTCTGAGGCGGCGATTCTTGCCGCCTCCTTAGTACCGGTCTGTTTTCTGGCGATTTTATGTGGAAGTTGGTTACACACAAAATTGAATGGCCGCTATTTTCGTTTGGGGGTACTGTGCCTGCTTGCAGTGACCGCCGTCGGTTTGGTCATTCGCTGACATCCCTGGAAGTCGAAGTTTCGCGGCTGAGAATCGAAGAATTCTCCGCCACAAAACCTAGCCAGCCGGCGTGATACTCGACCCATCACACGAAGTTACTGCGCGCGCTCGTTCGGCCTCCGAACAGTCTCCTTTGGCCGGGAAAAACGCCGCTAGCCGGTCCCCGGCAGAAGATATCCATGCGGAAACTCTCACTCTCGATCCTAGCGCTCACCATTCTCGGCCTTGTTGCATGCGGAGGAGAGGAAGAGACTGAGGCGACGTGTGAGAACGATTGCTTCATCGCGCCCGCGTCCGAGTGCGTTGAGGCTCAGATGTATTCGTTCACGGCTCCGGGCACCTGCGTGGAGGGACAATGCCTGTTCCAGCCAACCGCAACCGAGTGCATCGCGGGGTGCGATGGCGGGCGCTGTCTCCCACCTTGTGACCGCGTCGTCTGCGATTCTCCTCCGTCTGCGACGTGCCTCGCGCAGATGCTCCTAACCTTCGAGTCCATCGGACTCTGCCAGTTAGACACCGGCGACTGTGACTATACGCCTCTCGATGTGAACTGCGGGCTGGATGACATGGTGTGCAACGACACCGGGGACACCGCCATCTGCCAGGAGCCCGACCCAACCTGTCTGGACGGAGTTTACAATGGGGACGAAGTTGATGTGGACTGCGGTGGCGAGTGCGGACTTTGCCCGGACGAACGCCGATGTCGACAGGGGCCAGACTGCGAGTCTGGAATCTGTCAGAACCGAATCTGCCAGTCCGGAACTTGTCGTGACCTCGTCGCGAACGGTCTCGAATCTGACGTCGATTGCGGAGGCCTTGATTGCCTCCGGTGCAGAGCGGGCGGCGTCTGTACAGCTGAGTTGGACTGCGTAAGCGGGGTCTGTGCGGACGGTACCTGCCAAGCGTCGAGTTGCTCGGACGGGGCTATCAACGGAACCGAGACAGATACGGATTGCGGTGGCCCTGACTGCCCCGGATGTCTGAATGGGCTCGTGTGCGAGGCAAATGGAGACTGCACGAGTCACGTCTGTACCAACGCCCGTTGCACGATTTCCGATTGCCGGGACGCGCTTAGCAACGGTGACGAAACTGATATCGATTGTGGCGGCGCTGACTGTGTTCCCTGTGAGGGAGGCCATCGCTGTGAGGTAGGCTCGGACTGCGCTTCGACCGTCTGTGGCTCGGGGGTCTGCGAAGTGGCGACGTGCTCGGATGGACTGCGAAACGGAGACGAGACGGACTTCGATTGTGGCGGCACATGTGCCGACTGCAGCGCGGGCGGTATTTGTGACGTGAACGGTGACTGTGATTCCGGTCTCTGCACCGCCGGTCAGTGCTCCCTAGCCACATGCACCGATGGCGCACGAGGGGCTCGAGAAACGGACGTGGACTGCGGCGGCGTCTGTCTAGCCTGCGCCGATCTGGGCGGCTGCGCCACGAATTCGGATTGTGCCTCGCTGCTCTGTTCGGGAAGCATCTGCCGGGCGGGAACCTGCACCGACAGCAGGCGGAATCAAAGCGAATCAGACGTCGACTGCGGCGGCCCTTGCCGTGGTTGCGGAGTCGGTGAGACATGCGATTCAGACATTGATTGCACAAGCGGGTCTTGCTTCACCGGAGTTTGCGCAGTGCTGCCCCGATGCGACGATCTGTTAACCAACGGTCAGGAGTCCGACATCGATTGCGGCGGCTCGGTCTGCCAACTTTGCAATCCAGGGCGCGGCTGTCGGGCGGGGTCTGACTGCTTCACTGGATCGTGCGTCGACGGGACCTGCGGTGGCTGGCCAAGTTGCAGGAACGATATTCGCGACGGAGCGGAGACCGACGTCGACTGCGGCGGGCTGAGCTGTCAACCCTGCGTGGCCGGCGCATGCCTCACAAATACCGACTGCACCACCGGGGCCTGTGAGACTGGATTTTGCTCCGTCGCTAGCTGCGAAGACGAGATCGAGAACGGTGTCGAGACTGACGTGGACTGCGGCGGCTCCGAGTGCGACCTCCGCTGTGAGCTCGATGAACGGTGTCGTGGCGTGGCGGACTGTGCCGATGGACTGGCATGCACAGGATTCTGCACCACGCCGCGATGCGACGACGGAGTGTTGGGAGGAACGGAACTTTCGACCGACTGTGGCGGAGACTGCGGCTTGGATGAGTATTGCCTGCCCCTCTGCGCGGAGGGAGTCGGCGTTGGATTCGTCGGCTCAGATTCGCCGGACAGTTGGGCTGGGGACGCAACGATAACTGGACTGGGCTCCGCTCTGGACACGCCTGCTGGATGCGGATCGGCGCTCGGCCGCGAGGTGGCCTTCGAGTTCACCGCTCCTGCCGACGGGATCTACATCGTATCGACGATCGCGGGCCCGGAGGCGGTGATCTACGCGCTGGGCTACCAGTGTGACCCGACCACTTCGCTCGTTTGCGAATCGACTAGCGGGGCAGGGGCGGCCGAACTCGAACTCGAGCTGACAGCGGCGGAGCGTGTCTTTCTCGTGGTGGACCCTCTCGTGGATTCGGAAGGGGAGGTCGTCAGGATCGGCATCGAACTTGAGGGTGGAGCGAGCACTGAATCGGCGCTCGACTGCGGTGGTGAGTGTGCGCCGTGCGCCGAGTGCTCGGATGGGGTTCCGGTGCTCTCTCGCTCCTTTATGTTCTACGGGTCCTGGTCTGTGGTCGCGTCGTTCCCCAGCGCGTCTGGAGCCACCGGCACATGCTCGCCGCAGAGCGCCATCAATTCGGAGTCGGTCTTCCTCTTCCGTGCTCCTCGAACAGGGACGTTTAGCGTCACGGCTCAAGAGACCTTCGGCGGAGATCTTCCCGCCGAGTTCGCGCTCTACGCGCGGAGTGCGTGTGACGGGACGGGCGAGGAGATTGCCTGCGTCGTGGGCGATTCGTCGGTCCTGCAACTCGACCTTGGCGCTGGAGAACAGGCGTACATATACGCCGATGGTGTCACGCCCGCAGGCGGCTTCATCGGGCTCGAGCTGCTGATCTTTGAGTCGCTGGACTAACTCGGGGCCCTTACTCGACCAGTAGGTAGTCTCTGACCTCGGGATCCAAGACGTAGAGGTTGGGTCCGCTCACTCCCTGTTCGGCGAGCCCTGAGCTGCGAATCTTGAAACTCGAAGTCACCTCCACCTCGTCGGTCAGCTTGATCCAGCGAGGCAACGACGACGGCGTGAGATTCGACGCGAGGTGTTCGAAGAACGTGGGCCCGTCGAAGTCGACGTCAGCGCTCAGCTTGAGAGCTGCCATTCCTGAGCGGCCCTCTTCGCCCTCTACGCTAACGCCATAGACGACAGCCCAGTCGACAAGTCCGCTCGCCGAGATGACCTCGCGGACCATCTCGGTGGATACGTTTTCGCCTTTGTACCGGAATGTGTCGCCGATTCGGTCCGCGAACCACCAGTCTCCGTTCGCGTCGCGCGTGAGCAAGTCGCCAGTGTTGAACCACTTATCGCCGTCTTCAAAGACATCCCGCAGGATCTTGCGCTCGGTTTGACGGGCGTCCACGTACCCGTCGAACTCTGCCAGCGGATCATCTTCTACGATTCGCCCGAGAACCAGTCCCGGCTCGCCCACGTCAGCTCGCTCACACCGGCCCTTTAGCGAGAGCGTCGGAGCTGCCGTCGCCGCGTCGTACCGAACGATGGCAAGGTCTGCAGTGCCGGGGAGTGGCCGCCCGACGGAGCCGATGGGGCTACCCGTCAAGTTAGCGAGAATGACGTTGCCTTCGGTTGAGCCGTAGAACTCGACGATACGCTCGGGCTGGAAGCGCTCCATGACACGTTTCCAGACGTCCGCTCGCATGCCATTTCCCGCGAACACCCGTACAGGATTGTCCCTCTCTCCAGGCGCCTCGGGCGCGTTCACAAGGTAGCGACACATCTCGCCGACATAGAAGACGGTCGTCGCTCCGTACCGCCGAACGTCCTCCCAGAACGCCGTCGTCGAGAACTTCGGCGCAAGTGCGAGTCGTGACCCTCCGACCAGCGCGCCACCCACGGCCACGAGAAGGCCCGTGGAGTGATGCAAGGGCAGGGCACAATAAACGGTGTCGTTCGACGTCAACCGGCAGCCCGCTGCCGTTCCAAGCGCCGCGAGTGCCCAGCGCCGGTTTGTGATCCGGGCGGGCTTGGGCATGCCAGTGGTGCCAGATGTGAAGATCAGCATCGCGAGGTCGCCGCCGAGTCCCGCGTTGAGCGGCACTGAGTCGGCGAACTGGAAGCTCGTCACCTCGATCGCCTCCATGTCGACAGCACCTTCCGGGAGGTGTCGTTCGGTCCCGCCGCCCAGCACATGCGTTTCACCGTCGTGAGCGGTCAAGACCGTGTCTACGTGATCTGGATCGGTGATAACCCAGTCCGGCTTCGCCGCCTCAATCGCTTGTGACAGCGCAGCTCCTCGTGCCTCGGGGTTAACCATCGCTGCGACGACTCGGATTCGGGAGCATGCCGCAACGAGCGATAGCATCGTAGGCCGGTTCGCCATGACGACTGCCACACGTTGTCCGGGCCGAACTCCCATCATCCAGAGGCCTTTGGCGACGTTAGTGACCCGTTCGTCGGCTTGCGCGTAGGTGAACGCTCGTCCCTTCCAGAGGAAGAATGTCGCCTCTGGAATCGCCGCAGCCTGCTCGGCTAGCGCTTGGCCGAGCGAAACCTGGGAGTCTGCGCTCAGGCGCTTCAGCTTGGCGATTCGAGGGATCTGCCAGCGCAGCACGTCGATCGTCTCACCGATATTCTGAGAAGCGTCGCCGATGCGGTTCCACATTCCCTCGACCATGTCGGTCGCGAGATCGTAGAAGAGATCCGCGCCAACATCGAGATCCTCCAGCGCCTCGTCCTGGTCTACCTCCGCGAGATGAGCTGGGTCGGTTTCTGCGAGATGGACCGGTAGGTCGCCTCGATCATTTACCCAGTTGACCCACTCGCGCACCGTTGGCCAGGTGATCGCTAGAGAGCGGCTCCCCACGACGATTCCAAAGTGCCCCGCAGGAACAGTCAGCTCACGGATTGCGGCGTTGGGTGCCGCCGTGTGAATCGCCAGGACGGATGCTGGTCTCGCGATCTCATCCCGCTCTCCGATGACGCAGAGAATCGGCACGTTGATGGAGGCGAGCGTGACGGTTTTTCCGTTGATGATGAACCCGCCATCCGCCATCCGGTTGTTGACGATGAACTCGTCGACGAAGGTTCGTAGCGCGGGGCCGGGCCAAGCGACAAACCCCTCGCCGCCCAGAAAACGGCGTCGTTTCTCTCGTTTTCCGAGCGCCTCTTTGTCGTGGAGAATGGTGAAGAGCTCGACGACCTGTTGGAACTCCTTCTTTGCGCTGAGGACCTTGAATCCCGTTGATGTCAGAAAGCCTGGAAGTCCTTCGATTTGCTCAAGAGGCTTCGAAACAGCGCTCTTGGCTCCCTTGATAATTCTGCCGGCGACGTCATCTCGTACCGCCGGTAGGTTACGGTGAATGTCGACGGGAGAGCCGAAGGTGATCAGCGAGGCGATTCCTCGGCATTCTCGGTATGCAGCCGTCTGATAAACGAACATGCCACCTTGCGAGTAGCCGCCGACGTGAACGTCTTTCCCGGTCTCCCTGCGAATCACGTCGATCGCTCGATCCACCGCCAGAACGTGATCGTCCAGCGTGCGTTCCATGCCGCCTTCTTCGGACTCAGGCGACCCGTAGTCGACGAGCCAGACATCCACGCCGCGCGCGCGGAGCCACGTGACCGAGCTCAGCTCGGGCGAGATATCATACACATCACTGGTCACCATAAGCGGCGGCACGAGAAGCAACGGCCCAAAGGGCGAGGTCACCATCGGCTGCGGTGCATAATGGCGCAGCCGCGAGTGCTCGGTCTCGTCGGCTACTTCGTAGTCAGCTAGGTACGGAGCGCTGAATCGGCCCCCGCGCATGATTTCGAGCGCGTTCTGCGCCCCTTGTCCGAATTTACGTAGTCGTTTGGCCCAGCGAGGCATGACGATTCCTGGTCGAGGGAATCAACGACAATGCAACGGGCGTCGCCGGGCCGCAAGCAGCCGGAACCCGCTCCGCTTGCGAGCGCCGTTCGGCCCACCCCGCAGGGTCCTTCTACTGTTGACCGATGCCCAAGCCGAGCTCGCCGCGGAGGCAGGCGTAGTCTTCACTAGCAGCGAAACGAACCATATCGATGACGCGTTCTCGACCGCCGAGATCCGAGATCGGACGCATGACCTCGTTTGCACCCTTTGCTGCTCGAGGCAGATCGCCGCATAGCAGCAGCGCCACCCGGTGGGCGGTGAGCTCGACGGCGCGGGGCCACGCATCCAGGTTGAGCGAAACCCCGGTCGCTACGTACGCCGCGACCGCCTCGCCGAGCGTCTGGAGCAGCTCCGGCGGCTCCTCCCCGATCGCGCGCATCCATCCCTCGACGGTGTCGTTGCGCCACGCAGCCGGCGCGCCGCCGCTGAAGAGCGAGATACAGGCTTGAACGAGTGGCACCAAGGTGGTCTTCGAGAGGGCCGCCGCAAGGTAGAACTCGTTTCGCATTAGACACATCGTCCGGGCAACCCGGAAGACGACCGACCGGTCAGCGGCCACAGACACAACGCCGGCACCGAATAGAACAGCGCGTGGCTCAGTGTTTCCGTTTTGGAAGCCAGCCCCGGTCTTCCACTCATAGATCGAGGGCATCGCGACCCCCAGCACCTGTGCGCTGTAGTGAAACAGGTTGACGACGGGGGAGGGCGCCGTGATGTCGATGGCGTCCTTGCGTCGATGAACTCCCCAGTCCTTCAGGTCGTGTGAGTAGACCCGACGAAGGGTCGCTCCGATCACGCTCAGAAGGCGAGTTGCCTCAATCGATAGATCGGGGTGCTGCAGCAATCGCCACTCAGCCCGTGTAAGACCGCGGCGCGCTAGCGGCACAGATTGAGGTCGGTGCTCGTGGTAAAAGGCGGTGGGCTTCTTCTCGCGATTTCCAAGCACGGCGAGGATCGACGTTGCGGTCCAAGCCTCATCGAAGCGGCGCTCTCGCTCGAACGCGCTGAAGAGTAGGTGGTAGCTGTCTTCTCTCTCTGGGCTAAGGTTAACCAGCGCACGGTGCTGGTCGATCAGCGTGTCGTCGCTCTTCCCGGACTTGGGATAGATCGCCGCAATCGCTTCTAGGACGTCGACGTCATTCGGTCGCATTTTACCGGCGACCTGGAATGCGGCAACCGCGTCGTCTGGCCGTTCGAGCGCGTCTCGGTAGAGCGCCGCCAGCTTCTTTGCGACGTTGAACCGCATGTCATCGAAGCCGGGCTTGTCCAGGACTCGTCCGAGTTGCTTCCGAAGCGCTTTCTCGAGGGAGTCCCAGTCCTGCAGTTCGAGATAGAGCGACTCCAGCGCAGCGAAGGCTTCGACGCGCCCTGGGTCCTCATCGAGCAGGTTGTCGAAGACGTTGCCAGCGCGTTCAGGGTCCCGAAGTTGGTCGCGATAGATGGCGCCGATCGTGAAGAGGAGCTTCACCTTCTTGGGCTCCGAAGCCTCCATTCGCGCCAGTCGCATCAGCGTCTGCGCCGCCGGCTCCCAAAGCTCGGTCTCGCTGTAGACTGTGAGGAGTTTGTGCAGGACGACCTTCGAGTCCTTCTCCAGCTCTAGCGCAGCGTTGTAGGCTTCAACGGCACCAGCCGAGGCGTCGAGCGCGCGGTATGAGTCTCCGATTTCGAGCAGGAGCTTGAACCGGAGCGCTGGGTCTTCGGTGATCTGAAGCAGCGTCTCTTTAGCCTCTAGCCTTGCTTGCGGGTCCGCGTCCTCGGACTCAAGTGCCGCGAGCGCCTTCAGCGAGGGCTCGTGAACTTCGTTGATTGCCAGGGCGCTGCGGAAGCGCTCCACCGCGAGTTCTGCGAGTCCCAGGGCGGCCGCGGCGTTTCCGGCACGGAAAAACACCTCGACTCGGTCTGTGTCTTCGAGTTCCGCGGCGAATTCGATCAGATGTGCGTAGGACTGTTCAGCCTTCGCTGAGTCGCCGGAAGCGGTGTGCAGTCGACCGAGCGCACTTAGCGTCGCCACGCGATCGGGCGCGAAGGGCAACGTAGACTCGTATACAACTATCGCGCGGTCACCGAGTTCCAAGAACTCGTAGGTCGCGGCGAGGTTGAGAGTCGCGGTGAGCCACTCTTCGGAGCCTTTTTCGGACGCCGCCCAGAGGGTCTCAAGCAGCGGGCGTGCGCGCACCCAATCCTCGGCGTCCAAGTACGATTGCGCCAGCGGCGTAGCCGCGACGAGGTTGTCTGGGTCGAGTTCGATCGCCTGCCGATACGACTCATATCCACCCTGCAGGTTGTCGAGATGACGATGCAGGACCTCGCCAACACGAGCGAGAAGCGCTGCACGCGCCGATAGGTCGAACTCGCGTTCGCACTCGTCCGTCAGCCAATCCGCAAAGTCACTCCAGCGCTCAGCGCTCTCCAACGCGAGACCGAGCAGCTTGCGCGCGGGTTCACTCTGAGGATTTGCATCGAGGGCCGCTTGTGCAGTCGCAACAGCGTCTACCGGTCGAACTTCTAGCTCAAGTTGTGCGAGGCGCAGGCGGAGTTCTTCGGCTCCGCTGGGATCGGTCTCCAACTCGACGCGTTGTTTGAGCGACTGGATGGCACCCTCAACATCGCCGGCTTCTGTCTGCAGTGACTCGAGTTCGCTGAGCGCGGCTGCATGTGCTGGCAGGTGCTGGAGCACGAGCACGTAGGTAGCCGCGGCCTCTTCGACATCGCCTGTCTTACGGTAGAGCAACGCAGCTTCGACGAGATGCTCCGCCCAGTTCTCTGTGCTGGATGCGAGCTCTGCGAGACGCATGTGCGAGGTGATCGCTTCGCTCCACCGCTCCGCCGCCACGTAAAGGCGAACAAGGGCGCTCAGCACTCCCTCGGCGGTGTCATCTAGGTCGCGCACCGTCTCATAGCTCACCATGGCAGCGCCGGGGTCCGCCAACTGCGTCTGCTGCACGACGGCGCGTCGAGTGAGAACCGCGATCATCCCCTCGACGTCGGCACGCTCCGCCCAGTGATAGAGATGATCAGCGAGTGCGCCCCACTCGCCGGCGCCCTCAAACGCATCGGCGAGGCCGGTGGCCGCGTCGTCGTTGGTTGGGTCGGATTCAAGTACATCGCGGTAGGCTGCGATCGCCCCGGCGCTGTCTTGCAGAGGGCCGGCATGAATCGCCGCGATCTGCAGCAGAATTGCTGCGCGATCGGCATCGTCGGCGGCCGCCGCTTGAGCACGCAGCAACTCGACGAGCTCTTGGGTACGTCCCGTTGCGTCGTAGAGGGCGTGAAGTGTCGCGGCGTCGTCTGGACTACTCCCGAGTTCAAATGCCTTCCCGTACTCCTCAATCGCGGCTTCTGGATTGCCGAGTCGTTCGAACTGAAGGAGCCCGAGCTCTCGCCGCAGCTCGACCTCTGTCGCTTGAACCAAGGTGTGGCCAGCATGTTTGCTCAGCGTCTCGACCAACGCCTCCCAGTCCTCGCCGTCCCGTTGAACGGCCGCGAGTGACGTCATGACGCCTTCATTCTCCTCGTCGATCAGGCTGGCGCGAGTCAGAAACGCGTCGGCCAAGTCTAGCGAGCCGGTCGAACGGTAGAGTTCGGCGACAATGACGAGCAGCGGAACAAGGGAGTCCTCTCCGAACTTTTCCGTCACCAGGTTGACGTGGCCCGTGAGGACCTCAATGACCGCCGGCGCCCTCTCCGGCGCAGAACCCAGCTGCGCCGCGAGTTGCCAGTTGGCCTGGTCGAGAGGATCGTCCGATAGGACCTTCTGGAGGACTAGATCGGCCCCTTCGGCGTTGTTCAGGTCGTTCGCGTAAACCTTCACGGCAGCCCGCAGAACTTCGCCCCTAGCGGCTTCGTCGGGGATGGCCGCGGCGTGATCGAGCAGCACGGCTGCCTCGGACTCGAAATCCTCAGCCTCACGGTAGAGTTCGGCCAGCTCTCCGAGCAGGTCCAAGTTATCGTCCTGTAACTCGATGAGTGACTCAAGCGCTTCCGCCGCCGCGGGGAGGTCACCTCGATGGGTACGCTCGAGTTCCACTAGGGCCCGCAAGGCGCTCGCCTGATCGTCGCTTCCTTCGCTTGCGTTCGCCGCGAGGGCAGTCGCAACGTCGTCCCACGAGCCGTGTTCGGCTAGCAGTTCATCAAGGTCCAAGTTGGGCATACATCAGCGTGTCAGAAGGTGCGCCTGAGTTTGCCGGACCGGGTGCCAGGGGGCAAGTCGCGGGAACGATTTACACAATCACCGACAGTCGGGGCGATGCTGAAGGGTCTCGCCGCGCTCTCTTGCACCGCGAGTCGCGCCGTGTCAGCGTCCGCGCGAACCCCAAAGCGAGAGAAGAGATGTCTGAGCTGAAAATTGAAGAACTAGAAGTTGGAACTGGCCCTGAGGCCACCACGGGTCGTGCAGTGGCCGTGCATTACACGGGCTGGCTCACGGACGGCACCGAGTTTGATTCATCGCGCAACCGACCTGGTAACTTCAAGTTCCAGCTCGGCGCTGGACGTGTGATCAAAGGGTGGGACGAAGGTGTGGTCGGGATGAAGGTCGGCGGAAAACGAAAGCTCACGGTGCCACCCGAAATGGGCTACGGCGCCCGCGGTGCTGGCGGGGTGATCCCCCCAAACGCGACCCTCGTCTTTGATGTCGAGTTGATCGGCGTCGGATAGACGTGTCGATTCCGGCCTCAGCGAGACGGATCGCCATCGTAGGCAACGGCGGAGGAGGGAAGTCGACCCTCGCCGCCAAAGTCGCCGGCAACCGTGGGTTGCAATGGCACGAGGTCGACGCTGTACAATTTGCGCCTGACGGGGCTCCAGTCGAGGACCTCCCGATTCTCGCAGAGTGGGCATCGAGCGCAGAGTGGGTCATCGACGGGTTCGGCCCGTGGAGCGACCTCGTCGCTCGATTCGATCGGGCCGACGTCGTCGTGTTCGTGGACCACCCCCTTTGGGTGCACAACTGGTTGGCCTCGCGGCGCCAGATCGACGCAGAGTTGGGGCTCGGACGCTTCGGTGGACGGCCCAACTGCGACCTTCGTGACCTTCACCGGCGCATGTTCGAGACCATCGACCGCGTAAACCGCGAACTGCGCCCGAAGCTGCTGACGCATTTCGAGTCGATGTCGACGCCGCTCGTCACCCTCAGCGGACTGGAGTCTCTTGAGCATGCTTGCTTGGCGGAAGCGCGCGAAGAGCCGCGAGCGCCGGTCGCGGACATTCGAGGGGCGACCGCAGCGGACGTGCCGAGCCTCGCTCGGCTCCATACTTCGTTTTGCGAAGACCAGGCCGGCTACAAGGCAGAAGCACAGCGCAATCCCGCCTTTGACCCCTTCGTCTATTTCCGTCGCCGGCTTGGCGACAAGCACCGCTCCACCTTCGTGGCGGTGCAGCAAGGCGAAGTGGTTGGATTTGTTGACGGTATGCTCTTCTCGAAGGGGGTCCCGGCGCAGAAGAAACTCGCGTTTTTGCGCCGACCGGTCGAGCAGCCCCTGCATCTGCCCATCGTCTCGGGCTACCTGAACAACGTCTATGTCGCGGAGAAAGCACGACGCGCAGGGGTGGCTGCAGCATTGATTGGGGCGCTTGGAGCCTGGATGCGAGACGAGGGCGCCAGCGCTCTTTATACCGATGTTTCCGAAGGCAATGGGGCGTCGGTTCGGATGTTTGAGTCGGCTGGTTTTCGCAGGGTGAGAAACGGAATGCGCTGGGAGTTGGGCCGCTGATTTCGCGCCAAAGAAGGGTCCCGGGTTTGGGTCTGACGATGCCGTCCAGTACAGCATCTGACTGCTGATTTAAGGGGTTTGGATTACACTGTCGTACATTGTGGTAGAAAGTGTTTGTAGCTGGGATAAGGGCTGTTATGTTGCTGCTCGATATGTCCTTACTTGCGATATCGAATGTTTCTCGATCAGCTTCGGCCAGTCCTCGCCCAGCTCCGCTCCACGTTTAAGGAGACCGTCACCCTTCTAGCGGTCGTCTTTTCGGCCTTGGTAGGCATTCGAGTGTTGCTGACATTCGTGCAGGCAGATCCGGTGACGGGTCTGGCGCCGGACGCGATTTGGCGTTTGAATTCGATCGATGGCGGGCTGCTCTTGATTGGGCTCGGGGTCGCGGTTTTGATTGCCAACACGCGTTGGTCGGCTGCCCTTGAGGAGGTCGTGAATCTCGGAATCCGAACGGATGACGAATTGGACCGTCTCAAGCGACACCGGCCGGAGCAAGGCGGGCTCGAGACCGATTTGGTCGCGAGGCTGACGCAAGATCTGGACCGCAGCGCTCAGGGCGCGGCGAATGCGAGCTCCAGCGCGTCGCCGGAACTGCAGGCTCGAGTGGCTCGAGTCGCGCGCGAGTCCCGGCGGCTCGTCGATGTGGTTCAACCGTCGATGCCTGGCTACAGCATGCTGGTAGATCGCTTCCGCCTGCGGAACTTGGTTCACCAGGCGCGCGACCTTGCCCAGTCGCCTGAGCGCCTGACCGTCTCGATTCTGATCCGTGACGACGTGCCCGACACGCTCACGGGCGATGGGCCGAAGATACTGCGTGCGCTCGCACACCTGATCGGTATTGCCGGCCAGCACGTCGACGGAGATGCGCTCTTTGTCACAGTTTCCGGAGAAGTGCAGCGCGCCGACGTGGCGCTCGCGATGGAAGTTCGCGGCGACCGTCACGTGAACTCGCACCCTTCCAACGACTCAATTGGCCTCCGCGCTGCCGCGGCGATGGCCCGCGGACTTGGAGGCAGGTTGGCAATCAGTGTGCGAGCCGAGGACGGCTTGCGCTATACGATTTACGCGCCTGTGGCTCGGTCCGAAACGGAGGAGTTGGAGGCGAGCGCTGACTGGGACGCCGTCGAGAACGAGGTCGAGGCTTGGTCGCTCACGCAGACTAAATCGATCCCTGTGTCCCTCTCCGCCAACGATGACTTCGACGACCTCGATGATTCGCCGACTTCGGAGTGGGTGCCGGTGCGCGAGCCTGCGGACAGTGAGTGGGAACTGCCAGTAGCGCGACTACCTGCTTCGTTCGCACGGGTCCAAGCACCTGTTTACGAGGACGAGGATACGATCCCGGTGAAGCCGATGTCGCAGTGGTCCGATCAGGACTTCCACGAGTCTCCGGCTGAGCTAGCAAGCCGACGATTCGCGCAAGAGTTAGAGACTCGCCGCGACCTTGAGGCGACGCAAGACTGGAGCATCGCGAGCGCGGTCGCCCCGATTGCTGAAACGCTTGGGCTCGACGAGTCCCAAACTCTGCGGCTTACCGACACCGACATCGACTACCTGGAGCCTGAAGAGTTCTACCCGGCTGCCCCGGTCTTCGAACCTGAGCCTGTCCGACTTGTGCGGCGAACGACCGGTACGACACCGGTCGTCGAGAGCTCGCAAGGAGGCGGTCGCTTGGCAGGAAACACGACACGGGCAGCAGACATTGGAACCGATCCCCTCGTCGCCGAACAGCGTGTTCTCGTAGTCGACGATGACGCGATGGCTCGATGGTCGATGACCGGTCAGCTCTCGATCTACGGATTTGTCGTCGACGCGGTCGCGAGCGGGCGGACGGCGCTGGAAGCCCTGGAACGGCGCAAGTACGCGGCGGTCGTTCTCGACACCAACATGCCAGAGATGAACGGGTTCGAGACCGCGGCACGGATTCGGTCAAAAGAGGGCGACGGCCCCTACATTCCGCTCATTGCAGTGAGCGCACAGTCGAGTCCCGATGAGCACGCGCGGTGCCTAGCCGTCGGCGTGAACGAGCTGATTCATAAGCCAGTAGATGGCGAGCAACTCGCGATGATCGTTGATCGCCTCGGACAGCACGGCCTTGAAGCACCTCCGATCACACCGGAAGCTCTTGCGACACCCGCGGAGCCGTCGCGAGGCCGCGGATTGGACCTCGATGTCATCGAGCGCCTCGAGCGAATTCAGCGGGTATCGGACCAGACCGACCTCGTTCATCGCATGGTGGACACGTTCGCTGCAAAGGCCAACGGCGCCTTCGATGCGTTCGAACTCGGACTCGATGAGCGCGATCCAAGCTTGGTTCGGATGACGGCGGATCGACTCCGTCGAAGCTGCGCCACCCTCGGGATCGTTGGGATGGAGAGAATCTGCGACCAGCTAGCGGACGAGACTCGGTCGACCGGTGTGACCCGCGTGCGCGACTACATCGACGAACTCGATATCGAATACCGTCGTGTCATACCGCTCCTGCGCGTCCGGGCGAGTGCCCGGCGGCAAGCAGAAGCATAGCCGCTAGTGCGTCTCTTGCGCGCCGCTCGACTCGCGCGGTACCTGGGCCCTTGGGCTGATGAGTCCTCGGCGCCGTCTGGCATTACGGTCGCAGACGAAGAGCTCGCGAGCGGGCTCAAGATGAGGTGGTTCGTTCCACCGAAAGCGAAGGGCATGGTTTTCATCATGCCCGGCGTGCATTTCGACGGTCCGGACGACGTCCGGTTGGATCGGTTCGCGCGTGTGATGGCTGGCACTGGCCGCGCGGTCGTCGTCCCGTTTTTACCTGACTACCTGCGGTTGCGACCCACAGAAGCCGTGTTCTCGGACGCGGATGAGTTCGTGCAAGCGGCGCTGGCTTCGGAGCACCGCCCCGACAGACGTCCGGCGTTGCTCTTCAGTATCTCGTTTGGCTCACTGCCCGCCTTCTACATCGCGTCGCGCGAACATGCGGAGCAGTTCTCGGCTCTTGTCACGTTTGGGGGCTATGGGGTGTGGGCGCCGGCAGTCCGGTTCGCGCTCTGTGGCGATGTACGCTCAGGTGTCGAGCACCCGGACCCACTGAATCGGCCTGTGGTGGCGCTCAATCTATGCGACCAAGTCGAGGAGATGGCGCCGCACGTTGCGCAGTTGAGACCCGCTTGGCGCGAGTTCTGCCGCCAAACATGGGGCCGGCCCGAGATGAAGCTCCGCGAGAACTTTGTCCCGGTCGCGAAGGGCCTAGCGGACAGACTCCCCGACGAAGTGCAGGACTACTTTCTCATGGGCTGTGGTGCCCGCGACGGAGGCGTCGAACGGTTGATGGAGGCGCTCGCCGTCGGGGATTGGGAACATTTGGACCCGGTGCAGTTTATAAGCGAAATCCGGATCCCCTTGCACGTGATTCACGGCAGAAGCGATGATGTGATTCCGCACACGCAAGTCGAGTCGATTCTGGAGGCCTGCCCACCGGAGCATCCGGTGCGCGCCTACAAGACCGGGCTCTACTCGCATACGGGATCAGAGTCGGGGGGCAGCTCGCCGGCGGCGCAGATCGACGAGTATCGCACCATGGCTGGGATGCTACTCGCGCTGGCACTTTGACTCACGGCGGCGCTCGAACTACCGTCCGCGCTGAGCCAAACCCGCGAATTGCCAATGAAGAAGTTCTTGTTCGTCCCCCTCGCTCTCGCCGCGATCGTCAGCTGTGCAGACGACGCCACTCCAGAGTGGGTCGTTGAGATCAGCGCGTCCGACCGAACGTTGCCCGCTGACGGCAGCGAGGGCGCAAATATCACGATCGGAGTTTCCGACTCCGCAAACGGAGGCGCTCCCGCTCCCCAGGGCACCATCGTGATCATGCAGTGCCGTGACGAAAGTGGCGACCCGAGCGGAAACTTCGCTGAGTCCGATTCGGTCGGCGACGTGTCGACCCTCACAGATTCAACGGGCCTCGTGGAGTACCGCTACCGCTGCGGCGGCGATATCGGTGAAGACTACACCATCAACTGCATCGCACTCTCGCAAGGCGCGTCGACGGTGCTCATTCCTCAGATCGTCTGTGAGACGCTTCTCTAGCGAGCGGTCCGAGTTCGGTCGCTGTGGGGGTTAGCGTACGGCGCGAGGCTGCACCGCGAATAGACTAGAGCTGTGGCGTAGAGTTGGCTCCAGCCGCAGTTCTGCGTGCGGTGACTGCTCAGATTTCTGAGCAGTCGCAATGAACGAGTGTCAGAAACCGGCGGATCGCAGTGGAGCCCAACCGCGTGCAGGCCCGATAAGCACTGCGTCTTCGCAACTTGGCTCATGTTGTGCACTGTTATAGCGTGATCATACCGAGTCACGCATGAGTTTAGCTTTGAACACTTCACCACGCAGCCGAGCCCTTCGCGCTACCCGTGCCGTCACGTTTGGCAGTCTTTCACTGGCCGCCTGCGGTACATCGCCCGTCGAGCCTCCCATCGAGGATACGGGCACGACGGACACCGCTCCGACGGATACCGCTCCGGCTGACACCGCTCCGACGGACACCGCTCCCGACGTGGTTCTGCCCGACACTTCCATCCCAGACTCTGAACCAGACGCGACGATCTGCAGCGAGATTAAGGATGATTTATGCCCGGAGTCCTGCTCTGAGGATGATGACGCAGACTGCTGCGAGGATCAGAACGACGATGGGGTTTGGTGCAGCTTCGATCCAGGATGGGGCTGCAGCTGCGCGGTCGAGGGGCCGTTCGCGCCTCCTCGTTTCGCCGCCTAAGGACCGCCGCATCGGCATGCAGAATCGTAGGCGTTGCGGGGCGCTTGCCGCGGCCTATGTCAGGCACTAGAACGTGTTCTAGTGAACCTTGAATTTACAGAGTCCGAAGAGCTCTTCCGTGCCGAGTGTCGGGCGTGGCTTAGCGCGAACGCCCCGACGGACCTCGAGTCCGGCGACACCGCTGAGGGCTTCCTAGAGTGCCTCAAGTGGGAACGAGCTCTTTTTGATGCTGGTTGGGCCGCGGTCTCCTGGCCGAAAGAGTATGGTGGACGCGGCGCGTCGCTGGTCGAGTGGCTGATCTTTGAGGAAGAGTACTACCGTTCTGGAGCGCCGCCGCGGGTCACTCAGAATGGAATTTTCCTGCTGGCACCGGCGCTCTTCGAGTGCGGTACAGAAGACCAAAAGTCGCGTTTCTTAAGGTCGATGGCGTCGGGGGAACAGAACTGGGCGCAGGCGTGGTCTGAACCCAATTCTGGTAGCGATCTGGCGTCCGTCCGCGGCTATGCGGAACGAGACGACGAGCGCGGTGGCTGGCGGCTCTATGGGCAGAAGACCTGGTCCACGCGAGCGGCGTTCTGCGACATGGCGTACGGGCTTTTTCGTACCGATCCCCAGCTGAGCAGGCACAAGGGACTGACCTACTTCCTCTTCTCATTGAAGGACGAGGGCGTCGAAGTCCGTCCGGTCGAGCGGCTCGATGGGGACGACGGTTTCGCCGAGATCTTCCTCGACGGCCTCTTCGTGCCCGACAGAGACGTGCTCGGCGAAGTCGATCGCGGCTGGTACGTCGCTATGTCTACGACCAGCTCAGAGCGTGGCCTTAGTCTACGAAGCCCCGGCCGCTTCATGGCCTCTGCTGATCGGCTGATCGCGCTGTATCGAGAACTCGGCTCGGACGACGATCGGATCGC
>JBLHWZ010000069.1:0-21075 GCA_047629415.1 Bradymonadia bacterium | reverse complement strand
GTTGAGGCATTGCCCAGCTCGATCCGGGACAGCCGCGACGGTCTTCGAGCGATCTTCGATTCGGAGGAACTCTCAATCAAGAAAGCCACCCGGGCGATCGAGGTGCTGCTTATTCGGAGAGCTCTGGAACACACCGGTGGCAACCGGACGGCCGCCGCCAAACACCTGGAGCTCTCCCACCGCGCTCTGCTCTACAAGATCAAAGAGTACTTCCCTGACGGAATCTAGCGAGCGGTAGTCTAAGATCGCAGCGCAGCTAGACCCTCCGTCCGAGAGACTCCGCCTCTAAGCGAGTTCGTTCGCGGGTGGTGCCGGCAACCAGACGTAGAACGCTGCGCCCTGCGAGACGTTCTCTGCCCAGATCTCACCGCGCATCTGTTCGACAATGCGCTGCGACATAGCCAGTCCCAGACCCGTACCTTTCCCAGGTCCCTTGGTTGTGAAGAACGGTTCGAAGAGCTGACCCAGGGCAACCTCTGAAATCCCGGGCCCGTCGTCTATGACCGAGATCCGAACGCCAAAGCCGGCGTCGCGGCACTCCGCCTTGAAACTCACGCGTACCTCCCCGCCCGGGCATGCGTCCCCCGCGTTGAGCAGGAGGTTGAGTACGACTTGTACCAATCGACTCTCCGAGCCCACAACGATCGCTGAGCCTTCGTTGGTCAGAGTCACCCCGAGAGATCGTGTTTTGGGATGATGAGTGCAGAGTTGGATCGCTGTCTCCAGCGGGTGACGCACGTCGAACGGGCTCTGAACGTCATTCCCGACCCTTGCGTAGTCGAGGAGGTCATTGATGATGTTGCTGATCCGCTCAACCTCTCGATCCACTCGGCCGAGCAGATCGTCAACGTCACTTGCCGCCATCCCGTCGCGGTCTTGGACAAACTCCAGCAACCCAATGACGGCGGCCAGGGGGTTTCCGATTTCATGAGCGATTCCGGCTGCGAGTCCCCCGACGGTCGCTAGTTTCTCCGAACGAACGAGTTCATCCTGGGTGCGTTCGAGCGCCGCCTTGGAATCCGCCAGTTCGCTCACCTGACGATTGAGAGCGTCTCGGTTCTCCCGCAGCCTGATGACCATTCGCTCGAAGTTTCGTGCAAGGTCTCCCAGCTCGTTGGACGCGTCCGCTACAATCGATGTCTCAAGGTCACCGCTTGCGACACGCTCAGTCGCCGCCGAGATCGCTTCCACCGGGCGTACGATGAATCGTGTGGAGATGAAGAGTCCGAGCACGATAATCAGGAGTGCGTCCAGCGCCATATAGAGCAAGATCAGCTGCTGCGCCGCCGCTACAGTTTGCTGAACTTCCGTCAGCGGATACTGCAACCGAAGCACAGCGACTGTGCGCTCCTGAAGACGAATCGGCGCATATACATCAACCTGTCGGACTCCGGCAGAGGTCGTGATACCACTGAGAAGTCGGCCACTCGCACGCGCGACGAGTACCTCGATCTCGTTCGGTATTTCGGCGGGCTCCAACGGGTATGATGCCGCCACTCGCATTGCCCCACCCGGCTCCGTCTCGGCCATGACGCTAACGCGGGTGCCGTCAAACTGGCCCGAAAAAAGCTCACATAGGCGCTGCAGGTTCTCGCGGTGATAGTCATCAGAGAGTTCGAGGTCCGTCCGCAACGCAGACCCCATCGTCGACACGGCAATGCGCGCCAAGCGCTCGGCCGTGCGGCGCTCTTGAGCTTCCATAGTCCGCCCCGTGAGCCCGACAGTGGCAAGGGACACCAGCAGCACCGTCGCGACCATGATCGTGACAAGGCTGACCAAGATCTGCCAGCGCAGCCCAAGACGCACTACGGAAGGATCCCCGGCATCAGCCGGTCCATAAGCCAATGCCCGACGAAGATGTATTCGATGGCTGCCAGCGCCAGGAAGGGGCCGAACGGCACGGCAAGCTTCATGAAGTCGTCGTCCTCCGGCTCTGCCGCGTCGGTCACAGGACCCACGTCGGTGTCCGTGCTCTCGTCTGGCTGAGTCTCGGTATCAGCCCGGCCGAGCACCGGATGATCTTCCCAATATTCTTCCTTGTGCGCACCCTGAATCAGGAGCCCTTCCCCAACGCCCGGCTCATTCCCCGCGCGTCGCGCGAGCACGGACGAGGCGAGTGCTGCGATCAGGCCTTGGATGGAGGACGCCATCAGGACAAAGAAGAGAGACATCCAACCAAGGTTCGCCCCGATCGCGCCGAGTAGCCAAAGGTCACCGCCACCGCCGCCATCAATCCCCCGAACCAACTTGTAGCCGCCGAATACAGCGAAGAGCATCCCAAAGCCTGCCGTAAACCCAATGACGCTGGAGATCGGATCAACGTAAGGGAAGTAGGTGGCCCAGACGCCGTCCTCCGGCAAAAGCCACCCCGTCAGCAATCCCCAAAATATCAATGGAATCGACAGCTTGTGCGGAATGATCGTCAGATCCAGATCGATGAACGCGATCGCGACAAGGAAGAGCACGAAGTAGAAGTGCAGGACGAAGACCATCAGCACTTGCGCGACGACGGTCGAGTCGCCGTCTATGAAGGCCGCTGCGTCCAGGCGACCGCCCGCGACGTGGTACATAATCGCTCCCGACAGCACCGCGATCAAGAGTTCGACGCCCGGGTACCTAGATGAAATCGGAGCTTTGCATGCCCGGCATTTGGCTTGGAGAATGATCCAGCTCAGCACGGGAATGTTGTCGTACCACTTGATCGGCGTCGCGCACTTCGGACACCGACTCGACGGATGCGATAAGCTCTCTCCGCGCGGCAAGCGCCAGATCACGACATTGAGAAAACTTCCCCAGAGCGCGCCCCAGAGGAGTGCTGAGCAAACGAAGAACGAAAGAAGGTAAGCGTCAGACACAGGCCAGCGGTTCAAGAGCGGCTCTCACGCTAACCGGTAACCACCCGTTTGACGAGTTGCTACCGGTCGACAACCCTCACGAGAGATGAGCGATAACACCATAGAGACGGCGACAGCATTCCTGCTGCGAAAGCGAGGCCGCGTGCGGGCGAAGTGGATCGTCGCGCCTGTGACACTACTTCTGCTCATCTCGGTTGGGGTCGCCATCGCAGTCGGCAGGGACCATCGGCCAGATCTTATGCCGTTCACAATTGGCCTCTACATCTGCACCGCTTTCTTCGTCCAGGCCTACGTTATCGCGTGGCGCGCAGGATCGTTCGTTTGGAAATACACCTCACTCTTTATCGCTCTTTCGTTCTATGCAGTGCTCTCAGTCCTCCACGCAGATGACGCCAGCGCCTGGGTGGTTTGGTCGGAGAGCGGTGCGCTACCGCGACCTACTCGACCCGAGCTATTTGTACCCATCACGCTCAACATCATCTCCGGGGTCCTGCTGACGCTCCATGCGTTCTTCCTCGGCCTCAGCTCCCGCGAAGCAACCCCCACGGAGATGAAGAAGATCGTGAAGGCGAGCGCTTCAGGTATCATGTCGATGTCCACGTTCGATGATGAAGAGGCGTTCGAAGCCGTTCTTTCAGCGTTCTCACAAGTCGACGAGGCCGAGGGAGCCGATGAGGCCGACGAGGCCGACGAGGCACGCAAGTCGCGGACGGGTCAGCTGTCAGTCGGCCCCGTTGGCGAGACGCCGATTGATGCAGACCAACTGGACGATGTCGGCGAATCCACCCACTCCCAACCATCGGCCATCGCCGACGAACCGGCCATCGCCGACGAACCGGCCATCGCCGATGAACCGGCCAGCGCCGATGAACCGATCATAGCCGATGAGTCGCCCATCGCGAACGATTCCGTGCGGCGGTTTGCAAGTCCACTCGAACCCCCGCGTCTCGAGAAGAAGCGCAACAAAGTGGAAGCGCACGAGCTGTCCGACACAGAGACACCTGACTCGGAACAGCCCCGTGAAAGCCGCCTGTGGAACCCTACGGACCGTGAACCGAGCAACGACGAGGGGTCAGACATTGACTAGGATCGCGATGTTATTCGTTGCCCTCATTGGCTGCGGCGGGCCCCAGCACAATCTCGTAGTGGAACCCATGGGCGGCTATGCAACCGACATCCTCGTTGTCGCCCATCAGTCCCTGCAGCGTGTCCTCCCCAGTTCGATCTCTTCGGCGCTCCCATGCGATGTCGAAGCCATTGTGGATGCAAGGGACATGGGGCGTGCGGCGGCCAGCTTCGACGGCATCGCGCCCTCAAGGATCCGGATTCAGATTGATATCCAGGCCGATTGTCAGGGAGAGCAGTTGAGGTCGACGGTCACTCACGAGGTCCCCGCCAGTGTGACATCGAGCGAGCGGCGCTCGGCACTCGTCGAGGGCGTGCAGGCGGCTTGTCGCATGGCCGCCTATCGGCTTAGAGCGGTTGAGTAATGGCGACACGTAGAAACAAAGCGGAAACGGCTCGCGAGTTCTTCCGGAGACTCGCGAAGGAAGGGGCGTTCTCCCCGATCTTCCTCTTCTACGGGCCCGAACGATTCCTCGTCGATCAGGCCATCAAGCGGGTGACGACTTCCGTCTTCCCCTCGGGCCGCGACGACTTCAATTTTGCCTCGTACCACGGCTCGGAGACTTCCGGCGGTGACGTCGCCGGCGCGGCCAATCAGGTCCCGATGTTCTCGGACCGACGGCTGGTGATTCTCAAGGGCGCTGGCCAAATGAAGGCGGCTGAGGTCGAGGCACTAGCGAACTACGCCGAGGACCCAGCGGACTTCACCGTCCTCATTCTCGAAGCGGTGAAACTGGATGGACGCCAGAAGCAGATCAAGCGATTGCTCAAGGCGAAGGGGGTCGTCGCCATCGAGTTTGACTCGCTCTACGAACGCGACGCCGTGCAATGGACTCAGCGTCAGGCGAAGCGGCGCGGACTCGGAATCGGCCAAGACTCAGCCTCCTACCTAGTCGAGGCCTTAGGAACAGCGCTCGGCCCGCTCGACATGGCCCTGGAACGGCTGCAAATTTACGTTGGCGATGAGAACGCTGCGACGCTGGCCGATACCCAAGCGGTCGTCCCGGACACGAGAGTCCGCAGTGTCTTCGAACTTGCGGACCATCTCGCGGCGCGACGCTTCGCTGAGTCGACAGGATGCTTTCACAGGATGCTGGAGCAGGGAGAATCTCCGATCGGCTCTCTCGCCATGATCGCACGCCAGTTTCGCCAGCTCCTGCTGGCTAAAGATGGCGCGAACCAAGGCCTACGCGATCGAGAACTCGCGGCCCACATTGGCTGCCCCCCATTTCGAGTCGGCGCCATCACGCAGGCGTCTCGTGCTTTCTCCGAGGCACGCTTGCGCGCGATTCTCAGGGCGATCGCCGAGACAGACCTTGCCCTAAAGTCGTCCCGATTACCTCGAGAGATCCTCGTGGAACGACTCTTCATTCGAATCTGCGGAGCCTAGCCGACGGTCGAATACGGTGATGTTCGAGTGCCACGCCGCGGGGCTTGATAGCGAGCGCGGTAGAGCCGGATTGGATGGCGAGCGCGGTAGGGCCGGATCGGATGGCGAGCGCGGTAGGGCCGGATCGGATGGCGAGCGCGGCAGAGCCGATGAGATGGCGAGCGCGGCAGAGCCGATGAGATGGCGAGCGCAGTAGAGCCGATGAGATGGCGAGCGCGGTAGAGCTCAGCGAGTCCGCTGCGAATCTTGATCAAAAACGCGAGATGGCGCCCTATATGGGGCACCGTCTGCACACCGATCAGGTCAAAGGGTCTTAGAGACCGTTAACCAATACCGTGAGCCGCGAAACCCGCCGGCTCGCCTGGTTCCTATGAATCACACCCTTGGTACACGCCTTATCGATCTTGACGATCGCTTGGGCGAGTGCTGCTGCTGCTGCAGCTTTATCGCCTTCAGCCGCAAGCGTGCGGACCTTCTTGATGTGAGTCCGCATCGTGCTGCGGATGATACGATTGCGGGCCGTCCGACGCTCTGTCTGACGAATTCGCTTAAGTGCTGATTGATGATTAGCCAATTCCGTTCTCCGAACTTAGAGGCGCTGAGTAAGCGGCCTTCGGTGGGACGCGGGCTCCTATCACATGGATTTTGACAGTGTCAACGTCAACCAGCGCTAAAACAGGATCTTCCTCGATCGCGATGCTCTGCATCGGCGACGAACTTCTCGACGGGCGAACCGCGGATCGCAACGCACATTATCTCGGCGGTCTCCTCGCCGAACGTGGGATTGCGCTGGCAGAAGTGCGGATCGTCGACGACGTACCAAGCGTCATCGAACAGGCCCTCGGGGAACTCTCGGCTGTGTATCCCGCAGTGATCACTAGCGGCGGTCTCGGGCCGACGCTCGACGATCGCACTCGCCACGCCATCGCTGCTGCCGCTGGCGTCCCCGTAAGACAGGACATCGAGACCTTGGCGCGCCTCAAGTCGAAGTACCGCGCCCGGAACCGGGAATGGAACGAGACCAACGCGCGTCAGGCGGTCCTCCCGGAGACGGCGATAGTCCTCGAATCAGATTGTGGAACAGCCGACGCTTTTCTCACCGACGTACAAGATTCGAAGGTCCTCAGCCTGCCAGGGGTGCCCTCAGAGTTCCGCAGCCTCCTCGAGGAGTACCTCCATCACATCGTCATCGACGCAGAGGCTCTGACGCGTCACACGCTCCATCTCTTCGGTATCGGCGAGAGCGACATCGCGGAGCGACTAGAAGCCCTCGCCCCGCCTTCTGGGGTAGATATTACCTACAAAGCCGAGCCGCCTTACGTTCGAGTGGGAATCCGAGGCCCTGACCCGAGCGCAGTCGAGCGGTTCAGCTTGGAGTGCACATCGGCCGTGACTCCGTGGCTTGTGCCCAGGCGCGCCGACTCGATGGCAGAGGCCCTGGGCATCGTCGCCCGAGCTGAGCGCGCAACGATAGCAACCGTCGAATCATGCACGGGAGGACTTATTGGGTCTTCGATCACTGATGTCGCTGGCTCGTCGAGCTATTATTGGGGCGGGTGGGTGACGTACGCGAACGAAGCGAAGACCGCCTCGGTTGGCGTCCAGCCTGAGACACTCGAGTTGTATGGCGCTGTCAGCGCCGAGGTGGCTCTTGAAATGGCCCAAGGAGCGCTGCGGAAGTCCGGCGCCGATGTGGCTGTCTCGGTTACAGGCATCGCTGGCCCCGACGGAGGATCGGACGACAAGCCGGTTGGCCGTGTGTTCATTGGAGTGGCCGGACACTCAATGAGCGTGGTAGTCAGAGCGACCTTTGCTGGCCGTAGCCGGGCGTCCTTCAAGCGACAGGTCGTCGCTACCGCCCAACTGGGTCTCATTCACGTGCTAACTAGCGGTGAATTGGGCTTAGATTCCGTCGCCGGCGTCGACTGGTCCAACCGCATCGAATGAGAGCATTCCTCGCCCTAGAGCCGTCCATCTCCGTCTGTGAACGGTTGGTCCTGCTTCAGGAAGATCTCTCGGATCCCCTGCACCACTTGGGAGGTGACGTCACCTGGCGACGGGGAGAGCAACTGCGTCTTGTCATTCGCGGATTCGACCTCCGCCCCGAACAAGCGGGTTGGCTCTCCGGCATCACGAAGTCGATCGTCGCCGCAACCGCGCCTATCGAGTTCTCGTTGAAGTCGACCGAGTTTCTTCCCTCATCAGAACGAGCTCAGTTCGTAGCGGTTCAGGTCGACCACGGAGCCGATGCGATCCGTCAGCTGCGTGCTGCCCTGGAGCCGGAGCTCGCCGCGGCCGGTGTTTCCCCAGAGGAGACCGAGTGGACACCTATGGTGCAACTTGGCCGACTTCGGACGCTTCAGTACCGGCCAACGCTCTCGGGCGTGGTCCGCCCGTACTCGGAGACCGACTTCGGAGTGACTACGGCAGATAGTGCCGTTTTAGTGACCACCGAACTGGTCGGGGGCCGCGCACGAGAGCGCCAGAGCAAGCGATTTACTTTCGGCGCAGACGCACCGTAACGCAGGGCTGGCCGATAACGAGGGGGACAGCCGGGCTGTTATCAACCGCGATAAAGGACTGGCCATCCAAATTGCCGCGTGATACTGAACACGCATTCAGGTAACCAGGAACGAAATCATGTCCGATAAAAGCAAAGCGCTCGAACTCACGATCAAGAACGTCCAGAAGCAATTCGGCAAAGGCGCGATCATGCGACTGGGGGATGGGACGTCTCTTATCGAGGGACTCGAGACCATTCCGACAGGCTCGATCAGCCTCGACATCGCGGTTGGAGTCGGGGGTTATCCGAAAGGCCGCGTAGTCGAGATTTACGGTCCAGAAGCGTCGGGTAAAACTACTCTGACTTTGCATGCGATCGCTCAGTGCCAGGCCCAGGGCGGAGTGGCAGCGTTTATTGACGCCGAACACGCGCTCGATGTCGGCTACGCTCGCGCATTGGGTGTGAAGATCGAGGAACTGCTGGTGAGCCAGCCGGATACTGGTGAGCAGGCCCTTGAGATCGCGGACATGCTCGTGCGCTCCGGTGCCGTGGATCTCATCGTCATCGACTCGGTCGCAGCGCTCACGCCACGCGCGGAGCTTGAAGGCGAGATGGGTGACTCGCACGTCGGCCTCCAGGCGCGGCTGATGAGCCAGGCGCTCCGTAAGCTGACTGGCGCGTTGTCGAAGTCGAACACGTGTCTGATCTTCATCAACCAGATCCGCCTGAAGATTGGTGTCACCTATGGTTCTCCCGAGACCACAAGTGGCGGAAATGCGTTGAAGTTCTATGCTTCGATGCGCCTGGACATCCGCCGAATTCAAGGGCTGAAAACAGGGACCGAGGTGGTCGGAAACCGAACGCGAGTGAAGGTGGTCAAGAACAAGCTTGCCGCTCCATTTCGCGAGGCAGAGTTCGACATCATGTACGGTAAGGGCATCTCGCTGGAGGGCGATCTGATCGACCTCGGCGTAGATCTCGGGATCGTCGACAAGGCCGGCTCCTGGTACTCGATGGACGGTGAGCGACTCGGCCAGGGCAAAGAGAACGCCAAAAACACACTGACCGAGAATCCGGCAATGTCCAACCGAATTGAGGCATTGATCCGCACTCACTTCGAGCTTCCGCAGCTGCTCCCGGTGGCTGAAGTTAAGGGCGCTTAGCTTCAGGCGAAGTAGTACGCCTCAGGCTTCCTGAGATTCCGCAGAGTGCGTCCGTTTCGGTCGCGCTCTGCTTACGTTCGTGAGCGACGCGTGGTAACCTAATAGGCTGGATCCCCACCTATTTAGGCGAATGGCGTTCGATCTAAACAAAGTCCTACAGGTCGCCATCAAGGGCGGTGCGAGCGATATCCACATCAAGGCAGGCCTTCCGCCGATGTTTCGCGTCAATGGCCAACTACTCCCTCTCAGGGACGCCGCTCGACTGACGCCTGAGGAAATCGCGAAGGCTGCGCTCAATATGATGACGCCGGGCCAGGCGGCGACCTTTAAGCAGAAGCACGACTGTGACTTCGCCTACGGCGTCCCCGGAGTCGGCCGCTTTCGCGTGAACGTCTTCCAACAACGAAACGCCGTTGGAATGGTCCTCCGAGTCATCCCGTACAAAATTCAGACTATCGATGCGCTCGGCTTGCCCGAAGTCGTAAAGAAGATCGCCGACAACCGGCGAGGACTTGTACTTGTTACGGGGACTACCGGATCCGGTAAGTCGACGAGCCTCGCCGCCATCATTGAGCACATCAATACGACTCGCTCGGATCATATCCTGACGATCGAGGACCCGATTGAATTCCTCATTCGGGACAAGCGTTCCGTAATCAACCAGCGAGAAGTTGGAACGGACTGTGAGGGATTCGAGGCCGCTCTGCGGGCGGCGCTGCGCCAGGACCCTGACGTCATTCTCGTCGGCGAAATGCGCGATCGGTTGACGATCGAGATCGGCCTGAAGGCAGCAGAAACGGGTCACCTCGTATTGGCCACCCTTCACACGACCGACTGTACAGAGACCGTCACTCGGCTGGTCAACGCCTTTCCTCCCCATCAGCAGAATCAAATCCGGCTGCTGCTCTCTTCACTTCTTCGCGGCGTCGTCTCTCAGCGCCTCGTTCCAACCGTTGACGGCGGACGAATCCCGGCAGTCGAGATCATGATCTCGACTGCGCGAATCCGTGAGTTGATCGGAGATGAGAAACGCTTCCGCGAGATTCGTGAAGCGATCGAGGATGGTTACGACACCTACGGCATGCAGTCCTTCGACCAATCACTGCTCCACCACCTGAACGCTGGCACTATCTCCTACGATGAAGCGCTCAGCCAGACTTCAAGCCCTGACGATTTTGCCCTTAAAGTCTCCGGTATCGGCGGCGCCAAGGGCGGCGGCGGCAGTTGGGAGCCGACCTATCAGGGCGACGGTGGACGCGACGAGAACTTCGATTTCGATGAGTTCTAAGTTGTTACGCATGATCACGGCAGCTGCGCTGCCCCTGCTCGTCACTGCAAGCGCCAGTGCCCAGTACGATATAGAGACCACAGAGTCCGCGGTAGAGCACGACATCTTTCGTGTCGATCTCGCAGCCCGGTTCACGAGCCGCACCTTCGATTTGACGGGCCCTAGCGAGGTCCTGTTCGACGCGCCCTACTATCCAGGGCTCTCGCTTGATATTGCTGTCTTCCCAGTAGCGATCTTCGCTCTTGACTCGCCGGCAGCCGGCATCGGACTGGGCCTCACAACGACGAAACACGTTCTGAACACCGTCGCCGCCTATGAAGTAGGCGACGAGACGTTCGAATTCGACGTCCCCACCCGTCATGACGTCACTCGCTTTGCGTTCTTCTACGAATGGAAGGTGAGCGAGAGCGTTACGGTGATTCCGGAGCTTGCACTCCATACGGTCGAGGTCGGGCTCGGGTACAACCAGCTCTATCGGAATTCGTTCTACCGCAGCGTTGACATTGGCGCCGGCGTGAACGTCGCCGTCGGACCTTCCGGACTCTCGATGCTTCTCGACTTCGGGTTCCGACCGGCCGTCGATCTCGGCAGCACGGTCGAGCCGTTTGGTAAGACCGCGTCGTCGATCGGACTCGCTGCTGAGGGCGGCCTTCTCTACCGCTCAAGCATCGGAATCTACGGCGAAGCTGTTGTGGCATATGACAGGTATTCGACCACCTATCGCCCGGACCGAAATGAAGACCGTGATGATAGTAAGGCGACAGACCAGTTCCAAAGTTTTGTATTTTCGCTGGGCTATGCATACTGACCCCTCCGAATCCTCCTTGCTTCCTCGTCGTTGATGAAGGCGATAAAAGCCCGACTTTCTAAGTTCTCGACCGTTGATGAGTACATCCACGGCTGGGGCATCTATTATTTTAGCGGCGGTCTGCTCTTGCCTACGCGCAATCCGGAGCCCGTCGGTACAGCAGTCTCCCTCCACATCCAGATCGCCTCGGGAGACACTGTTCTCCGGGGTGAAGGACAGGTGGAAGAGGTGCGCAAGAACTCGAGCGGCAGCCCCGTCGGGATGGTGATTCGATTCAGTAAGCTCGACGCCGCGTCGAAGGAACTGATGCATCGAATTCTCAATCACAAGAAGGAGGCCCGCACGTCGGCGAGCGAGAGCGTCGCCGAGTCTGGCAGTCATCAAGGGCTAACCGACCAGTCGACGGGAGAACATCTCGCCGCTTCTGAGATTGGAGCGATCGCCGATGCGCTCGAAGAGACCTTTAGTTCGATCTTCTCCGGCTCCTTTGCGAGCGTCGACTCGGCAGATACCGACGGAGAGAGCACCGGACTAGGCGGCTTTGTCGCAACGCCGGCCGCCAACGTCTTCGGAGGCAGCGAGGATGAACCTGCCGGGCAGAAGCCATTGCCCGACATCGAGGGAATTAGCGGCGACGTCGCATCTTCGCTTGAAGGCGAGCCGATGAACGGTGGAGCGATGGCAGCACCTGAGCCCCCGGCACCCGCTCACGTCACTGCTATTGGCGGACCCACATTTGGTGGAGGACCCACCGTTGATGCGGCCAACACGGCCCTCGAACAACTCGAACTCACCTCTCCCGTGTCGCCTAGCGATGCGGGAGCCGAACTCGAGCCAGTTCTCGACTCACCAACGGTGGACCCGGACAATCTCGACGATGTGGCGGCGGTTCGGAATACGTTCGAGGTCTCGGGAGTGTTCGTGCCGGACACGGCCGCTGCGCCCGCTCCTCCTCCTGAGCCCTCCGTGCCTCAGGAGCCCAAGCCTGAAGCAGCACCAGTGCTGACCCATCACGACGAGCCGGAAAACGAGCGCAACACTTCCTTCGCCGAGGCCGCGGCTCAGGCCGCCGCCGCAAAGGCCGAAGGGGAAGCTGCCTTCGACGACATGCTCGCGAGCACGTCTCTACCGGCGACCTCCAACGTGCCAGCGACGCCGGACATGGGAATGCCAGTTCCGGTGCCCAAGCCCAAGGGGCTTCTCGGCAAGCTGATCGCGTGGCTCAAAGGGCTCTTCGGCGGCTAGCCGTTGCGACGGCGCCAACTGAAAGAACCCTCCGTCGACTCGGCGCCACCCGACGCGTCCGGGTCCGGGTCCGGGTCGGGTTAACGGCTAACCAAGCAGCGCCTTCCCGATGTCACTCCGGCGCTGCATGCCAGACCATGAGATCTGAGCAGCTGCCTCGTAGGCGAGAGCTACGGCCCGTTTCGGATCTTCCGAACGCGCGGTGACTCCCAGAACTCGGCCACCGTTAACGACCACACGGTCGCCAGCGTTCCGAGTTCCAGCGTGAAAAACAACGACGCCGGCGTCGAAGTCAGCTTCGAGCCCCTCGATCGTTGCGCCATTTTGAGGCGCCCTTGGATATCCTTCGGCAGCCAGGACGATCGTCGCAGCGGCCCGGCAGCCCTCGAATGCGGTCACCCGCAGATCACCACTGGCCGCGCCGAGGAGCGCCTCTAGGAACCCGTCACCCAGCGCAGCCATTAGTGCCTGGGTCTCGGGGTCACCCAACCGCACGTTGTATTCAAGAATTTGCGGGCCGCTCTCGGTCAGCATCACGCCTGCGAAGAGGAACCCTCGGTAATCAATGCCGCGCCGCTTGAGTTCGAGGAGCGTGGGGCGAATCGCCTTCTCTTCGATCTCCCGCGCCACTGCCGCCGTTACAAATGGCGCCGGTGAATAGGCGCCCATACCGCCAGTGTTGGGACCGTTGTCTCCATCGAGCAATCTCTTGTGATCCTGGGAGGTTGGCAGTGCGACAAATCGCTCTCCATCCGTGAGCACAATGTAGCTCGTCTCAATTCCGCGCAGGCGCTCCTCGAGTACGATTGAAGCCGATGCGTCTCCAAATGGCCTGTCGCGCAACATGGCAATCGCCGCGGCACGCGCATCTTCGACGCCATCGCAAACGATGACCCCCTTTCCGCCCGCGAGTCCATCCGCCTTCACCACCAATGCCTCACCCTTAAAGGAGTCAACGAACGCGTGAATCTCCTCTTCGGTTGACACCTCTGCGTAGGCGGCTGTGGGCACGCCAGCGGCTACTAGAATCTCCTTGCAGAAGGCCTTTGAACCCTCGAGGAGCGCGCCGTCAGCGTTCGGACCGACGACCAGCGTGCCGTTCTTACGCAAACGGTCTGCGTGGCCAGCTACGAGTGGTGCTTCCGGCCCGAACACAACGAGGCCAATCTTCTCCCGAGCAACGAACTCGGTGAGTGCATCCATCTCGATGGACACATTCGTCAGGCGCGGATCCGCCGCTGTGCCAGCATTCCCCGGCGCCACGAAGACCTCGGACACTTTGTCCTCGGCCGCTAACTTCCAACTTATGGCATGTTCGCGGCCGCCGCCGCCAATCACGAGTACGTTCATTAGTGCTTGAAGTGTCGGTGGCCGGTGAAGACCATGGTAATTCCGTGCTCATCGCACGCGTCGATGACTTCCTGATCGCGCTTTGATCCACCGGGCTGGATGATCGCCTTCACACCTGCTTCTGCGGCGGCGTCGACTCCGTCCCGGAACGGGAAGAAGGCGTCACTGGCCAGGGCAGAGCCACCGAGCGGCCCAGTGGCCTTCTTCACCGCTAGGTGCACGGCGTCCACACGAGACATTTGCCCTGCTCCGACGCCGAGTGTCCGCTCGTGGTTCCCGATGACGATCGCATTGGACTTCACGTGCTTCGAGACTCTCCAGAGGAAGCGAAGCGCGAGTTCTTCGTCGGGAGTTGGAGCGCGGTCCGTCGCCACACTCCACGCCTCGTCCAGTAGATCGATATTGGGGTCTGTGTCCTGCGCCAGCATCCCGAAGAGCGTGTGGCGATAGACCCTGGCATCGCCGAGGTCTTGCGGCAGCTCGATGAGACGAAGATTTTTCTTTTTCGCGAGGATTTCACGCGCGGCCGGCTCGAACTCCGGTGCAGCCACCACTTCCAGAAACATCTTTTTGAGTTCGGTGGCCAGTTCGGCATCGACGGTACGATTTGCAGCGACAATTCCGCCGAACGCCGAGACCGGGTCGCCGGCGAGCGCTCGTTGCCAGGCGGTCACAATCGAATCTGCGTCCCGGCCAACTCCGCAGGGGTTCGTGTGTTTCACCACCACCACCGTCGGGTCCTGGAACTCCAGCATTGCCGCCACGGCACCGTCGAGATCAACGATATTATTGTAAGAGAGAGCCTTGCCCTGCAGTACCTGGGCACCGCCAAGGGGCTGTGACCCTGCGGCTTGGTAGAGCGCAGCGGACTGATGGGGATTCTCACCGTAGCGAAGGTCCGCCACCTTCTGAAGAGGCTCATTGATCGATGGCGCGCAGACTTCGTTGCCGGTGAGGTACGTTGCAATTGCCGCGTCATATTCGGCGGTGTGACGAAACGCTTTGAGCGCCAACTCACGACGAGCGATGCGATCGAGTTCACCGGCTTGAAGTGCCACGAGAACTGACGGGTAGTCGTCAGGGGAGGTAACAACGGCGACGGAGGCGAAGTTCTTCGCCGCGGCGCGAACCATGGCAGGGCCCCCGATATCGATGTTCTCGATCGCGTCCTCCTCGCTGACCCCTGGCTTCGTAATGGTCTCCTGGAACGGGTAGAGATTGCACGCGACGACGTCGATTGGCGCGATCTCCTGAGCCTCTGCCTCGGCGACGTGTTCCTCGAGGTCGCGTCTGAACAAGATTCCGCCGTGTACCTTCGGATGCAGCGTCTTAACGCGTCCTCCAAAGACCTCGGGGTGGCCCGTCACCTCGGTGACATAGCGGACCGGGACGCCCGCGTCGGTCAATACTCGAAAGGTACCGCCGGTCGAGATCAGCTCGAAGCCAAGATCGGCCAAACCCTGCGCGAAGGGCACGAGGCCAATCTTGTTCGAAACGGAGAGAAGCGCTCTACGGGGCAGGGTCATGGCTCGCCTTTAGTTGGATTTGATCGCCCCCTCTTTACGAGCGACGCCCCAGTGTCAACGACGACGAGCCAGAGCCGCCTGCCTACGGCGCAACGACAGACAGCATCCAAATTTGCCTCGCGGTCCTGGCCGACTAGTCGTCGCCCAGTACCCCAGCGTACTCGTCCGACAGTTTGCCGAGACCATGGACCTCGACCTGCCGGATTCGCTCGCGGGTGAGGTTAAGAATCTCGCCCACCTCCTCAAGCGTGATCCCGCCCCTGTCCGCGACGTCTAGCGCACACGTCTCAGCCATCTCCCAGACTTCAAGGTCAGGGAAATTCAGCTTGATTGAGCCGGTGTCCGGATTGACGTCCAGATAGAGGTGGAACTTGCAACTCGCCCACGGGCATGGCCGGGGACCCTTCACACACTCGTCCCGACTCGATGGCCGATCGCCACCAAGTTCCGCGATAAGTGTATTCGCCTCGCGAATCTCCTCGCGAGAGAGTCTACGGGAAGCGAGGGTCTTGGACCGTCGAAGGCCCTTTCGACCCTTTCGCCGGGCCACACCCGAGGGTGTTATGCCCTTCTTTCGGTCCGCCATCGAGCTCCTCGCACCAGGCGTGTACAGCAGGGGGATAAGTAGGCAGTTAGTACCGAGCAGCGAACTTCGCTGTCAATAGTAACGGTACCTTAGCGCGTCTGACTCAGTCTGCGTTCGGCTCTTGAACCAAGCCCTGCGAAGAGTAGTTGGGCTTCCTATCGAAGTGGTGCTCGGCATGAATCGATCGGATGGTGCCCGACTTCGCCCGCATGACGAGCGAGTAGGTATGGCATCCGCTTGGCGTGAATCGTACGCCTGGAAGCATGTCGCCGGTTGTCACGCCCGTCGCCGCGAACACGATGTCTCCGTGCGCGAGGTCGCTGAGTTGGAAGACGCGCTGAATGTCGTCGGTTTCCATCATCTGACGCGCCCGCTCCTTCTCTCGCTCGTTCCGGAACACGAGTTGTCCCTGCATGTCACCACCGATGCACTGCAACGCCGCCGCCGCAAGCACACCCTCTGGTGCCCCACCGATTCCCAAGAGGAGGTCGATACCGGTTTCGTCCTTACAGGTCGCGATCGCGGCGTGAACGTCGCCATCCTGAATCAGCTTGATCCGAGCGCCGCACTCTCGCACCTCTTTAATGATGTCCTCGTGGCGGGACCGGTCGAGGATGATCACGGTGAGGTCTGGGATCTCAACGCCCTTGGCCTTGGCCAGCGCGTGCAGATTCTGTGAGGGCGTCGCCTTGATGTCGACGATGCCTCGGCCTGCCGGCCCTACAGCAATCTTGTCCATGTAGATGTCTGGAGCGTGCAGAAAGCACCCGGCTGGAGCCGCAGCCATGACCGCAAGAGCACCGGCACGCCCGTAGGCACAGAGCCCAGTGCCCTCTAGAGGATCCAAAGCGATATCGAGGAACGGATCACCCTCTGCGCGGCGCCCAACGAGTTCGCCGATGAAGAGCATCGGAGCCTCATCGCGCTCTCCCTCTCCAATGACGATCCGCCCGTTGATGTCCAACCCGCCGAACGCCGTACGCATTGCGTTCACTGCTTCTTGGTCGCTGAGATGGCTATCGCCACGGCCCATCGTCCGCGCTGCAGCGATGGCGGCTGCCTCGGTCACGCGGGCCATTTCTAATGCTAGGTTACGATCCATTCGGTGCTCCAGTAGTACGGTCGCGGCCCGTGTATCACGGAGTGGGGGCGCTGACGACCCCGCCACGGTCGGTCGTTGCGGTACCGATCCGAGCGCGATAGACCGTCCGCATGACCTCGATGTTCGGCGAATTTGAGCTGGTCTGCCCACTAGCGGCGGGTGGAATGGCAGTTACGCACCTCGCACGATTGCGCGGTGCGGATCCCGGGCGTGAATTCGTTCTAAAACGAATTCGGCCCGAAATTGCCTCAGAAGCTGAGCTCCGCGCGATGTTTCGAGCCGAAGCAGCGATCGCGAAGAGGCTGAACCACCCCAACATCGTGCGAACTCTTCACGACGGTGACGTAGACGGCGAACTCTACCTCGCGCTCGAGTATGTTTGGGGAGCGGATCTGCGAGACATCGGGAAGGCGGCGCGCAAACAGAACGTTCCCCTTCCACCGACTCTGATCGCGAGGATCATTGCTGACGCTGCCCGCGGCCTTCATTTCGCTCACGAGTACCGCGTGAAGGGAAATGCGGTCGGCCTCGTCCACCGTGATGTCTCACCGCCCAACATCATGGTTGGTTTCGACGGCACGATTTCGGTGATCGATTTCGGCATCGCACGCGTCGAGCGAGAGTTTCAGAGAGTTCGGCAAGGGCAGCTCAAGGGCAAGTTCGCCTATATGAGCCCAGAGCAGGTGGAGGGGCTCGCGATCGACCGCCGAAGCGATATCTTCTCGCTTGGGATCCTCCTCTGGGAGTTCACGGTCGGGCGACGGCTCTTCAAGACGACATCGAACATCGCGACGATGGCCGCGATCGCGGAAGCCGAGGTGAAACCTCCATCGGGGATCTGTCCCGGATACGACCCGCAACTCCAGTCGATCGTACTGAAGGCGCTCGCACGACAGCCCAGCGACCGATTCCAGCGCGCCAGCGAGTTGGCAGATGCACTCGACGCGTGGTTATTGGGCCAGAGCTGTTGCGACGCCGGAGAGTGGATGTCGGCACTCTTCCGAGACCGGATCAACGAGCTAAGGGAACGAACCGGCGCCGTGTATAATGGGCGAGTATACGCGCCCGACTTTGACCGGATGGAGCCCGAGATGGACAGCCCTGAGGATAACCTGCACCAGCGCCCCAGAGACGGAGAGATTAAGTCTGCGGCCCACGAATTGCTGCCAGATCCAGAAGCCGATCCGTTCATGAAGGCCAACCGAGGAAGCAGCGCGCTCCTCGGCTTCTTCGCGTTGATCGGCTTGGCGGTTATCGGCTTCATCATCGTGAAGGCCGCGACGGGCGGACTCGGTACCACCCACCTCGCAGATGCCGACGTCTCGCCCAATATCGACGCAGTCGATCTAGAATACGTTCCACCAACACCGCTACGACGCACGCTTGTCGAGATTCGGTCGACTCCCGCCGGCGCATCGATCGTCGCCAACTCAGCAGCGACGGGACTAAGAACGCCTGCCGAGATTGAACTGGTAGAAGGTGAAACGAACGTTATCTCGCTGCATCTTGACGGCCATGACACCCTCTTTGTCGAAACAACTCCAGGCGAAGCGGTTGCGGCGGCTCTGACACCTCTACCGCTCGTTCTACCTGCTGACGCCACCGGCGGGGGATCCGCTGATGGGTCCGGTGGAACCGCAGATTCCCCACCACAGGCGGGTTACGGACGGATCCGCGTCATTGCACGCGACACCGCCGGGCAGCCAGTAGCGGCAAACGTACTGGTCAACGGTGAGGCCGCTGGAATAGCTCCTCTCTCAGTCGACGTCCTCGCCCGAGTTGAGACCCATATCACTGTGCAAGCCGAGGGGCTCCGGGATAGCGTCGCGTACGCGGCCCCCGTCGCTTGGACTAGCGTGAACTCGGTCGCCGAGGTCGTGCTGGAGATGACCCGGGATGCCGGCCAGGCCAATCGGTGGACAACAGCGCGGCTTCGGACCACCCCCCGTGCCTCGACCGTCACCTTCAATGGTGAGGAGAGGACAATGAGCCTGTTGATGAACCTCAGTTCATCAGAGTTTCACGTGATTCGCGCGACTGCCCCAGACCACGAACCATCTGTCCGAACAATCGACGGCTCCGCCGGACAGGTTGAGTTTGTAATGGGCCTGCCACCGATAATCGAGGGCCCGGCCACCCTCTCCATCGAAGTCGTCCCATCCGAGGGAGTGACCGTGTTCCTTGAACCGATTCGGCACGGCTCCGCCGGCCCTCGTCAGCTCGAACTCCCCTTGGACGACGCGGAGTACCCAGGCGGCGACTATCGCATAACTCTGGAGCATCGAAGCGAGGAGACGGGGCGGACTCGTGGGAGATTCGAGGTCAACGTGGCTTCGGGGCACGCGAATCGTTTCGCCTTTTCCTTAGCTCCAACGGGCGAGTTCATCGTGGAAGAATCGAGATCGGCGATCGAATAGGCAGCGCGCATACCGCGTTTGACGACCGTGGCCCCGCCGTGAATCTGGGATGATTACCGACTCGACTTTGACCACGAGCGATCCGCGATCTACGGTTTTGAAGTGAATATCCGCACCTGTATAATCGCCCTGCTCGCCCTCTCGTTCCTCGCTTGTGGCGCTGGCGCCGAGGCAGAACAGCGTTCCGCCGAACTGGCGGCGACGATCCACGCCCATCAAGTCGAGCACTTCGTTCGGACGTTTGCGCTCACTGCGCCATCGCGGGCTGTTGATCTTGCCGAACGAAACGCGCACACGCCGTCTATCGCTGCGATGATCGAAGAGGGGCGTCTCGACTTCGAGACAGACCCCGCGATTCGAGAACTCGTGACCTTGCTCTTCGCAGAGCGCGGCTACGAACACCTCTTCGTATACGGCACTCACCTAACACCGGATGGTCGTGCCTTGGTGGAAGCCTTGCTGGGCGCAACCAGAGAGGGATTGGCGCTGGCGGACCTTCACGCGGCAGCAATTGAGGAACGAGTGGGGACCTTGGCGGCCGCGGGCGACATCGATGATATCGTGAACGCTCTGCAACTCTCGGTAGAGGATGAGTCGGCGCTGCTTGCGTTCATGATGAACGAAGCAGCTCTGGACGGAACGCTTCCCGCCGCCGACGCGGTTTTTTCCTTGATCGCCGAGGATTCATCGGACAACCCGGTGCCTCGCTACTCGACCGCTATTCAAGACCTTTCGTCCCGCTTGGCCTCAGCAGCCGAGGCGGCTCCGGAGCTTGAACTCGTGCTTGCAGCTGGTTTTCTTCGCTACGCTATTCGCAACCACCACTCGAATCTCGGCTACGTCACAGACGAGTTTTCGCTCTCCCACGGATGGGGCGATGTTGAGGATCATCGCGAAGAAGCCGAGCGAACACTCGCCGGAGCATCATTCCGGAATGCGCTCTCCACTGGGTTCGCGGCAGAAATTGCGCAGTTGAGCCCTCCGTTCTCCGAGTACGATGAGTTGGTCGCCGCGCTGGCTGACTATCGCGGGTACGTTAACGCAGGAGGCTGGGAAGCACTTCCGACGACACGCCTCGAGCCGGGTGAGACCGACGACGCTGTACCAGCGTTGCGCCGAAGACTTGCGGCTGAAGACTATTTCGACGGCGATCTGGAAAGCACCCACTTTGATGCCGAGCTTGAAGCCGCCGTGGAGTGGTACCAGCGTACTCACCAGCTCGTGCAGAACGGAGAGGTCGCCGATGGCACGCTGTGGTCGTTGAACGTCCTTGCGGAGCGGCGAGTTAGTCAGATTCTAGTAGCGCTCGACAAGTGGAGGGAAACCCCGTTGGCCCCCGACGCTGAGGGTGAGTTCATCTGGGTCAACATCCCAGAGTTCTACGCGGAGTTGCGCGACGGAAGAGAACTGATCTATCGCTGGAAAGTGGTGGTGGGACGGGAACGAGGGGGACGCGACTCGCTCGGGAACCCGCGTGGCCAGACACCTCGGTTCTCCGACAGTTTGGAGTACATCGTTTTCAACCCCTATTGGAACGTTCCCAGCCAGATTCGAGAGGAGGAATACGATCCTCTCATCGCCGCCGATCCGAACTGGCTCATCGACAACGGTTTCGAGATCGCGGTTGACGGGTCGCGGGAGTGGCTGCGGCAGATGCCAGGTTCGGGCAACGCGCTGGGACAGGTGAAATTCCTATTCCCAAACCAACATGATGTTT
>JBLHWZ010000068.1:0-21173 GCA_047629415.1 Bradymonadia bacterium | reverse complement strand
GGCGAAGGGCCGGTCCCCTGACAGATTCGCCAGGACAGGAGGTAAGCACGGTCTCGCAATATCTCGCGAGGACGGCGCTGGTGAACTGATCCTCGCCACCAAACTCCCGATAGAGCCCAGGCTTCGAGATCCCCGCGCGGCGACAGGTCTCGTTCAGAGACACACCGTCGACGCCGTCGCGCCAGTAGTTGTCCATCGCGACGTTCAAGGTTCGCTCACGGTCGAAGGTCTTTGATCTGCCCCGTCCTCGCTTCTTTGGAGTCTCAGTCATCGATCGAGCCCAATTCTATTCAGAATTGTTGTAGCGCCGCCGTATCCGTCAGCTCGAACTGATCGGTACGAAATGTGTCCACCGGTTTACGGAACGCCAGTGGCACGACCGAAACGGTGAGTTTGCCAGAATATGCTTGGGCTTTAGCGCTCCTAGGAGCGCATCATATGCGTTGGGGTTCCAATTTGTGCCTCTTGGTATTTTGATGTCGGTACTTGGGCCTTCGCACTCGCCGCGCGGCCAGCACCCCATGCGTGATGACCGAGATCGCTGGGACGAGTGATCGCAGCACATGCCTGCGCTGGCGCTGGCGCTGGTGGAGCGGTGGAGCGATGGAGCGGTGGCTCGTCGTACCCAGGCTGCGTGATGCGACGACGCTGAATTCCTCTCGACGAGTTTCCGAGGAGGTACGTCTCCGACGTCGACGGCGTCGGTGGCAGAATGTAGATTCACGCGGCTCCCTTGGTGTACCTACGACTTCATCTGCCCCGGGCTGAATATGAGCTGGTCAGACAGTCAGATCGCGTATCTCTTCTTGGCGGCTTCCGTGCTCGGGACGGCCCTCACGTACAACGCGCTTCGCCCTCGTCGAAGCGGCAGAGCGACTCTATTGGCGGGATTCTTCGCCTCGTGGCTGACGATCGAGCTCGCGGTTCATCACTTGGTCCTTCAGTTCGCGGTGGTGTGCGGCTTTGTCGCGCTCGGCGCCCTCCACGCGTTGCCTGGTTGGCTAGCTCTCGCCCTGACCACTGCATCATGGGCGGCGATGCTGCGGCTGTGGCTCGACGGCCGGCGCACTTCGATGACGCTGCGCGCGGCGCTCGACGGCTTTATTGCTCCGGGACCCTGGCCTCGCGTTCCGCTGGACAAGCTCTGGTTCCCGTTCAGGCCACGCCGTCGGGGCGTCACGATCACCCGTAACGTCGTGTTTGCCAGTCGTGGCGAGCGAAGTCTGAAACTCGACGTCTACGCCCCAGAGCGTTCGCAGCGGTTACGACCTGCGATCATTCAGATGCATGGCGGTGCTTGGATCGTGGGGGATAAGCGCGAGCAAGGACTTCCATTGCTCAACCACCTCGCGGCAAACGGCTGGGTGGGCTTCAACGCGAACTATCGGTTGAGTCCACGGGCCACGTTCCCAGATCACTTGGTGGATGTGAAAGAAGCTGTCGCATGGGTGCGGGAGCACGCCCAAGAATTTGGCGTCGATCCAGACTTCATCGCAGTAACTGGGGGGTCTGCCGGAGGGCATCTCGCCGCGATGACCGCGCTCACGCCCGGGCTTGCGAGGTTCCAGCCGGGATTCGAAGAAGCAGACACGTCGGTGCAAGCTGCGGTCCTCTTCTACGGCGTCTACGACTTCACAGACCGGCTAGGCATCATGCCGCCTGAGTTCCGCTACGGTCTACTCCGCAAGCAGGTGATGAAGGTGTCGCCGGACGAGGATCCGGCAGCGTTCCTCGACGCGTCCCCGCTTGAGCACGTCAGCCCGGACGCGCCTCCAACGTTTGTCATTCATGGAGATCGCGACACACTCGCCCCCGTTGAATACGCTCGGCTGTTGGTCGAGCAGATGCAGGACGCCGGCGCGCATGTCGCTTACTCGGAGCTTCGCGGCGCGCAACACGCCTTCGACGTCTTCGCGTCCCCCCGGACGGTGCGCACAGTTGCTGCCGTTGAGCGTTTCCTGGCAGCCGTTCGCACTCAGCACTCCGAGGCGGGCTCTCCGTCGAGCGACGCAACTTCTTAGGCTCGTCCGTCCGCGGAGGAGGCCGCACAATCCGGACCTAGAGCCCGTAGCTTTCGAAGCTCGAGCAACGCTCCGCCATGGGCGCGGCTTGACACCGGGGCGCACTTAATCGCATATCGACGATATGCGCTTAGGTCCGAGGAATCATGAAGAAGACGAACAAGGCATGTTGCCCTCCACCCAAGCCGATGCCGCCGGTGCCGCCCGATGAGGAAGAGGCCAACGAGCAGCTCGCGCGCCTCGCCAAGGCGATCGGGCACCCGGCCCGTGTCGCCATCGTCCGACTACTCGTGCGCCAGGAGGGCTGCATCGTTGGCGACATCGTCGACGAACTTCCGCTTGCACAGTCGACGGTGTCGCAACATCTCAAACAGCTGAAAGAGGCCGGACTCATCCGGGGCGAAATCGACGGGCCGCGCGTCTGCTACTGTGTCGAGCCCGGTACGCTTGCGCTGCTCAAGACACTGGTCGGTGCGCTGTGACAGAGTCGCAGGGCGGAGGACAATGACGGACAGCCGATATCGCGCCCATGGCGAGACAGAGCCCGGCGGCAACGCGCACGTCAACGCGCTGTCGGCGACGATCCCGTTCGACGGAAGTCGGACGATGGGCGACGCGGTGCCCGGGCCGGCGCACCTGCTCCCTTCAGCGCCCGCCGCCTGTGTCCTGAAGAACGTCGAGCGATTCAGTCAAATCCTGTCGCTCGAGTATTCACGGGTCGAGGTCGACGTCCAACTCGAGCGGGAAGACAGCCCACCGCGAATCGTCCCGGTGAGTTACCGACTCTCGGTCGACACTGATGAGGCAGTCGATCGATGCACACTGCTTCAAAAGAACATCCACGAATCTGGAACCATCTCCACGGCTCTAGCGTCGGTCTGCAGTGGCTTCGATGCAGGTGCGTCGCCCCGGCGGACAGATCGAGGAAATCAGAACAGTATCGTCAGGAGGCTCTTGAGCCATGGGTATCTTTGAACGTTTTCTCTCTCTCTGGGTCGCACTCGCCATAGCGGTCGGCGCGGGTCTCGGACTCCTCATCCCCGGACTCTTCGAGGTCATCGCCCGCGTGGAGTGGGCAAGGGTGAACCTCGTCGTCGCAGTACTCATCTGGCTGATGATCTACCCGATGATGCTCAAGGTGGAGCCGTCGTGTCTCAAGGACGTCGGCAAAAAGCCGAAGGGGCTCGTGCTCACACTCGTCGTCAATTGGCTCATCGCGCCGTTCACGATGGCGGCGCTCGGGGTGCTCTTCTTCAACCACGTCTTCGCTGGTTTGGTCCCCGTCGAGGATGCCCAGCAGTACATCGCTGGGATGATTCTCCTCGGTGTCGCTCCGTGTACGGCGATGGTCTTCGTCTGGAGCAACCTGTCCGGCGGTGACGCTAATTATACGCTGGTGCAGGTGTCGGTGAACGACATCATCCTCGTGTTCGCGTTCGCCCCGATCGCCGGCGTGTTGCTGGGTCTCACGGACCTCACGGTCCCGTGGGAGACACTGATCGCCTCGGTCGTCATCTTCGTCGTCATCCCCCTGAGCGCCGGAATGCTGACCCATCGGCAGCTCACGAATACCGGCGGGTCCGAAGCCATCGAACGGCTGGCCGCCAAGCTTAAGCCCACCTCGATCGTCGGGTTACTCCTGACGGTCGCACTGCTCTTCGGCTTTCAGGCGGAGACCATCATCCAACAGCCTGGGCGGGTCGTGCTGATCGCCATCCCCCTGCTCATTCAGACCTACGGTATCTTCGCGATCGCCTACGGGCTCGCGCGAGTGCTGAAGCTCCCCTTCGGTGTTGCGGCGCCTGCTGCGCTCATCGGCTCGTCTAACTTCTTCGAGTTGGCCGTGGCAGTAGCCATCAGCCTCTTCGGCCTGTCATCAGGGGCGGCGCTCGCGACCGTGGTAGGCGTTCTGATCGAGGTGCCGGTGATGCTCTCGCTGGTCGCCTTCGCCAAGCGCACCAAAGGGTGGTTCCCGACCACTCCCATCACTTCAATCTGAGAGGATCTACATGCCAGGGTTCCACTTCAACTCGATCCTCTTCCTCTGCGTCGCGAATTCCGCTCGCTCGCAGATGGCCGAGGGGCTCGCCCGTGGTCTTTTCGGGGATGCCGTGTGCGTCCAGTCGGCCGGCTCGTCGCCCTCCCGGGTCAGCCCATACGCCGTCCCGATAATGGCCGAGCTGAACATCGACTTGTCGTCGCACACGTCGAAGTCGGTCGAGAGCATCGATCCCGAAACCGTGGATCTTGTCATCACGCTCTGTGCCGAGGAGGTCTGCCCGGTGTTCCTCTCCGGCGCGCCTCGCCTGCATTGGCCGCTACAGGATCCGGACCGCAAGAACGAAGATCTCCCCAATGAAGAGCGCTTGCGCCACTTCAGAGTTGCCCGTGATCAAATCCGCGCTCGGCTCGAAGTACTCGCGGCGCTGCGCGACGTGCCTGAGGGCCCTAACCCGTTGGAATTCCACGCGAGTATTCGCGTCCCTGACCTGCCTGCGGCGGCGCGCTTCTACACCTGGCTGCTGGGAGTGGCGCCGAAGGAGTGGTCCCACCGATACGTGACCTTCGTGAGCGAGGCGCTGCGCACCAACTTCGTGATCCTGGTGGACGACGGTGACGAGCTGCATCAAGACACGCTCTACCACCTAGGCATCGAAGTGGGCACGAAGGGCGCCGTTATCGAGCAGCACGGGAGGGCGGGGGAAGCGGGATGGCTCATTCACAAGCCCGCCCGTACGACTTGGCGCGGTACGCCTCTGCATGAACTCTGGTTGAAGGACCCCGGGGGCAACCTCGTGGAGATCTACGCCCGGCTGACAGTTGCTGAGCTTGCCGAGATGCCCGAGGACAAAGAGCCCACGTACTTCTTGGCCGATTGAGCCCGTTCGAGAGTTGGAACTACCCGAGTGGACTCAGGTAATCACCGCCGTGAAGAGCGGGCGAACATTCACGTCCTGTGTTCGTCGGTGCGTGTACTGGTCGGTGTTCTCACAAGCGGCTGTTCGGATCGTAGTGCGCCGATTCGTGGGGGCATCTAGCCCGGTGTGAGCGTCAATTCTCGAACGCTCTATTCGTCGCATTGGGTGATGCGCGAGAACTCATCCGTCCTGAACTCAGCTTGACAAAAGCCTACCCGTTCGGATAGTTGCTGCCCCAATAGTTGCTGCAGCAGTCATTGTGACCGCAATGGATGTCACGCAGTCAATCTCCTCAGAGCACCCTGTGTTCTGGCAGCACGTGCACCCCCTGTTTTGAGTAGCGACACCAGAGAATTCATCCTATTAAAGTTCGGCGGCACAAGCGTAGCGGACCCACAGAATTGGCAACGGATTCGCCGCTTGGTGCGGGATGCCCGGGCCAAGAATGAGCACCCCGTACTTGTTTGTTCCGCAGTGGCGGGGGTCACCAACGCGCTTGAGAAGCTTATCGCGACCGTTGTCGCCAAATCGAACCCGCAGAGCGTGCTGGACACGATCGAGCGTCTCCACCAACAGCTCGGGGCTGGGCTCTCGATCGATGCAACTGACGTGCTGCATCTCGAGTTCGCGGCCCTCCGAGACCTCGCAATGAGTGGCACGACGGACCTGTCAACGAAGTGGCAGGCGCGAGTGCTTTGTATGGGCGAGCTGATGTCGACTCGCCTTGCGTGCCATTGGCTTGAGTCGACCGGCCTTCGCGCACAATGGTTAGACGCTCGAGGGCTTCTCCATGTGACGACTCAAGATCATACTCCTGAGATTCGTACGTATCTGTCGGCTGAGTGTGACTTCTCGCCGTCCGCCGAGATTCAGTCGCAGCTCCGTGTCGAAGACATCGACGTGACGATTACGCAGGGGTTCATCGGCAGCAACTCGGCCGGCGAGACGGTGCTCTTAGGGCGAGGGGGCTCGGATACCTCTGCCGCCTACCTGGCATCCATCTTGAGCGCGGGCCGGCTTGAAATTTGGACGGATGTTCCAGGGATCTTCACCAGTGATCCTCGGGCAGCGTCAACGGCTCGACTGGTACCGCGCCTCACCTACGACGAGGCTGAAGTCCTTGGATCTCTTGGGGCTAAGGTCCTCCACCCGCGGTGCTTGGCGCCCTTGAGGGCGTCCAACATTCCGTTGCACATTCGTTGGACTCGGCGTCCCGAGGTTGATGGGACACTCATCAACGGGTCTGCGCCCGCTGACGGTGTCCGAGCCGTAGCCGCGCGCAAGGACTTGTGCCTGATCATCATGAGACGGCCACGCCGTTGGCAGCCCGTCGGATTCATGGCGAGTGTGGCTGAGACCTTTGAACGAAACCGGATCTCGATGGATCTAGTGTCGAGCTCGACCTCCGAGATTCGCGCGACCATCGATCTGGCGGCGAACCCGTCGGCAGCGGGCCGGCTCTCCGACCTAATCGCCGACCTTGGGGAGGTGTGTGAGCCAGAGCTTCGACGTGAGGTTACCTGCGTAAGCATCGTGGGGAATCGAATCTCGAACGAACTCGAGCACATCTCTGAGTGCCTGAGCCTGTTCAGTGATGTGACCATTCAACTGGTCAGTCACGCCGCGGACGACAGCAACATCAGCTTCGTCCTCGACGGAGCTCTGCGGCCCGAACTCACCGCAGCGGTGCACGATGCTCTCTTCGCTCCCGGTGCGACCGTCGCCTCGTTAGGCGCGCAGTGGTCAACCCTGAAACAGGAGAAGGTTGTGCAGTCGATACCGCCGTTCCTTAAGGGCCTTCATCGGGCTGCTAGAACGATGGCGGCGACTCAGTGATTCGTCAGCCAAGCCAGGACATACAAGGGAACCTAACCCTGCGCGTTCCGTCCTTGTCGGACGGCGCCGCGATCTGGGAGTTGGTACGTTCGGCGAAGGTGCTCGAAGCAAACTCCTGCTACGCATACCTGCTACTCTCAACTCACTTCGCGGAGACGTGTTTGGTTGCGGAGCTCGACGGACGACCGATCGGGTTCGTCGCTGCCTACTGCCCGCCGACGAAACCAGAAGTTGTGTTTGTGTGGCAGATCGCCGTGAGCGAAGAGGCGCGCGGTCACGGACTTGCCAAGCGGCTTTTGTACGCGCTGGTGAGACTTCCTGCGTGCCGGGCCCTCACCCATCTAGAAGCTACTGTCGCGATTTCAAACGAACCGTCGCTTGGGCTCTTCTCGAGCTTCGCCCGCGGACTAGGCGTTCCATGTGAGCACAGCCGCGGCTTCGTATCCGACGATTTCAGGCCACTCGAACACGAGGCGGAAGCGCTCGTTCGAATCGGCCCCCTACCTGCCTATCAATGAACAATAGCATCCAACGTATCGAATCTGAGGTCCGCAGTTACTGCCGAGCCTTTCCTACTGTGTTTACTAGCGCCGAAGGGTCCACGCTCCACGCGGAGGATGGACGCACCTATACCGACTTCTTCGCTGGCGCTGGCAGCCTGAACTACGGGCACAACCACCCCGCACTCAAAGAGCGCCTCCTAGAGTACATCAGTCGTTCCGGGATCACGCACGGACTCGACATGGCGACGGAGGCGAAGGTCCAGTTTCTTGACGCTTTCGAGGAACACGTATTGGTCCCGCGCGACCTCAAGTACAAAGTCATGTTTCCGGGCCCGACCGGGACGAACTCTGTCGAGGCAGCGATCAAGTTGGCCCGAAAATTCACGGGGCGTCCAGACGTGATCGCGTTTACCAACGCATTCCACGGGATGACGCTCGGCTCTCTCGCTTTAACCGGCAATATGTCAAAGCGCGCCGGGGCGGGTTTACCGCTTGGGAACGTGACGCGGATGCCGTTTGATGGGTTTCATGGCCCTGATGTCGATACCATCGCGATCGTCGACGACTATCTCAGCGATCCCTCCAGCGGAATCGATCCACCAGCAGCCTTCATCATAGAGACCGTCCAGGGTGAAGGTGGAGTGAACGTCGCTACGAGCCAATGGCTGCGGAGGCTGTCTAAGCTGGCGCGTGAACACGGGGTGTTGCTCATCGTTGATGACATCCAGATGGGATGCGGCCGTACGGGCTCGTTCTTCAGCTTCGAAGATGCAGGGCTCCAGCCAGACATGGTCTGCCTGTCGAAGTCCATCTCTGGCTTCGGGCTTCCCTTCGCGCTCACACTTATTCGACCAGAACTCGATGTTTGGTCACCCGGTGAGCACAACGGCACGTTTAGGGGCCACAACCTTGCGTTCGTCACCGCCACCACTGCGCTCGAGGAGTTCTGGTGCGACGACGAACTCACGAACGATGTCATCGAAAAGTCCTTGCTGGTCGACGCTAGGTTCCGGGGATGGGCCGATCGGTTCGGGGGTCGGACGAGCGGACGTGGCTTCGTCTACGGCGTCGCGTTCGATGATCACGATCTCGCAGGAGCGGCCACACAGATCGCGTTCGAAAACGGCCTGATCGTCGAGACGGCGGGGGCGCACGACGAAGTCCTCAAGTTCCTCGCGCCGCTCAACATCGGCGAGGCCCAGCTCCTTGAGGGGTTGGACATCCTCGATCTTGCTGTCACGACAGCCGCGTCTCAGAGTGTAAGCACACGACAGGAAAACGGTACAAACGGTAAACAAATGAGCGGAGCGGTCATCGCTTCGCTGCGCAAACAAATGGAGGTGCCGCTATGATTGTTCGACGTCTGAATGAGCTTCCTCCGGAGCGAACTGTCTCTGGAGAGACATGGATAAGCCGACGCCTACTCCTGCGAAGCGCAGGTATGGGGTTCTCGATGCACGACACCTTGATCCTCGCTGGTACGTCCACGCGAATGCACTACGCAAATCACCTTGAAGCAGTTTACTGCATTCGAGGTTCAGGCCAGGTGGTTCTTGAGGAGTCGGGTGAGAAGTTCACTATTGAAGAGGGCAGTATTTACGCGCTCAACGAGAACGACAAGCATGTGCTGCATGCGGTGACTGAGATGCAGATGATTTGCGTCTTCAATCCGCCACTCTCGGGTCTCGAAACACACGATGAGAATGGTGTGTACCCGTTGGTCCCCGACGAAAAATCCGGAGCCTGATTGTGTTGGATGTGTACCATTCACGAACCCAGCCGAAGTGGGAGTTCGGTGAGCGGCGAGACCCCGTCGTGTGGGGAAGTACGAAAGGGCCTCTGACCCGTGCCGAACTTGCTCGCTTCGAGCGGGACGGTTTCATCGTCCTAGACGGCGTCTTCGACACTGAAGAAGTCGGATGTCTTCGGTTGGAGGCGGATCGCGTCGCAGCACAGATGCATGACACGAGGCGCGAGGAGGTCATTACCGAGCCTCAGGGTGACGCGATTCGATCCGTCTTTCGGGTTCATCGTGACAATCCGGTCTTCACAAACCTCGCTAACGATCCACGACTCCGTGGCGTGGCGACCCAGATCCTTGGATCTGACGTCTACATGCACCAGTCGCGGATCAACTTTAAGCCCGGGTTCGCGGGACAAAAGTTCTACTGGCACTCCGACTTCGAGACGTGGCACATCGAAGACGGGATGCCTCGCATGCGAGCGTTGAGCGCCTCGGTCTTGCTCACCAACAATGACCCAGTGAACGGCCCGCTTATGTTGGTTCCAGGCTCACATCGAGCCTACGTTCGCTGCGTCGGTGAAACCCCTGACAAACACTATCAGGAGTCATTGAAGTCGCAGGAGTACGGCGTCCCCGCAGAGGAAGCGCTCTCGCTGCTAGTTGAGCGGGGTGGCATCCAGCAAGCGCTGGGATCCGCTGGGAGCATCGTCTTCTTTGACTGCAACACCATACATGGCTCCGCTGGAAACCTCTCTCCGTACCCACGGCACAATGTGTTTCTGGTCTACAACAGTGTCGAGAATAAACTCGTGCTGCCATTTGGAGGTCTTGAGCCTCGGCCTGACTTCCTCGCCGAGCGCTCCCCAGTCGAATCGCTGACCCTCTGAGCTTCGAGGGGAGTCGTGTGCTCCCTGAAGTTCGTTCTCATCTAGTGCTCGGCCACAGGGGTTTTGACCGATTGGGGCTCAAGCGGCCTGGTCAAACTCGTCGCTGGACGTCGCCGGCACCGGGTAGCGGCGTTTGAGTTTGGAGCGGGCTGCGGCCACGTCGAAGAGCCAGTTGATCTTGGTGCCGGCGACGTTGCGCTGTCGCTGCCACACTTCCAGTTCGTCGACGAGGGTCGGAATGTCACCGATGCGGCGGGCGAGGCACTGGCCCTTCATGATGCCGATCTCGATTTCGGCCATGTTCAGCCAGCTCCCGTGCTTCGGTGTGAAGTGGAACTCGATGCGACGAAGAATACGTCTCGCCTCCGCCGGCTCAAACGTCCCGTACAAGCTCGCTTCTGGGTGTGTACTCAGATTGTCGAGTACGACACGAATGACGTCGGCGTCGGGATAGCGCTGGTCGACCAAGCGCCTCATCTGATGTGCGAAGTCGACGTTGGTGCGGCGCTTGGTGACGTCCACATTTCGCCAGCCCCGGTGAGGGTCGATCATCATGAAGATGTTGGTCGCCCCGTGGCGCCGGTATTCGTAGTCGATTCGGATCGGCTGACCTGCCGATGCTTGGATCGGGGCGCGTGTCTCGGAGATCATTTGGGTCGGGGCTTCGTCGAAGCAAACCAACGGACGTCGCGGGTCGTGAGGCTCTTGCTAGAGGTCCAGAACGTCCTCCATCCGGGCGACGTAGGCGGGCGTGACATCTCCGATGCACCACATCTTCTGCTGCCATGGTTTGATCTTCTTCTCTTTGAGACGACGACGAACGGTCTCAGCCGACACGGACTCTTGGTCGGTCAGCACAATGAGGCAGTCGGCCAGCAGCTGTATCGTCCATTTCGCACGCCCTTCCGGCGGTTTCGAACACGCCTGAGCCACCAAGATCGCTTCGTCCTCTGCGGTGATTTTGCGCAAGCCGCCTGGCCGCTGGGCTTCGCTGAGAGCGGCTTCGAGCCCTTCTTCCACGTACCGGCGTCGAGTGCGGTATACCGTGGATGTTCCGCTGCGTACTGCCTCGGCGATGTCCAAGTCGAGCCAGCTCTGGTCAGCCAGTTGCAACGTCAGAGCACGCTTCATCTTGCGGGCTCCCAGCGTGCCGCCCGCAACCAACTCATCGAGTTGTACGCGTTCATCGTCAGTTAGCTTCACTATCCAGCGGACATTGCTCATGATCTTCCATCGTGCGGGTTCTCCCGCCCCAGATCACGCAGGATATTCAATGTCGATCCCCAAGTTTACGCCAAAGCAAGGCCAGTACCTGGCCTTCATCCACATGTTCACGAAGCTGCACAGACAGCCGCCCTCCGAAGCAGAGATACAGGACTATTTCGGCACCTGCCCGCCCACGATCCACAGCATGATTGTACGGCTCCACGAAGCGGGTCTCATCGACCGGACGCCGCGGACCCCGAGGAGCATCCGCCTCATCTTTGACCCCGAGTACCTGCCCGCTCTCAAGTAGCGTGAACCAAACTCAACCGATCAAAACCCCTGTGGCGGACCACTAGCTCTGTGGGAAACGCACTCAGGAACCACAACGCATCGAGCGGGAGGCAGCCCCCGGTGGCCCTCGGCCGACAGGTGTCTCCTTGCATTGTGCGCAGGACCAGCATGTCGATGGGATCGGCTTCGAACCCCGCTGCGTCGGTCATGAGGCTCGCGTGCATCAGGGTACCCTCGTAGGAGGCGCCGCCTAGTTCGTCGAACATGTAGACGACCTCACCGAGCCCAGGGGAGGGCACTGCCGTCGGGGGACCCGTGTCGGGAAGGGGGCGAATGGCTGGATCTTCCTGTGCTGGCTTTTCTGAGCGGTGTGCGGCCGTCGGGCTGACCTCGACAAAGGGGGCGCGTTCGTCGGGTTCTCCGGGAGTGGCTGGGGCAGGCCAGGGTGTCACCGCAGCAGTGGATGGCCCACCGACGGGAGCGTGGGCGCAGTCAACGCTTGCATCTCGTGCACAGCGGCCGTCGGCTGCGCATGCCGGAATGACGGCCGCAGCGAAAGTGCATCGTGGTTCGCCAAACTGGCCTGGCGCGGCGCAGGATCCATAGCGGCAGTCGGCGGGTCGGGTGGGCTGGCACCGATCGTGATGCTCACAGGCCCACGAAGCCTGGCAGCCGGACGAATCATCGAGCGCGGCTCGGCACTCGTGCGTGAAGCCCATGACTGATTCCATCGCGCACGCGCCCTCCACCTCAGAGCCGAGCGACTCCTGGCAGTCCGCGTCACTCTTCGGAAGGCAGACGCCCCCTTGAGCGTGGCACCGTCCGACGGTCCGGCACTCGAAGGAGGCGGCGCAATCGTCCTCTGAATCCGCCCAGCACACCCCGTCTCGGTGGCCGCACCATCCGCTTATTCGGGGAGCCGGTGAGGTATCACAATTCTGGCTGGAGACGTCTTCCTCAACGACGCACTCGCTCTGCTCGGTGGCGAAGCAGCGCCGGTCATGAGAGCACGGGGTCGACTCAGCGCAGTCTTCGTCGGACGCAGCTTAGCAGCGGTAGAGCGAATCCCCGGCTCGGTAGTTTCGGACCGTGTACTCTCCGTCTGTCTCGCACACTTCGTGGCAGAGTCGACCGGCGAGGCATGAGGGCGCGCACGCGGCGAAGCAGATGAACGCCAGGAGTAACGTAAGGGGGCGGTACATTCCTGGGTTGCCTTTTCTCCGGCTTGTTCGGGCTCGTTCCAACCTTCTTAGCCCGAACCTCATGCGCGTGTGTGCGTCATTCCGGAGTCATCGAACTACGAGTTATCAAAGGTCAGGCCCAGTCGATCGTGAAGTCGAGAGAGTGACCGGCCCGGTCAGAGAAGTTCCGGATCGACCGAGCGGCGGTGCGCTCACTGAGTTTGTCGGGGATCAGGGTGACGAGTCGGCTCGGCAGGTCGAGTGTTTCCCCGACCAGCTTTCGTTCTCCCTTTGCGGGTTCGTAAGCGACGTGCGCATCGCGCTTACCCGCCGCCTCAAGGAGGTCGAAGAGGTCGCGGAAGAGCACGAAGGAGGTCTCGCTGCCGTGAGTCACCCAGTTGGCGACGGGAAGGAAGTCGAGCACGTGGATCAGCTGATAGTTGAGCTGAATCCAGAGATCCGCGCCGCTCATGGTGATCGGCGCGTTGTCGATGACGCGGTGGAAACGGATCTCCTTTAGTGCGTCCGGTCGATGCGCGTTGGCCCGAAGCTCGTCTCGCAATGCACCGTCGTAGAGCAAACGGAGAATGCTCGGAAACGCTTCGACATGATGGAACTCGAACTCCGTGATCAGGTCTTGCAGCGCAGGAATCTTGTGCGCCTCCATTGCGAAGGTGTTCGTGCCCGTTCCCAGGATCGAATGCAGGAGCATCACGATCGGGGACTGCTCGGGGTAGTGCGCCACACAGTATTCGAATCCGAAGTACAAGTGGTCGAGGAACGAGCCTTCAGCGTGTTCGACATCGAAGTCGCACTCGTCGACCAGGAAACGCAGCAGCGGCTCGCTGACCTTCGGGAGTTCGACCTCCGACCGCGCGGTCTCGTACTGCGCTTGAATTTCCACGGCTCGCGCATCCTTCCAATGAATCTCTTTCGCGATGCGGCTCTTCATGACGAAGCGCGGGATTGCGCCTTCGAGCGTTTGGAAGATCGTGCGGTTGAGGTCGAAGTCAGGGATCTGCTCGATGCTAACTGCACCGGCGTGGTCGGCCACGCCTCCCTGAACGATTGCGGCTTTCCGCTGAAGGGTGGGGTCGGGGCGTTCGGCGGCGGATTGCTTCATCGGTGTCTCGCGAGAGGGGCGATTGAGTGGCCCCGCGCCGTGCGCACGTCAGCCGAGTCCGCTCTAAACAGCCGGGAGGGCGCCCTAGCGAACCGAGATTCGTGTCTAGGGAGGCCCCTTCCGACGGTCAAGAATGACTGACGCATCGCACTAGCGCCGGGCAGCAATTCACCGCGAAGTTCCGACTAGGACCGCGTGTCCTTCACGAGTCGCAGGTACGGGAACGGAACTTGGACGTCGCCGAACTTCGCTTTCGCGTCGTCGGTACTGATACTCGGCGAGACCACGAGATCTTTGCCCGGCGTCCAGTTCGCGGGTGTAGCGAACGTCCCGCCATCGGAGATCTGAACCGCATCGAGCGCGCGGACAATCTCGGAGAAGTTACGCCCGACGGACATTGGGTAGGTCATCGTGAGGCGGATCTTCTTGTCCGGGCCGATGATGAAGACCGTGCGAACGGTCGCGCTGTTCTTTGCGGTGCGACCGTCAGGCAGGTACGCCTCTGCGGGAAGCATGTCGTAAAGCTTCGCAACCGCCAGCGAGGTGTCGTCGATGATCGGGAAGTCGGCAGGAGCGCCCGCAAACGTCGCGATGTCCTGCTTCCATTTGTGATGGTCCTCGACGCTGTCGACCGAGACGCCCATTACCTTCGTGTTCCGCTTCGCGAACTCAGGGGCAAGCTGGGCGACGGCTCCGAATTCTGTGGTGCAGACGGGCGTGAAATCCTTCGGGTGAGAAAAGAGGATCGCGTAGCCGTCGCCGATCCACTCGTGCAGGGAGAGTTCCCCGGCGGTGGAGTCAGCCGTGAAGTCGGGCGCGATGTCGTTGATTCGTAAGCTCATTATCTGTTCCTTGGTTTTGGCCGATGTCCCATAGGCGGGAGACTCGGACCGTTAGTTGGTGACGCTGGCGTCATGACGCATCGATCGTCGTTAGCTCTTAGTTCCTCTGTCAGGCCTCTGCACCTTTGCTACCAATGTGCTTCTCCCTGGGCACTCAGTGTCCGTGCATCATCCCTGGGTCGTGAGCCGAGCCCGTGCGCTCCTGCCAAGAGTCTGCACTGATTACGTCCTGTCGATAGGTTGCGTGACAGTTGGTGCAGGCCTGAAGTGTGTTCGACGTGGCTTCGAGAACGCTCCGCGCATCTTGCTCTCGAGCAGCCTGGCCGATGCCGTCTGCGCGCGAGTGGAATTCCAGAGCTAGCTCCGTGAAGCCCGGGGCGCCTGCGCCCATATGTTGACACATTTGCTGCATCTGCGGCGACGACTCGATCCGCAAAGACGCGTCGATGATCGCTTGCCAGTCTTCCCGTGCGAGCCCGTCCGTGATCAGCTGGATGGCGACAAGGTGGTCCATCATGTTCTGCTTTTGATGCCAGGCCATCATCGGCTGCAGGGGCACGGGAGTGCGGTGGTCCATTGCCGCCAGTTGCTCAATGGGAGCACAGGATTCGGTCAAGGTGGGGGTGGGCTGCGTGGACGGACCGATCTCTGCCGACGACTCTGTCCGGGCCTCGGCTTGGTCGACCTCATCGGCAGAAGGTTCAGGCTCGCCTTGGGTCGCTGCCGGTGCGCTCGTCCGCTCACAGGCAGTCAGAGGGCCTGCAGCGGCAATGAACATTAGCCCAAGTGCGGACAGTGATTTGGGATTCATGATTCGGACTCCATTTCCATTCGTACCGTGCGAGCGTGTCTCACGCTCCAGGGTTGAGGGAGGTGCTACCAAGCAGACATGGGTCCGAGGTCGTGGACCGCTTCGAATCCGGCAGCCTGCAAAGAGCGGGCGGCGTTGGAGCTGCGGGCCCCACTTCGACAGTAGACCACGACGGGCTGCGCTTGAGAGAGCTCGCCGAGTCGGCCACTGAGCTCCTGCACCGGGATGTTGACGGCGCCATCGATGTGGCCGCCGCTGAACTCTCCCGGAGTTCTGACATCCAAAAGTTGCGCGCCGTTCGCGACCAGCTCATGCGCCTCGGCGCCGCTGACACGGGCCTCGCCTCCGCCGGCGCGACCAAAGAGTACGAAGAGCGCTACGACGGCGACGAGCAAGATGCCGAGGAGAGTCGATTTGTCCATGAGAGGCTCCGGAAAGGGTGTGTGCTGTGGGGAACTTTCGCTACACAAAACACCAGTGTTGCAAGCCGCGTGCCGACCTGACCGCGTCGGTAGGGGGCGCTGTGAACGGACCCTCCCTCTATTCGACGCCCCAACCAGCGTGGATGTTTCAACGTCGTGTTTCATGAGGTGAAACGCCGTTGGGTTGGGGCCTCTATGAGCCCAGTCGCACACTGAAGCTGGGAGTCTCGATCCTCTGCGTTGGATCCGACGAGAGCGTCACCTCGCAGGCCAATGTCGCATCCCGGTCTTCGCTGGCGAGGATCACGTCATCGAGGACGAGAAAGATGATCAGCTCGCCTTCGTCGTCGAACACGCTCACCACTGGAACACCAGCCGTCTGCCAAGCGTCTCCCCGTTCAGTCAGCTGGCAAGCGTACTCGACAGTCTGTTCCGACAAGTCCGGCTGCCGCATCTGAACGACCACCATATCGAGACCCTGCAACCCTCGCTGGACAACGAGTTCGACCGTTTCCTCGGTGCCCAACTCGACCAGCTCGCCGGGCGTTCCCGCTACAGCGACATAGAGTTCCGGACGGGAGAGAGGAGGAGCGTCCGCGTGATCGTCGTCGATGGCGCACGCCCCCAAACAGAGAGCGAGCGAGAGCAGCGCAGTGGCGATAGCGTTGGTCATCGGAAGGGGCGGCGGTGGCGGCTCTGATACGGGTCTAAGCCGGCGGTGAAAGAAGTGCGGATAACTGCGACCGAGCGCCGCATCAAGCGCATGTGCGGGAGTGCACCGTTTGTCTTCGCAAGGAAAAACGCGGTGGGTCGAGTCGTTCGTAGAACGGCGCCGAACTTAGCGGCTGTAGAGCTGGCTCGCCGCGTTCACGGCTCGGTCTCCGATGTCGGATCCGACGATTCTCCCGTCGATATCATCCTGCCAAATGTGGATACCGCCCCACAGGCGTGATTGCCCGGCTTGATCGGCGCCGTCGTAATAGGTCGCCCACTGAATCTCGAGGGCTTCGCTGGGGCCAAACTCAAAGAAGAGCCACCCAGGGTCGATCCGATACGAGCCGATTCCTCCGGGATAGTATTCGGAGCCAGTAAGCTGCGTCAGCACCTCGGCGCCGGCTCGGCTGAACGTTGAGTGACCTGAGATATAGCCAGGAAACGCGGGCGTCACGAAAGTCCGTCGCTGATACGGGATCCACTCGATCGCGCGGATCCAGTCCACGCCGCCGATCTCGCGGTCCCGATCGCCGGGCTCCCCGCGCCAGGAGTAGACTGTGACCTCACCGACGTACCGCGACAAGTGCGCGTGCCGTTCGCCCTCGGCAGCCGAATCCGCGGTAATGACCTCAATCAGGCCTGGTACCAGCGGTAGCCCATCCGGGGCGTACGATGGCCCCCCTGGATCAGTACTCTGCCCGCGAGCCCCAAACGTCCTGATCAGCGTGATTGGACGCGCGGTGAGGTGCTCTCGCTTTAGCTCCCAAGCCGCGATCGCTGCGTCGTGAAGCGCGCCGTTGAGCGCGAGGTACATGTGCACATCCCAGCTCAAGCGATCGAGGGGCTCGCCTTCACCAAACAGACGGTGCTCCATGTCCGGGTGATCGGAGGCATCGTTGGCGAGCGTGTTCCAATGCCCCGGTGGGGTCTCGGACGTTGGCCCATCGGCCCAGAACTCGGCCATCAATCGGGAAAAGTCTCCACGCTGAACGAGATTTGGGGCGTACGCTTCGTCCGTGAATGGGTTGATCGAGTGTCCGGTGCCGTCGTTCGTTCCTAGAGGGTTGTTGCCGTACGCACCCGGCGAGACATCGATCGTAACTCCGTCGGAGACATCGAGCTCTCTCCCGTATTCAAGCATCTCCACCACGGCAGCGATCAAGTCGGGCTCCTCCCGTGGGACGTTGTCCGGCGTGTAGTAGGGCCCACCGTCGTCAGGTCGCTGAATCGCGAACGGAGAGACTGCCCCCCACTGCGCGCCGATGTACCCGCGCACCCCGGAGCCTTCTGGGATTCCGTTCTGCGATACGGCTTCGGCGAGGACGATCTCCTGCCACACCGTCGGGTCGTCCGTGTTGGAGCCTGGGGAGTCGACGGTGAGTCGCGGTTCTCCGGAGGAGAAGCCCTCAGGGTCTGCGTAGTCGTTCGCTTCGTTGGCGCCGTCGTCTTGGAACGTCTCGATATACGTGAGTGCGACTCGGTTTCCGAATGCGGCGGGCGTCTCGCCCTCTGTCGAGATGAACTCCGTATCCAATTCGAGAACACCCATGAACTTATCAAAGCAGTCGGTCGACACGTCGCCGCCGATAGCAGGAGCGTAGCGATGCGTTAGCAGTCGGTAGGCGGCGAAGGAGAGGGCCGTTTCCATCTCGGAGACGGTTCCATCCCGAGACTCGTCGACGAGGTATCCCTGCGACTCCTCATCGTAGGCCGCCCAAATGTCCCAGAAAGCTGCGGAGACGTGAAAGAGGTTGCGAGCGTGGACCGTCGGGCGAGGTAGGTCTCGGCGCACCGCCTGAAGCAGCTGCTCGTTCCAGCGCCGCGCGATCGAGCCGGATGCCACCGAATCGACGAGATCGTCCGGACAGGTGGTCGCCAGTGTCTCGGTGAAGCTGGGAATCTCGATGAGTGGAAGCGGGCTGGAAGCAGCGGATCCGACCAATGCGACGCCAGCGTTGAGGCTGGTGTCGAGCACGTTGCCGCCGACGGTCCACACGTCCCCGCTGGGCGAGGTCCAAACGGCGTGCAGCGATTGGATACTGAGGTCGATCTCTGTTGCGATGCGATCGCATCCGGACCCGGTGTCCGCGCAAACATGGGCTCTTGCGCCGACGGCCCACAGGGTGTTGTCGCTGTCGATATGAACTCCCTGAAGCAATGGCGTCTGTGCGGGGGAGAAGTCGGAGACGTCTGGACTGAGCGAGATGGCTACCCCGCTTCCTGCCCCTCCGACCGCCACGGTTCGGTTGGAGTTCGAGTAGACAGTGAAGAGCCGCGCGCTCGTGCCCGAGTCGACGAGTGAGAAGCCGCTGCGGGCGTTCCCGCGCATCGCGACACCCTGGTCCCCCACGACCCAGACATCGTCGGAGGAGCTGCCAGCGACCTTGAGCAACGCCGGAACGTCTTGATTTGCGTCTTGTGGCAGCCCCGCCGGTAGGTCGAGCGCGACCCAGGCTGTGCCGTCATAGTGCCAAAGGAACCCGTTCCTGCCTGAGACGGCTCCGACGGCGTAGACGTCGTTGGCCGATGCTGCCCAGAGTCCGAACACGATGTGTTTGCCAAGACCCGGAGTCGACATTCGTTCGAACTCACCGTCTGCATAACGCAAAATGTGGGCGTCCGATCCGGTCATGTAGACCACGTCATCGACGGCTTGCACCCACCAGAGGTCTCCGTCCACGCCAGTGTCGAGGCGGGACCAACCCGTGCCGTCGAAGTGAAGGGCGAGCGGACCAGAACCATCGTCCGCACCGACCACGTAGACGTCGTCATCGGCTGTCCCGTGAACCGCGAGCAGCGCGGATCCAGGCGAATCGACAACGGTTTGCCACTCGCGATCGGTTGAAGGGCTGCTGGGATCGGGGTCGTCGCCGCATGCTGAGACGACGAACAAGAGCACAAGAGCACTCGCTGCGACACAGTTCTTTCGGAAGACCTCAGCGCTAGCGGACCGAAGTGAGCGAGCGGAGCGACCAGACTCCAGGGTTGCGGCCGCATCAATGACCCGGTGTCGCGGGGCGTGGAGCAGATTCATGATTTGGAGCTTCGGCTGGGAGTGGATAGTCTTCGGGTTGCCCGTCGTTGCTGAATGCGAGGCCGTCCCTCGGAGACTCTCGGTTTTATCTCAGGGATCGCAACCCTAGTGCCTCGTATTCAGGTCGTGATCGCTGCCTGGACCGCTGCCTCGATCGTTTTGACTACAGCGTCGCAATCTCCCGGGTCCCGGCCAGCGAGGTGAGGCGGCGCAAAACGTCCCGCGTCGTTGTCCCAGTACTTGCCCGAAGCATCGGAAAACTCGTCGGAGAGCGCTGCTCGAACCAAGATTTTCGCTCCGACGGTCACCTCGCCATTCACGCGATCGAAGTTCTCGGTCACCATCTTGCTGCGCAGCAACGAGCCTGGGTTGACCGAGACGAACACTCGGCCATCGTCGCGGTGAGTTCGAGCCATGCTGGCTGTCCACATCATCAGCGCGAGCTTTGACTGCGCGTAGGCGGCGTAGTCTCCGAGCTCGATCGAGCCCGCTAGCGCCTCCAAGTCCACTGCGGCTTGGCCAGCGGATGCTACGTTCACCACACGGGCCTCGGAGCCGAGCAGCGGCAAGAGTCGCTTCGTGAGCAGGTAGGGCGCGATCGTGTTGACCGCAAAGCGCAGATCTAGACCCCCACTTGTGAGGGTTGAGGGCGCGCTGAATACGCCGGCGTTGTTGATCAGGACGTCCAGCCTGCGGTGGCGAGCGACGACGGTCGCTGCCAGCGCCTCGACCTGCGCGAGGTCCGAGAGGTCAGCAACATACGACTCGAACGGACCCACACCCGGCACTGCGGCAAGGGCCCGTTCGACGTTCTCGAGCTTCGCAGGACTCCGGCCGTGGAGCAGGAGATGGTGCCCTTGCTCGGCGAGCATTTTGGCGGTCGCGAGGCCGATGCCATCGGTGGCGCCGGTGATCAGAATTGTCTTCGACATATCCGTGGTCCGGTTGAGGTTGGAACTTCTCAGAATCCCGCGAGCACTACACGTAATGCGGGAGCCGCGGGTGTCCAGCAGCGACCTGAGGCCCAACGCTGAATTCGGGGATGATTCGAGAGGTCTCGTTTTTGCTGGCCGCTGTGCCCGCGGCGCTGGCACAATCAGCGGTGACTCTCCTGGGGATACTATGCCCAAAGAAGCGGGTTTGGGTGCGAAGTGTAGGCGGAAACCTACAGCCATGTTGGGGATTTTGCTCCCCCGTATCTGCGTGTACCGTGCACCCAACTCCCCTGCGGAAAAACTGTATGAGTCTCTTCGTTCGACTGAACTTCGTCTTAGCTCTTCTCCTTCTCGCGGGCTGTGGTCAGTCCTCCGCCGGAGATGAGGACTCAGGTCCTGCTGTGCTCGGTGACTCCTCGGCCGACGCCTCGCTTGCCGACGTCGACGACAGAGACACCTCTCCAGATGACACATCTCCGGACCCATCCCTAGAAGTAGGGCCGGATACTGATCCGGATGCAGCGGCCGATGTTGAGGTCGATGTTGAGGTCGATGTTGAGGTCGATGTTGAGGTCGACGCGGGACCCGATGTGTCGCCCGACATCGATGGAGCGGATAGCGGTGATGTTTCGCTCGATTCGGCCGATCCTGACGCGGATGTACCGGATGCTGAGGTGACGGATACGCCGCCCGACGAAGAAACTG
>JBLHWZ010000067.1:0-21323 GCA_047629415.1 Bradymonadia bacterium | reverse complement strand
CGCGATCGCCTCGTTCAAAGAATTCACGACCGCTCCCGAGTGTGACCGTGGCATCATCGTCAACGAGTTCCAGGAGACCTCGCTGCCCGACGTCTACGCGGTCGGCGACTGCGCGAGCATTCATCACTCGGATGGTCGCAAGCCCTACGGAGAGCTGATTTGGTACTCCGCAAAAAGGCAGGGCATCGCCGCTGGAAAGAACCTCTTCGGCGACAAAACTGCGTACTCACCCCCGACCTTCTTCAACAGCTCGAAGTTCTTTGAGATCGAGTACACCACGGTCGGTGACGTAGTCCGGGTCCCGGATAACGCGATGAGCATCTATCGCTACCTGCCGGGTAAGGACGTCTCACAGCGCATTGTCTACGTCGACGACCGAGTCATCGGCTTCAACATGCTCGGCTCACGGTGGGATCACGAGATCCTGGAGCGGTGGGTCGAGGAGCGTCGATCCGTCGAATTCGTGCGAAAGCACCTGCACCACGCCCAATACGACGTCGAATTCGGCCGCCTTAACCTGAACCAAATGCGAGAGTCCGTCTTGCCGCTCGGAGGGAACTCATGATCCGACAGACTTTCGCCGGAAAGCTCCTCCACGACCTGAAGAACCGTGGCGTCACTGCGTGGATCGCCTGTGCCGCGCTCGTCAGTTTCTACCTCGTGCTCTACTTCGGATACGAGAAGCAGGAGCCGTCTGGGGCCTTCGAGTCGTTCCAGAACTGGCTCTATACCAACTTCACGCACCACCTCGACACCCTCGGTGGCACGCTCTTCGCGCCAGTCGCGGCAGTTGTCAGCGCTGGCGCAGCTCGAGCCACGCTTTATGTCTTGGTCCTCGCGGCGGCAGGCTACCTCGCGTTTCTCTACCGTGAGGAACCGCCGAAGCTCGCTCGCGTCGGTGCAGGAGCAGTACTCGGACTAGGGTTTGCCTGGTTCTTCAACCGCGCATTCTTCAGCGTCGACTTCCAAATGCTCTCGGCCAGCGACTTCTCCAGATGGAGCGTCTACGGCCTGCTCTACTCGCTCGCGATCGGCCTCGGCGGCATCTACGTGAGCTGGAAGTACCGTCACAACAAGTACCAGGTCGTTCGAACGCTGGTCGTGATGTTCATTCAGATGAGCTTCGCGTTCAGCATCCCGATTTTGCTGAAGTTCTTCAGCCACCCTGAGTTTTACTTCAGCTACCTTTGGCCGCTGAAGTACGACTACTTGGACCCGAACAACTTCGAGTACTACGGCGAAGTCTTCGTGCTCTGGGGCTTCTTCGGATCGCTTCTGCTCGTCCCGGTCATGTCGATTTTCTTCGGCAAACGCTGGTACTGCTCATGGGTCTGTGGATGCGGCGGACTCGCCAACACGTTTGGCGAACCATGGCGACACCTCTCCGCAAAGTCAGGCTTCGCTTGGAAGCTCGAGAAGTTCTCGATTCACTCGGTGATGATCCTCTCGATCCTCACAACCGGCTACTACTTCGCGACCTTCGTCCTCGGTGGCGAAGAGATGAACGAGACGGCTTCTAAGTTCCGTGAGTACTACGGATGGATCGTTGTCGCCTCGCTCTCCGGCGCGCTGGGAACGGGCCTCTATCCGATCGGCGGCACGCGAATCTGGTGCCGCTTCTTCTGCCCAATGGCCGCGATTCTCGGCCTCTTTCAGAAGCTCGGCCGCTTCCGAATCAAGGTAAAGAAGGACATGTGCATCTCCTGCGGCATGTGCTCCACCTACTGCGAGATGGGCATCGATGTCCGCGCCTACGCTCAGGCGAACAAGACCTTCACTCGCGCAAGCTGCGTCGGTTGTGGCCTCTGTGCTGAGGTCTGTCCGCGCGGCGTGCTGCGCCTCGAAAACGGCTGGAAGAAAGACCCGCAGGAGCTCAACTGGACCTCACTCATCGACGAGTCCTGGAAGTAGCGGTACCCGACCATGGCTGAGTCGGACCTCTACCCGCCGATCAAACGCTTTCTCGAAGCCCAAGGCTACGAAGTGAAGGGAGAGATCGGCGCGTGCGACATCGTCGCTGTGCGGGGCGATGAGGGACCCGTAGTGGTTGAGCTCAAGGAAGGCCTCACCCTCGCGCTGCTTCTGCAAGCGGTCGACCGCCTGACCGTCTCTGACACCGTCTACGTCGCGTTCCGTGTTGGGAAGGGGAAGAGCGGCTCATGGCGGACCAAGCGCAAGCAGGTCATCAGCGTACTAAGACGGCTGGGCGTCGGCCTGCTCACTGTCTCGAGCCGCAACAAGGTCGAGGCCGTGCTCGACCCAGCTCCGTATCGGCCTCGAAAGAACACCACGCGACAAGCCCGCCTACTCAAGGAGTTCGCCGAGCGGGTCGGAGACCCAGAAGCGGGCGGGTCCTCGTCGCGACAGCGTATGACCGCCTACCGGCAAGACGCCCTGCGCATCGCGCGCGAGCTCGCCGACGACGGAGTTCTCAAGGCGAGCGTGATTCGCGAACGCACCACGATCGCTCGCTGCGGAACTATCATGCGAGACAACCACTACGGGTGGTTTGAGCGGGTGAAAACCGGCTACTATGAGCTGACGCCCAAGGGGGTCGAGGCGTTGACCGAGTGGGCAGCCGCACTCAAACTTCTGCTCAGGTAGAGGAACATCCGGACGGTGTAGATTGTCGCGTCGTGAACTCCGGCGGGCCGGCCGCGGCCGGCGCTGCTATCATTGAGATAGGCAGGTAGTGGACCTCGTCCAACACCCACCACAAACTTCCCTAAACATCCTCGAAGCGAAACGATGTACTCCATTCGCGCGGTTGGATTCGACCCCCCACTTCCTCGTCTTAGAGGCCGACTTTCCGCACGTCACGCCGTGCCAAGTGTATGCCGCATTCACCGCGCCGGAGCTGCTCGTGCGGTGGTGGCCGACCTCAGCCGAGGCAGACGTTCAGCCAGATGGCGCCTACCATTTCTCGTGGCCAAAAATAGCATGGAGCCTCCGCGGGACGTACTCCAGGATCAAGCCGCCTGAGGCACCAGACAAGGGCAGGTCCGATGTCATCCCGATGAGCGGCTTTCGTTCATCGGCACCGATGAATGCGAAGGGAGATGGCGGGTTGACGTTCACATGGAACTGGGACCATGAGCCGGACGCTTCTGAGCGCACCGTCGAACTCATCTTCGAGCCCCACGGCGACGGCACCCGCCTGGCACTGCGCCATGGCGATTACGGAGAGTCAGACGCCGAACAGGAGGTCCGCCGAAACCATCGAGATGGCTGGGAGCACTTCCTGCCTGCCCTCGCCAAGCTCGAGTTCGACTACTGAGCCGCTTTGTAGGAGTCTCGGACTCCTAACCGCTCGACCTTAGCAGCCAAGCGAATTGCGTTGAGAAGCGCGTTTTCACCTGCTTCCGCGTGCGTCACGATCACCGTGCGATCGAACCCGAGAAGCGGCGCTCCTCCATAGTTCTCCCAGGTGGCGAGTGCGCGGAGTCGTTGGATTCCTCCACCCAGCATCGAGACGCCCACGCGTCCCATGAAGCGCTTCTTTGCCTGAGCCAAGAGTGCCTCGCCCGTCGCAGCCACTCCCTCCAGTGTGCGAATGACGATGTTGCCCGCCAGCCCCTCGCAGACGATCACGTCGACATGCCCGAGGGTAATCTCATTCGCTCGCACGAGGCCGACGTATTCGAAGTCGGAGGTGCGTGCCCGGAGCCGTCGCGAGGCTTCCATCACCTCTGGCGTAGCCCCATCGTCGTGACGCGAGTGGGAGAGAAGCCCAACCTTCGGGACATCGTTCTTGGAGATCAATCGCTCGTAGGTGGCTCCCATGATCGCGAACTGCACGAGATCGTCAGCGCTGGCGCGAGCGCTCGTTCCGACGTCGAGCAACAGTGCGAGCGGGTCGTCGTGCTCCCCACGATGCTGCAGCGTGGGAAGAACAGCCGCCAGCGCGGACCGCTCGACCAATGCCCTCAGTGAACGCTGCGCAGACCGAACAATTGTAGGTGCGTCCCCTGCGGAAATGAAACACGCATTGGGCGTGCGGCCGACGAACGCAATTCCAGTCTCGATCGCGGCGCTCGGATCGTCCACCGAAGCGTGGATCACCCGCAGCTTCTCGGCATCGTGAGCAATTCTGCTCAACGCTTCAGTTGTATCGGTCTCGTCGCCCACCACGACGACGTAGAGGTCCAGATCGAGACTCGCGGTAGCAGCGGCGAGTAAGGCTGCGTGCCCGTCATCGGCACCTGCCGTGGCATCCACGACGACGGTAGTGTCGGTCACGCTGGCTCCGGCTCACGATCCACGTCTTCTGATACCGTGTCGCCGATGGTGAGAGTCTGCCCGATCGGGCCTTCGAGAAGCCTGACGGTAACGGGCTCCACAATAATTTCGCGGAACACACCCTCAATGCCTCTGGCGTCATCCAGCTCGCGGACCCGCTCAACTAGGAGGTCATCAATATGAGCAGGGATCACCAGCTCGATGTCGTACTCCTCAAGCAGCGACTCGCGGAACTGAGCCATACGGAAACGCAGCAGCTTCTCTGCGAGTTCCCCATCACCGTCGCGCAGACCATCGAAGACGACGACGCTCAGGCCCAGCCCTGCAAAACGGTCTGCCAAGTCGGGCGCCACTTTCCGCAGAACATCTTGGGCTGCTGACCCGGCCTTTCCGAAACCGATAGAGCCACCGCTCTTAGGCTTCTCTTCAATCGTCAGCACGAAGATCGCATGACTAGCATCTGCTGACATCCCGCGAGTGTCGGCGATTTCACCTTCAGCGAAGAGGCGAACCAGTCGGTCTTGAACTCTGGGATGCGCCTTAGGGAAGTCCTGAAGCATCACGACTCGGCTCGGCTTGCGCCGCAGTGGAGTCACGAGCGCGTCTTCATCGCGGTACCCGACGTATCCAGGCGGGGATCCAATGAGCCGGGAGATCGAGTGAGCCTCAGCGAAGTCAGACATCTCCAATCGCAGGAGGTCGTCGGCGCTGCCGAAGATCTCCTCGCTCATCGCCCTCGCAAGGTCGTTCTTTCCGACGCCCGGCTGCCCCACAAAGAGGAAGACGGATTGTGGTCTCTTACGACCAGCGTTCGTCAGACGTCCTGAGACCAACGCCTTCGCGACCGACTTAACAGCTCCCTCTTGTCCGACGATGTGCCGAGCGAGGCGCTCTTCAAGCCCAACCCACCAGGAGATCGTGCCGCGCACGACTCGCTCCAAAGGTGCACCTGTCTTCTGTGAGACCTGCTTGGCCACATCTAGTCGCGTTACGACACGCTTCGACGGGGTGTCATGCCCCATCGCCTGATTGGTACCGCGCGCCTTAGCCAATGCGATCTCGGATGCGACCGAGATCGTAGCGTCCATCAGCAGCTTCTTCGCTTTGTCAGGTAGCGATTGCTCCGGCATGAACCGCTGAGAGAGCTCGATCGCAGCGTCCACAGCATCCGGCGTGACGGGGACTTTATAGTCTTCCTCAAACTTCGGTGCGAGCTGCCCCAGAATGTGCCTCGTAACATCGTCCGAGAGCTCTTCGATGTGGATTCTCTCGAAGCGACGTCGAAGCGCCGGATCGTCCTCCATCCACTGGCGGAACTCAGACTCGGTCGTTGCCGCAACCACGGCAATCTTTCCAGAGGCAAGCGCCGACTTGAAATGATTCGGGATCTCAGCCGGTTGCCCGGAGCTTGAGCGGGGCGCGAAGACCGCATGGGCCTCGTCGATGAAGAGGATGACGTCATCCTCACACTCCTCGAGCAAGGAGCGAATCCGTGCCTCTAGTTCACCGCGGTACGACGTCCCGCCCACGAGACTAGCGCCGTTGATCTCGATCACCCTCATGTTGACGAGTCGCTCGGGTACTGTTCCGTCGGCGATTCGCTGCGCTAACGCGTTGGCGATCGCGGTTTTCCCGACGCCTGCCTGGCCAGTGAGCAGCGGGTTCCGTTGCTCGGTCCGCATCAGAACGTTGATGACGCGCTGGAGCTCCTCGTCGCGGCCCAGCACTTTGGGGATATCTCCTGACTTGGCCAACGCCGTCAGATCACGCCCGAGCTGGTCGAGCGTCGGCGTCTCATCGCCATCGCCATCCCCGAGGGCGAGCGCCCCGCCGAGCACGGAGACTCGGCCTTCTCGCTTCGAAGGCCCCTCGCGCTCGATGGCTCGCCGGATGACGGGAATCAGTCCCAACGCGGTAACCAGCTCGAGGCTAGAGCCCCCATCACCGAGGAACGACTCGAGGATCGCCGGTTCTCCGACGCGGGCGGATCGAGCCTCTGCTACCCGAGCGGCGGCGATCAGCATTCGGACCAGCCGCGGTGTCAGCGTCTGTCGGCTGAGTGGAAACTCGGGCTGGGGCGGCGATCGGTCGCCCACGATCGCCAATAGATCGTTTTGCAGCCGGCGAGGCTTCACCCCAACTTGCTCACAGGCGTTTCCTAGCAGGCCGCGGGTTTTCACAACGGCAGCCATAAAGTGAGGCGTACCGAGGAAGGCGAGCCCGGACGCCGAGCTCAGTCGCATGCCCTCCATCAGCGTGAGCCACACATCAGACGTGAAGGACCCCCGACGCAGCTGGCCTTCCGGCTCGAAGATGAACTCTCCGCCTGGCTGCGCCAGTTGACGCAGAGCCCAGCGGATTGAGGCGCTCTCCTGGAGCTCGGCGCGCCAACGCATGACGCGGACAAGATCCGCCTCGCAGACGCGCTCGCGACCGCCTTCGCGGGCCCACGCCAATGCATCAGTGAGGATGCCGGTGAACCCGAGAGAGAACTGGTCGAGGTGCAGCCTAACGGGGTTTGTATTCTCTCGTTCAACCCGCTTAGCGAGCGCTTGTAGCTGTTCGACGACCGAGCCGCCGTCAGCCGAGATCGCTCCGCTCTGTCCGACAACACGCTCAAGGTCCGCGTGGCCGCGCCTCAGCAGAATCCCGAGCAGATCGATCGGCAAGAAGACGGAACGCCCGACGTTGAGGAGCCACTCAACGCAATCATCCAGTACGGACGTGGCGTCCTCTGTCAGTCGGCTTCGATCGAGGAAGCCGTCTTCGCGGAAAAGGTCTGAGAGAGTATCGTTCGGCATTCAGTCGGCCTGCTGGGGCTTCTCGATGTTCCCATTGGGGGCGAGATCGCCCTTGCGATTGCGTCGATCACGGACGTGCACCCTGTTCGACTCGCTGAGTCCGCAGAATACCATGGTTCCTGCCACCACCGCGACAGGCACCAAGAAAAAACTCAGCACCGGGATCGCCATAGTTACGGCGATTCCTGCGCCAAGGCCCATCGTCACCGGCAACTGGGAGGTCGCGTGGCCGACTTTCTCACGCCACTTCGCGCGGCGCCGAGAGAGAGAGCTATCGGTAAATTCCACCGCCAGCGCGAACGACGAGACGAGACCACCGAGGAGGACACTCGCGACCGACCCGATTCCAGGAATCACGTTCAAAAGAAGGATCGGCACCATCACGCAGCAGAGAATGGTGAGCGTAAGTAGCGAGTGGGCCACTCCGCGCACTTCATCCATCAGCGATTCGGACGCGGTGCTCTGATACTCTGATGCATCCTGCAGGATCGCATCCTCGACCCGCTCGCTAAGGCGCGTGTAGAGCGGTGCCATCACGATCTGCGAGAGCACCAGCGCCAGCACTGCGGCTGCCCCAAGGAGCACGAGGCCCGCGAGGAACACGATCCCCCAACCCAAAACAGCGCCGAATCCAGTCTCCGGTGACGTCCACAAATGCGCCGCCAGATTGTCAGCGTTCGCGATTCCGACGGTCGCGAGGCCGGCGAAAATCAACATCGTCACCAGGCCGCCGATCAGCGTGTACTTCCAGAGGTACGGTCGACGAAAGAGGTAGGCGGCGGCTGTCAAAGGTGCGGCGAAACCGCGCCTGAAGTCGCTGGCGCTCGACGGCGTCGAGGGGAACGTGATGCGATTCATCGGGATGTCCCGCTTATCCACGACCAGCAAGCGTCGACTCCGCTCGCTCGTAGTGCTCAGGCTTGAGGTACTTCCCGACTGTCTTCATCGCCGCCAGGATCACCGCCGCATCGTCAGTAAAGCCGAAGCCTGCCAAGAAGTCCGGTATCAAGTCTACCGGCAGCATGAAATAAGCGATCGCGCCGAGAATCAGGCCCTTAGCGGCCATCGGCGTGCCATCGTCCTTCATCGCGTGCCACATCGCGACCGCGTGCCGAGCAAACGGGAGCTTTGACGCGAGGCGCCGAATGCGGCGAATGAACTTCCGCTCGTCGACCTCCTCCATGCTGTCGTACACTTCGGGCGAAACCCTCTCTTGCTCTTTCGTTGTATCTGCCATGTCGATGATTCTAGGCACCAGTCGTCCTACCTTCCAGGGCGCTCTTACGTTGACCCTGTTTGGATTGCTCGGATGCCAGCCTCCCAACGCCCCAATTCGAGGCGATCAGCCAACCGCCGCCGCTGCCGTCCCACTTGAACCGGCGCCGGTGGCAGAGCACGAAGCGCGCGACGAATCCGATGATGCACACGCGTTCGGTGCAACTGGGCCCGCGCACCCGCCGATCACCACCCGACCCGAGGGGCGCATTATCGACGCTCACGCCCATTTGATGGGTTATGAGGTCTGGGAGGATGTGGAGCGGGTCCTCGACGAGAACGACATCGACTTCATCTTCAACCTCTCTGGAGGCAGCCCTCGACGCGGTCAGTCGCTCGCGATGATGTTGGCTCGCGACTCCGGGGGCCGAGTCGCGAACTTCATGACAGTCGACTGGACCGGCATCGACGAGTTCGCGTTCGGTGAGGTTCTTGCGGCAGAGCTAGAGCTGCTTGTCACCAACCATGGGTATGTTGGGCTGAAGATCTCGAAGGGCCTCGGTCTCTCGGCCCGCGATGGCTACGGGGAGCTGATCGACGTCGACGACCCACGCCTCTTCCCACTCTGGGCAAAGGCTGGAGAACTTGGAGTGCCCGTGTTCATCCACACCTCTGATCCGCTGGCGTTCTGGGACCCGACCACCCCGGAGAACGAGCGTTACGCTGAGCTATCAGTGCATCCGAACTGGTCGTTCCATGGGCCAGAGTATCCACCGCGCGACGAGCTTCTCGCGGAGAGAAATCACCTCTTGGAGCTGTTCTCAGACACGACATTTGTCGGCGTGCACTTCGGTAACAACCCCGAGGACATCCACTGGGTCGACGATCTGCTGAATCGCTTTCCGAACTTCTACGTGGACCTCGCGGCGCGCGTGCCAGAGCTGGGCCGACATGACCCCGCAGACGTTCGAGATGTCTTCATGAGGCATCAAGACCGCATCCTCTTCGCGACCGATATCGTCGTCGTCAAACAGCGTGGCGAGACATCGTACACGCTCGGCTCAGGAGGCGAGGAGCCTGACACGTACGACGAGATCAGCCCCTTCTATCACACTCACGACCGCTGGCTCGCGACCGACGATCACGCCTTCGCACACCCCACGCCCATCCAAGGCGATTGGACCATCGACGCGATCGGCCTGCCACAAGATGTGCTCGACAAGATCTACTACCTGAACGCCTACCAGCTCGTGCTCGAAGGTCGCGTCACCAACGTCGTAGTCCCCGAAGACTAGATGGCGCGGACGCGCGGCTGATCGGTAGGGGAGCGACGGCGCTCGCGATCCCCTGACCCGCACTACCCGTAACCGACCGATCGACCGTGGGTACGGACATGATGACGGACCGACACGGCAGCGGCGGACCGGAAACCTGGCCGCGCTGCGGCGTCACAAAACCCGCGCTGCGCTGCCACAAGACTTGCCACGATCGCCCCCAAAACAGCCATTGAGGCTCAGCTCGATCGTGAAGGTACCCTCCGCTTCAAGGTCGTAGCTATCAGCGAATATATAGTAGGTGTGGCCTGCCTCATCGTCGAAAAACACCAACGAGTTGAGGGTGTCGGAGAGGTCGCTGTCGTCGTTGCAGGCCACCTCGGTGGCGAAGTCTCCGGATTCGGTACGCACGTGGAGTAGCGAGTCGGGGGTGTACTTGCTCGCCATCCTCATAATAACGGATGGCAACCTAGCCGCCCTCCGACCCGATCCAGACGAATACTACCTCACGGCCCAGTTCCTCGGAGCACGAGCCGTTGTGGACGAGGTCTGCTCCCGAGGTCGTGCCGCTCGCACGAATCCAGCCTTCGTCGTCGGAGCGCTCGCCAACCTCGAGCAGGTGGATCGGAGAGTCGCCGGCATCAGTCGTCGGAGTCACGCCGAGCTCGCACTCGGGAGTGTCGACCCTGCAGGTCTCCTCGCAGCGCATGTTTCCGTCTCCTCCGATGCCGACCTCGGTGCAAGCGAGCTCCTCGCTAAACACGACGGGTTCGTACATCTCCGCGCCGGTAACGCGTCAGTCCCCTCACCCGCTCGCCCGCTCGCCGAACATTCGGCCTCGCACGGCGACGGGTACGGAGATTCGACATCAACAGGGTGTAAACAATCAGGAGACCCACCCTCAGTCGCGACCGTCGACGGTTTTGCGCAAACGCTCGCCGAACTCCCGCGAAATCGACCGCCCCCCATTCCTGCAATCGTAAGGACACCATGAGCGAAGCGAAGCGTGTCCGCGAAATTCGACCGCCCCCCATTCCTGCGATCGTAAGGACACCATGAGCGAAGCGAAGCATGTCCGGAAAATCGCCGGCCCCCCCGATCGTGCAATCGTAATCGCCGGCCCCCAAACTTCGCGACACGTTTCAACGACCCGACCCGACCCGACCCGACCCGACCCGCTCGACACGAACGTCGGCTCGACGCTGTTGAGGGCCTAGGTCTGCGACGGCCTACAACCGGGACGGTTCATGGCACCAGCCGCCGCTGCAGGTCCACGGACCGCAATGTTCTTCTTCGCTGCACGAGCCATCGAAGAAGAATATCTCATTGCGGAGCGGGGTCTCGTAGCCGAGCAGCTCCGCGGGGGAGCACCAGCCTCCTTCGCAGAGGTGTGGACCGCACTCGGTGTCCGCTGTGCAGGAGCCGTCGGAGTTCAGGTACCAGTCCAACGCGGCAACATCGGCGAAGGTCATCGGCTCAACGGCTGCTCCGGCAACGCATTGGCCAGGGAAGACGCAGTCTGCGTCCTCGGGGCACTGGTTGTCACTGAGGCAACTCACCCCCACCGGGGGATCTTCATCGGGTGCCAAAATCGCGCTATCGGAGGCGTATCCCGGCTGGGTGCACCAGCCATCAGCGCACGACCATGGGCCGCAGTCGGACGAGAAGTTGCAAGACCCATCAAAGTAGCGAAATTCCTGCCGAGCGAGCATCGCACGGTTCGTTTGCTGCGGTGGCACGCACTGGCCGTCGAAACACATCCAGGGACCGCACTCCGTGTCATAGGAGCAGGAGCCCTCTGGCTCGGAGAACCATTGCTCCGCGTTCACCTCGGCTACGTCGAGTGGCGCGGTTCCGTCTGCGGTCCCGCACATTCCGAGCAGGCAGAACTGCGTGGCGGCGCACTCATCGTTACGAAGGCACGCGCCCTCGATTCGGTCGACCGTGGACTGTCCACCACCGCACGACGCGAATACGGCGAGCAGTGCGAACGAGGAGAGGCGGACAAGAAGGCGGTTGGTCATGCGAGCGATGATGTTGCAGCGCGCGCCCTCAATCAAGCCGCGCGTTCCGTACTATTCGGTGGGCGCTTGGCGAGGTGCCTGTCCGACGATATCGTAGCGCTCAACGCGACGCCCGCGATCTGACTTGATGATAAGCTTCTTGTTGAAGCGCAGCTCAAGATCGCGCATCGCAGCAGCTTCGTCGCCCTTGAGGATATTGGCGACTTCGCCGTTCACGGCGACCCTGACGTCGTGCTCTTCGATATGGTCGAGCTTGCGGCGCAGATCGCGCAGTACCTCGTAGACGACGGTCTCTGGGGAACTCACGGTGCCGGTGCCACCACAGTTCTTACACTCGTTGCTGAGCGCTTCCGAGAGGCGCTCACCGGTTCGCTTGCGCGTCATCTCCATGATGCCGAACTCGCTGATCCGGCCGAACTTCACGCGACCGCGATCGCCTTCCAGTGCCTCTTGAAACTGCTTCTCGACGGCGGAGCGATTCTTGGACTCCTCCATGTCGATGAAGTCGATGATGATCAGGCCGCCGATGCTACGAAGTTTCAGTTGGTAGGCCACCTCGATGGCCGCCTCCATGTTCGTCTGAAAGATGGTCTGTTCGAGATCGTTACCGTCGCCGACGAACTTGCCGGTGTTGACGTCGATCGACGTCAGCGCCTCGGTCTTCTCGATGATCAGGTAACCGCCGTTGGGCAGGTTCGCTCGGCGTGAGAGCGCTCCCTTTAGCTCCGCTTCGATCCCGTACGCGTCAAAGATCGGCTCTGAGCCGACGTAGAGTTTCACGCGGCTCGCAAACTGCGGCATCACACGCTCGACGAAATCCATGATGCGATCGTACTCAGCGCGAGTATCGACGATGAGCGAGTCGATGTCCTCGGTCGCCACGTCACGTGTCGACTTGAGCACGACGTCGAGGTCATCGAAAAGCAGCTTCGGGGGCTTCTTGCCCTTCGCCTTCGCGACGATGTCGTTCCACTGCTCGATTAGGATGCGCATATCGCGGCGCAACAGCTCGCTGGGAACACCCTCCGCGGCAGTCCGCACGATGAAACCGCCACCCTTGGGCCGCATCTCATTCGCGACGTTCCGAAGGCGCTTACGCTCTCGGTCTGACGCGATTTGGCGCGAAATTCCCAGGTGCTCGACCGTCGGCATGAACACGAGATGTCGACCCGGCATCGAGATGTGGCACGTGATGCGTGCTCCCTTCGTTCCGATGGGCTCCTTCACGATCTGAACGATGACCTCTTGGCCCTGCTTCAACTGCTCTTCGATCGGAGGAATCTCGCGCTTCTTGCGCCGACCCGATGCTTTGCCCTTCCCGGCGCTCTCTTCCTCCGGCATCTCGACTTCGGAGTGCTCGTTGAACACGTCGTTGACGTAGAGGAATCCAGCCTTCTCGAGGCCAATGTCTACGAAAGCTGCCTGCATGCCCGGAAGGACGCGCAGCACGCGGCCTTTATAGATGTTTCCTACGACGCTCTGGTCGTTCCGACGTTCAAGGAAAAAGTCGCGGATTACACCGCCTTGCAGCACTGCGACTCGCGTTTCCTGAGTCGCCGCGTTGATCACGATCGAGTTGGGCATCGATATGGCTTTCCCCGCGACGCGAACGCCGCGCTACCCCGGGATCATCAGGCCAGCCAAAGCTGGGACGCCGACTGCGGCGAGAGAGAACACCGAGGCGGTGTGTAGAGGGCGTCTGGCGCCTTGCGAGCGACAGCTTCGTAAACGGTTGGGAGGATACTTCCTCACCTGCCTTACGGGTATCACGGGTGCGGACCCGATGCCAGATCCCCTTCTGTGCATGGGAACTTAGAGCCGTTGAAGGCGTAGCCCTACATCGATCACGACGCCCCCCGTTCCGCCACTACCTGACCGGCCGCGGAGCGAGTTCCGCTAAGGGTTTCGCGCCGCTATGAGTTCCTTCGCAACCTCTGTAACTCAGCGATTTGCGGCTCGAACGTGCGCTGGGCACTGAGCGTGAATGGCCGAGGATAGGCTTCTCTGCTACAACCACGCGGGCGCACGGTCGCCCGAGCGCGCACCCCATCGTCTGGACCAGACCATGAAGCTCCGACTCGGAATCCTCCTCCCCGTTCTCGCACTCGCGGCCTGCACCTTCGACGGCTCTGCCCTCGACAGCCGACCGCCCTGCGAAACCGATGACGACTGTGCCACCCCGAACGGCGTTTGCATTGAAGGAAGTTGCTTCGAGGCGACCCCGTCGCCCGGCCCTGACACCGGACCAGACTCACCAGACGCCCCGGCAGACGCTGGCTGCGAACCCGGGACCCGCATCTGCGCAGGGAACACCGTGGAGGTCTGCGACGATAGCGGCGCGCTGACCTCCGAGAGCTGCGACGATTCGGCCTTCTGTGACGCCGACGCCTGCGCCTGCGACGCCGGTGAGTGCGTACCGTTTGAGGACTGCGAAGACGGGACCCGACGCTGCCAGGGAAATGTCGTGCTCGAATGCGACGGCGGCATCGAGGTCGTGAGTGAAGAGTGTAGCGCTGACCTGACCTGCGAAGAAGGCGAGTGCATTGAAGAACAATGCGAGGAAGACGCTCTCTCGTGTGTTGGAGAGGTGCTCGTAAGGTGCGCTGCAAATGGCGCGCTCATCACGGTTTCCGACTGTGCGAACTCTGATGCGTACTGCATCTCCGACCCAGAACCCTACTGTGAACCGAGGGCCTGCGCTCCCAGCGCTACACGCTGCACGGACGACCTGCTGACGGTAGAGCGCTGTGACGAACGCGGCATCGCTTGGGCCTTCGACACTCAGTGCACCGACGAAGAACTCTGCAATTCCGGCGAATGTATCGATCGAGCCTGCGAGGCGGACACTCAGGACTGCAACGGCGTCCAAGTTTACACGACCTGCAACGACACTGGCGACGACTCGACCACCTCACTCTGCGACGAGGGCACCTACTGTCTCGACGGTGGCGACACCGTTTCCTGCGAGCCTCAAACCTGCACGCCCGGACAGCGTCGATGCCTCGGGAGCGCAGAGGCCGTCGAGGTCTGCGACGAGTTCGGCGCAGGCTTCACGGAAGGGGCTGATTGCGGCGATAACCAATTCTGCACTGGCGGAATCTGCTCAGCGCAGGTCTGCATTCCAGGATCCCTCTTCTGCGTCGGCGACTTTTCGGTCGCCAACTGCGACTCGCGCGGCTCTAGTTTCGAGACTGTCCCGTGCGGCGACGACTTCTACTGCGAGGAGTCCGCCTTAGATGCCGAATGCTTGGAGCAAGCCTGCCCTCCGGACGCATCGCGGTGCCTCGAAGGCGTTTACGACACAATTGAACTCTGCGACTCGCGTGGAAGTGCGTTTGAGGCTGAGGCGTGCGCGGATGAAACCGCATGCTACGGCGAAGCTTGCGCGCCGGTCATTTGCATACCGGGCGAGATCCTCTGCCCTAATGATTTCCTGGCGTCGACCTGCCACGAGAGCGGCACCTTTCGGTTCGAATCGAATTGCCTAGATGGCACATATTGCGAGGACAGCACTGGCTGCATCGACCAGGTCTGCGCGCCCGGAACCCAGTTCTGCGGAGCCGACGAATCCGAGCAGCAGTGCAACGCCGCCGGCTCCGGAGCAAGCCTGATTCGGGCCTGTCCGTTCGGTTGCACAGGCGGGGAGTGTCGGCCCAGCGAATGTGGTGATGGCGTGCTCTCGACCGCAGACGGCGAAGAATGCGACGATGGAAACGGGAATGGCTGCGACGCATGTTTCAACTGCAGGTTGGCCACGGCAGCCGGGATCGACACCTCCACCCTCACGACCAGCTCTACCACATGGGATGTCGGCGTCTCCGACGTCACGATTGAGGCATGGGTAAACGCAACGACGGACGGTGCATTCTTCGGCATAGGTAGCCGAGGAGGCTCCGACTTCATCTGGGTCGGAATGGAGGGCAACGTCGTCCGCGCGGAGGTTGGCCTGCGGGCAGAGGAGTCTGTCGCTCTCGAAGGCGCGCGCGCGATCGACGGACGTTGGCACCACATCGCCGTGCAGCGGTTCTCTGCCTGGGGCCTCGCCATCTACGTGGACGGAGAACTCGACGCGTTCCAGCACGACGTCGGAACCGCTAGGTCCATCGACGGCGCCCGTGAGATCTGGATCGGCAGCGACGGAACGACTACCCCAGCCGTTGCAGAGCTCGATCAAGTACACTTCGTCTCAACGCGACTCTACGCTGGCGCCTTCGGACCGAGCCGAATCGTGGAACCCGGCCCCTTCACGATCGGGCTCTACGACTTCGACGCCGGCATCGGCAGTGGACTCGTTCCCGACGAGTCGATCGTGGGCAACGACCTCGTCATAACCGGCCTGAACTTCATCGACGAGTGGTGTTACGGCGACAGCACCAGCAATCAGACATGCGGCGACACGCGAGTCAGTTACTGGGAAGAGTGCGACGACGGAAACACGCTTAGCGGCGACGGTTGTGACTCAACGTGCGCACTCGAAGTCTGTTCCGGAGGTGAGGTTCGTGGCCCCAGTGATAAGTGTTACTATACGACAAGCTCATTCTCGTGGCCGAATGCGCGCGACGCCTGCGGAGCCGGAGACCTCGCGATCCTAGACTCCGAGCTCGAGAACGACTTCGTCGCCTACTTTCTCGGCCTCTCCGAAGCCCACTGGCTTGGATTGCGGGATCGAAGTGGTTTCTTCGAGGATCCCGATTGGGAGTGGAACGGCGGGACGAGCTTGGCGGGCAACCGCGGCAACCCCAACTGGGCGGATGGCGAGCCGAACGGTAGTGGCTGCGGTTGGGGAACGACCGAGGAGTGCGCAGCGATTTGGGGCGAGGACTCGCCCGAACTGCTCGGTCAGTGGAACGACTTCTGTTGCGACTCAAACCAGCGCGGCCTCTGCGAGCGCTAGAGCGAGGACTCTGCGAGCGCGAGCGCCGCCTCTGCGAGCGCTAGAGCGAGGACTCTGCGAGCGCGAGTGCGCTAGTACGGCTCGTCCGGCGGTGACGCCCCATCAGGCGCCAAGTCCGTGAAGAGCGTGTAGGGAGCAAAGAAGTTGATATCGATCTTACCGGTTGATCCAGAGCGGTGCTTGGCGATGATCACTTCGGTGAGCGACGCGCCATCCGCGCTGCGGATGATGGGCCGGTTGCCACCGTCATCACCACCGCCCCCCTGACCAGGCGCGTTGCCCTTCATCTGGTCGTAGTAGTCCTCTCGGTAGAGGAACGTGATGATATCCGCGTCCTGCTCGATTGCGCCTGACTCACGAAGGTCGGAGAGCATGGGGCGCTTATCGGTTCGAGACTCAACGCCCCGGTTGAGCTGAGAGAGCGCGATGACGGGGACCTTCAGTTCTTTGGCGAGCGCCTTGAGAGAGCGCGAGATCTCCGAAATCTGTTGCTCTCGGCCCGAGTTCCGAGTGGCAACGGATGCGCTCATCAGCTGCAGGTAATCGACCATGATGATGCCGATGTCGTGCTCGTGTTTGAGCTGCCGACACTTGCGCATCATCTCGGTAATCGGGATGGCTGCGGTGTCGTCGATGAACACGGGCAGGTCTTTGAGCGCGATGACGCCGTCGTAGAGCTTGCGCCAGACCTTATCGTCGAGGTCACCGGTCCGGATCTTCTCCATCGGCACGCGTGACTCAGCGCACCACAAACGTGTGGCGAGCTGCTCTTTGGACATCTCCAAGCTGAAGATGACTCCGCCCGTGCCGCTGCGGCGGTCCTTCGCGGCGTTGACCAGCATGTTCAGGGCGAACGCCGTCTTTCCCATACCCGGGCGAGCCGCCAAGATGATCAGGTCGCTGCCCTGCCAACCAGCAGTCTTCTTGTCCAAGTCCCGGAAACCGCTCGGCACGCCGGTCACGCCCCCGCGATTGGTCTGGCTTGAGAGCTTCTCCGCAAGGTCGATAGCCGGACGCAGCGCCTCGCTGAGCCGCACGACGGTCGGAACCATACCGGATGTCGAGAGTCCCAGCGCCTTCTGCGCAACGTCGTCGACGAATCGGGCGATATCACCGACCTCGCCGCGGGCCTCGTGTTGAATCTCGGTCGCGAACGCGAGCACCGAGCGCTGAGCGGCCTTCGCAGCCACAATCTCAACGTAGTGAGATACGTTTGCGGCGGTGGGAACGGCCGTTGGCAGCCGCGAGAGATACGCGCCGCCACCTGCGACCTCGAGCAGGTCGAGCTCACGCAACTTCATGAGCACGAGCACTGAGTCGATCGGCTTGCCGGCCTCGTCGACGGCGATCATCGCCGCGAAGATCGCGCGGTGCGACTCAAGGTAGAAATCCTCGGCGTGCAGCTTCGTACCGACGGTCTGGATGACCCGCGGTTCGATCAGCAGCGACCCAAGCACGGAGCGCTCGGCGTTGGGATCATGCGGCTGCCCGCTAGGTTGCCCCGCGGACGACTGCTGCCTGGCAGGGCCTCCCGGTCCCGGACCATTATATGGCGGCGGCTCGTTCACGGACAATGCTCCAATGGCCAGCGCAATGCTGGCCGTTTCTCTTCCGACTGGATTCTACTCGCGCCCTATTCCGGGCGGAGATTGACCGCTTCAACCGAGTCCAAGATGGCCTTCATGTCAGCAGAGTGCAGGTCGTACTGGTCGCCCGCAACAAAGACCGTCAGCATCGTCGGCTTGCCTGGAAGATCCAGCGCCTGCGCGATGATGTACTGAGGCACCGGCTCACCTCGCAGGTGAGCGTCAGCCTCGGTTCGATAGCCCGGGATTCCGTTGAACGTACGGGTCAGCGACGAGTCCGGCACAATGCGGACGTTGTCGAAGCCAATGGTCTCGGTGATGTTGCCAAAGCTCGAGTCAACCAGCTGGATCGACTCGCTGTTGGCGACGACCAAGCGGAGGCCGGCTTCGCCGGGTCCGATGAACGTGATCGAGTCAGCGGATGTGCCGATTCCGGCCAGTCCGGCCTCCCCTTCTTCTGCCTTGGTCCAACCTTCGGGAAGGGTGAAACTCACGTTGAAGTGCGCCGAAGTGTAGACGCCGTTTTCGAAGGTGTCGGCCGTGACAGCCTCTTCGCCGGGGGCCTCAGCTTCGGGCTCAGCTTCAGCTTCAGCTTCAGCCGCTTCACCATCGGCTGCCGCCTCGGCACCCTCTGCCTCAGTTGCGGACTCTTCGGTGGGTTCCGTGTCACCGGAGTCACATCCAGCAGCGGCCAGAAGGCCTACAAAAAGGGCGAGTCGCATCGGGCGCATCAACATTCTCACAAAGGGAAGGTATTGGCCGAAGAGGGTAGGTTTTCCCCCACTCAAGTGTCAACTATGCCGAGGGATCGCGAAGGACCGGCGGCCCTGGATTCTGCGCTAGAGCGTCAAGGCGTTTCAGTGTGAGGTTCGAAGAGGGCCTCAACAGATTTCTCCGGCAAACTCGGGGCTACCCCGGTGACTTGCTCGGGACTCGTCGACCATCGACCGGTAAAATGTGTGCCCAACCGCGCACTATTCAGCTCCGCCTCCGGCTTCAGCATCGGGCCCATGATGCCCCCACGACCACACGAAGCGGATGTGGGTGCTCGATTCGGACTCTCGAATAAGGGAACCGCCAGCCGCCGACCTCGCACCCACCACGAGGTGGGGACACTATGGGCGAAAGGCGAAGCGTAGCAAAGGCGGAGCGAAGAGGAGCTGAATCGTGTCCGTCGACTCACGCCACAGACCGTTCGCCCCAAGCGACTCACGCCCGACGGAATTCAACCCCAAAGCAACTCCCCATTACGCAGCGGGGCTTCGATGCCTCCGCGCTCGACACAGACTTTCCGAAAGCGTCGGTCGGTCAAGGCCCAAGCTTCGAGCTAGTTACTCAAAGACCACCCGGGTCCGGGCCGTCTCCGGTAAGTAGTACCCAACGCACTGCTCGCCGTCGGTCACCACCCACGGGTGCCCGACAAACGTCGCTTGATGCACCAGTCCGCGAGGCTCCAGAGAACCATACTCGACCAGCCCGCCATCATAGTCGACCCACGAAACCTGTAGCGTCCGGTCGAAGCTGCGATTGACAAACACCATCTCAGAAGCGTCATCACTCGCCCCAGAACCGCTCTCTCCATCCAGCCGCTCGCAGCCCAGGTTGCGAAGCGTACGCATCTCGAACTCGCAGTCTGACGGAGTCAGAACAGGCGTCGGATCAAGCCATGCCGGACCCTCTTCGGCACAGTAAGCAGGCCAAGGGTCGGGGGAGAAAAGCTCGGAAATCAGGTCGAAGAGCACTGGGTCGTATTCGGCCAGCTCGGAGCGGCTGTCGACCCAGTTGTGAATGCCGTTGGGAGGGTCCGCGGTCGCGTTGTTGTTGAACCAGGTTTGCACGCCTTCGGCCCAGTATTCTGCTGGGTTGGTGAGGGCATAAGTGTCAGCCCACAACCCGGTGGCCGATGCTTCCTCATAGGCAGCGTCGAGACGAGCATCCATCGCAATGCCCCCGAGCAGGTCGCGAACTCCAAACTCCCAGTAGGAATGGGCCATCTCATGGAGAAGAATGTTCTCGCCAACCCAAGGATCGGTTGAATCTTCCAGCAGGTTATCGACCGAGCCAGAGGTCACTGGGCGTACCAATGTCGCCCCAAATCCACGGCCGCGCGTATCCCAGTCGACGCCTGGAAACGCATCGTAGAAGTCGGAATATTCGGGGATGTCTGAGGTGACTTCATCGCGGGAGAGAATCGCAATACGGATCCCCGAGTCGACGATGGCGGCGCGCGCGCAGGGCTGATCCTGTAGCATATTCGCGATCACATAGTGCGCTCGCGCGAACGCCTCGGCTGGGACGCCATCGGAGCCCACGATCGCGATACCGCCAGAGTCCACGTAACGGGTGTAAAATGGGTCGAGCCCGAGCGCTGCTGGAGGAGCGATCGGCGACAGCTGGGGACAGGCGGGGACAGCGTCCTCGGGCCAGTCCACCAAGTCGGCCCGCGCATCGGGAGCCACGCTGGAGTCATCGGAGACGTCGGAATTCGATCCCGCATCGACGTCAGAAGCGGACACGTCAGGAGCGGGCACGTCAGGAGCCGACACGTCGGATGATAATCCGGCGTCCGATCCGCCATCTGCCACACCCACGTCGGACGGATCCGCAAGCTGTGGCGTGCTGCTACAGGCGGCGAGAAACGAAACCAAGATGAGGACGGGACCAAAGCGCAACAAAGAAACTCCTGCGGGTCTTACAATGTAACGCAGGGTCCAGTTGCCCGCCAGGATCGAGCTTTGGGTGGGTGTGATCATCGGCAGTCGGTTCGAAGGCCCTATTTTTGATCAGCGAGGCATGGCAACGTCCTCTGGGTGAACAATCAAACCCACCACGCCGTGCGCCAACACGGGGAGGACGAAGCCATGACGGATCCTATCACCGCTGCGATCGACCAAGCGACCCTGATCATCACGGAGGCGATGCTCGCCTCCGAAGAGGTCGCTCCACGCGAGCTCGATGGCGAGGTGGAATCTCATCTTCGCCTAGTCGGTTTGGGTGTCTGCAGGGCGTTCATCGAAGCCCGTTCACACGAACTCGTCGAACAGGGAAAGGTCCGCGGGCTGGTCACTCAGCGACGGCCCAGGGTGAAGTTCTACACTGTGTTTGGGCCGATATTCGTCGAGTCACCATACATGTGGTGCGCGGTCGAACAGTTCGGCTGGCGACCGCTTCGAGAGGAGTTTGGCGTCGTCGACAAGGGTCGGTCGCGTCGCCTTGAACGAGCCCTCGTCGACTTCGGCTCTGAACGGTCGTTCGCGAAGGCCGCGGTTGGATTCGAGGAGCACTACGGC
>JBLHWZ010000066.1:0-21480 GCA_047629415.1 Bradymonadia bacterium | reverse complement strand
CGCCGAAGATATTGTCGTAAAAACCACACCGGTAGAACGAATACTTCTTCTCTGGGAAGTAACACCAGTGAGGGCCCACCCAGCCCTTTCGGTCAAAGCCAAAGTTGAAGATGAGCACTTTGTTCCAAGACAGCGCATTGTCCGGAACCTCCAGACCACACATGCCCATCAACGTTGGGAATGGTGTTGAGGAGACCAGATACTCGAAGCTGATCTCGCGCAGCGTCGTCGTCGCCACTTTACGTTTCAGATCGATTCCAATGATGCGCTCGTTGAAGGCGACCTTGGCGTCCGGGACGTCATGTTTGAGCGCGTTCACGTATTGGATTGCGCCTCCACGAGGATACGTAAACGTCGCGTTGTACGACGCGTTGTCTGCCGCCTTCATATTGCGGATGATGTCTTCCAAGTCCGCGTACGGGAAGAAGCGTCCCATGGCGTCAACATCAAGCTCGGCGAGGTCACATGCGTACAACTTCTCATTGTACGGAATCAGGAAACGCTCGGCGATTCCTTTGCCAAACTTCGCATAGAGCATCTCGGCGAAGTTCGCCGGGGGGCCATCACCTGCCGCCTCGTCTTTGAAGTAGAGGTGATAGAGGCAATCTATGAAGTCCTCTTGCGAGAGCTGATGGATGTTCTTCTGGAACGGGAAGTCGATCAGCTTGTCGCCAAAGAGGATCCGGCTGTCCTTCTTAACGACCTTGACCTCGTCAGCCGGCATCCGCGCCAACAGGTACTCCTCGAGTTCCTTATGCTTGAAGTGGAAAAAATGCCCGGAGTAGTCCCAGACAAAACCTTCCTTCTTCACGGTCTTGCAGTAGCCGCCGATCTCCGAGTCAGCCTCGACGATGAGGTAGTCGTCGGATTCGATGAAGTTGGCGAATGCGAGGCCGGAAACTCCGGCGCCCACGACGAGATGTGTGACGTGTTCCATGGCCCGTTTGGTAGGCGGAGACTCCGCGCGGCGCAAGGTCTAGACACCGATCGTATCCGCAGTGGAGACACGCTCCGCAGCCTACAACAAGGGCCCGAGTTCATCGCCGAGTTCATCGCCGAGTTCATCGCCGAGTTCATCGCCGAGTTCATCGCTAAGTTCATCGCTAAGTTCATCGCCGAGTTCGCCGCTAAGTTCATCGCCGAGTTCGTCGCTAGGTTCGTCGCTAGGTTCGTCGCTAGGTTCGTCGCTAGGTTCGTCGCTAGGTTTGCCGCTAGGTTCGCCGAACTCACCCGCCAAACCGACGCTTGGGCCTCGGGAGTCGCCGCTGCCGCAGATGAGACGGCGGTCGGCGAAGCAGACTAGAAACCGGGGACGGACTCTGCCACCAACGATCACGTGTCTGACCTAGAGGAACAACTGAAGAGGCGAACCGCCCAACTCGAATGGCTGGACTCGGCGTGGGTCCGCGGACCGGACAGTACCGCTTATTCAGGGCTCTGTTACGTTTGGCTCGTCGCCTGTGTCGCGCGCATGACCCTGCTAGAAGCCGCGCACGGCTGGTGGTGGGCGGCGACGATTCTCTTGATCGTCGGCGCGTTGGGATTGCTGCGATTCGGGGGCCGAGTGTGGTGGATCCTCTCCTTCATCGCACTAGCGTGGCCCTACTTCTTTCTTCGTGACTGGATGACCCAGTCGCTCGTCATGATGCTCGTCGCGGCAAGCGGAGTTCTAACGGCGTCTGCCAGTGATAGCGGCGAGCGCGTGGCAAAGACTGCGTATTGGGTCGTTGCCTCCACCTACTTCGTCGCTGCGTTTCACAAATTGAACTCTGGGTTCTTCGACGCAGAGATTTCCTGCGCAAACTATGGGTGGAGCAAGCTCGCCGCGTTCTTCGACGCAACGAGCGCAGCGCCTCTCCATGGCGGTGGCATGGCAATCGCAGTCATAGGAACGGAGCTCCTCATCGGGGTGCTCCTGATCGTCCGGCCACGGTGGGGAATCCTGGTTGGCCTGCTCTTCCACATCCCGCTTACGATGGTGCTCGCGCCAGCCTTCGTTTTCATCATGGCGGTTGGCTACGCTGGAGCTCTCGGCGAAACAGAATGGCAAAGGCTGCGTGAGATCGGTGGCTCTCGGCGCGGCTTGCTCGTCACTTCTGCGCTCGCCCTCTGCGTCCCGCTCTTCGGCGACGCTGACGCCTTGCTCACCTTGAAGATCGCGCTGATTTTCGGCGCCGTCGGCGCGGTGGCCGCGTTGGAGTTTCAGAAAAACCCCTCCGCAGCGCGACCGGGTGGCGGGCGCGTTCCACTGCTTCTGCTCGGACTCTTCGCTCTGAACGCTGTGACACCGTACTTCGGAACCCAATATCAACACACCGGTGCGATGCTCTCCAACCTGCGCATCGACGACGGGTGTTGGAACCACTTGCTGATTCCTGCTCCATCTCAGGGCGATGACCCCTATCTCCGCATCGACTTCGCGAGCATCGGTCCGCCGGCGGCGCCTGGGGCACCGAGGCCCTTCGCCGAGCGCGAGGCTATCCTCACCGATACGCTCTGGCAGATGTCATCGCTGATTCTCTTGCGCCGGAATTGGTGCCGCGATCACACCGCTCCGATCGTACTTAATGGGACGTTCCGCGGAGAGCGAATCCAAATCGAGGACCTCTGCTCGGCCCACGACGATCCTCGCGGAATGGGCCTCTTCGGCGGCAGTGAGTGGGTCCAGACGTTTCTGAAGTTTCAGAAGAACCTGGTGCGTGAGTGTCCCACTCAGTGCATCCACTAGCGCTCTCGGACGTCAGACGAATCGGCGGAGAATACTCAGCGCTTGGCCCTCGTAGCTCCCTCCAAAGAGGTTCGCGTGCACCAAAATCGGGTACAGATTGTATACGTCACGCCTCTCTGCGTAGCCCGGCTCCAGCGGCCAGCTTGCGTTATAGGCGGCATAGAACCTGTCGGAGAACCCTCCGAACAACTCAGTAAACGCTAGCTCGACCTCCCGATGGCCAAAGTAGACAGCCGGGTCGTAGATCACGGGGCTTCCAGTGCTATCGGCCGCCACGTTTCCGCTCCACAGGTCGCCGTGCAGAAGCGAAGTCTCCGGCGCAGATGGGAGGATTCCCCCTAACTTCGCGCAGAGCCGTTCGACCGCTCGGATGCACTCGGAACCGATGCGCTCTGAACCCACTGCGTCAGACTGCTCTCCCAGCCTAGCCTGTGCAAGCAGCCGACGCTCTGCGAAGAACTCCGGCCACGACGCGGCCCATGTATTCCGCTGGTCCAGCGTTCCGATGAAGTTGTCACTCCCATGCCCGTACGCCTGGCCGGAGTTACGATGCAGTGCAGCTAGTCCGCGCCCCAATGTCTCGAAGAAATCTGCTCTTCGCCTCGCGTTCCCGAAATGATGAAGGAGCAGAAACGCTGGGCTGCTCTCGGTACCCTCATCGAACGCAACGACCTCGGGGACCGCGAGCGTTCCCGCCTCCTTTAGCAACCGGAGGCCGTCGACTTCGGCGCGAAAGAGGCCCTCTGGAGCGGCGTCATTCCATTTCAGAAAGTACCTATTCCCACCCGAGTCGAGCGAAACCGCGGAGTTGATGCATCCTCCGGCCTCGGCACGAATCGCGGCGATCGGTCCGCAGAGCAACAGGCGAATTTTGTGTCCGAGCGACGTGGGGATGCTCATGAACTCCGTGGATAGCAACGATACGCTCGGAGCGCATGACAGAGCCGCTATTCTATTGATGCTCGGTACCCAAGGCGTGGTAACATTCCGGTCGCACCACGAGACACGATGCGCAATCTACTCAAGACCGCACTTGCGGCCAAAATCACCAGCGAGTCCTCGTTTCTCCTGCCGCGCTTGGTCGCGAGGCGGATACGCAACGCTAGGCGGACTCGACCCACCGTCGAGTGGTTCCATCGCCTCGACGATGCCCATTCGCTCTTGCTTGGTCAGGCCCTCGAACAGCTCTCGGACGCCTGGGAGGTCGACATCATCGGGCGGACAATCTCCCCGACCCCCAAGACGCTGGCCCCGCAGGCCGACCTGCTTCGAGACTATGCGGCGACGGACGCTCGGCAGATCGCACCACACCTCGGCCTCGAGGTGGGGTACGTCACCCCGGACAGTGACGCGGTCGAGCGTGGACACTCCTTATTGAGCAGCGTCGAGGGCACCACAGACTACCTCGGCCTCGCGAACGACATCGGAGCCATCCTCTGGACTGGCTCCCCGATTTCCGAAGCCAACTCGACAGAAACCGGCGCGCTTGAGTCGAACCGACGGCGACTACACCGTCTCGGGCACTACCAGTCCGGGATGCTCTTTTTCGAAGGCGAGTGGTTCTTCGGCGTGGACCGACTCCCGCTCCTCGTCGAACGACTATTTGAAGAACGGTTGGGGCCTAGGCCCAACCACTTTCTCGCCCTGCCCCCGCCACCGGACAAGCCCGCTGAAATCGAGTTCTTTTACTCTGTCCGGAGCCCGTACTCGTATCTCGCACTCCGGCGCGCACTGGACATCGCCGAGGCAGCGAATGTCCCCCTGACCATCCGGCCCGTGTTGCCAATGGTCATGAGGGGAGAGCCAGTCCCGTTTTCGAAACGAGTCTATCTTCTGAGAGACGCCGCTCGCGAAGCGCATCGACACGATATCCCCTTTGGTCGAGTACGCGACCCGGTCGGCAGAGGGGTCGAGCGCGTAATCGCCGTGTTCGTTGCCGCACAAGCGGAGAACCTGCCCGCGATTCGTTTTCTTGAGTGCGCAGCGACCGCGATTTGGTCACAAGGTGTCGCCGTTGACCGCGATCGCGGCTTACGCAAAGTATGCGCAGAAGCCGAGATCCCGTGGGAGTTTGCCTCGAACGCGATCCGCGACGAGAGCTGGCGTAGCGCGGTGGAAGCAAACCAAGTGGCGTTGCGAGAGATTGGGCACTGGGGCGTCCCAACGTTTCGGGTCGGCGAACACGTGCTCTGGGGACAAGACCGCCTCTGGCTCCTCGAGTGGTTGGTGTCCGGCTAACCCAGGATGGGCTGACTCGCAGAACAGCGAGCAAAACAATCCACCCATCACAAAACTCGATTAGGCCTTCGCCCCGCTCGGTCCCATAAAGAACGTGCCAGGAGCCAATCCGAGTGTATCGAGGGCCGACTCCCACAACTTGTCGTTGGGCACGTCGAAGAGCAAGGCGGGATCGAGCTCCGCCGGAATCCACGCGCCGTCTTGAATCTCGTCTTCTAGCTGCTTGGAATCCCAACCCGCGTAGCCGAGCAATAGCTTGAAGGGCGAGCGGTTCTCACAGGTAACGAACTCGCCAAGTATTTCGAGTGTCGCGGCCAAGCTGATCTCAGAGGTCACCTTGAGCACATTCTCCCGTTCCTTCGCTCCTTCGACGACCGGCTCCTGGAAGAGAATCCAACCGCGCTCCGGCGAAACGGGCCCCCCGTAGTGGACATCGTTATTCAAGATCTCGGGGTCCATCTCGAAGCCGATGTCGCTCGCGAGATCACCAAACGTGTAAGGCGTGGTCCGGTTGAGCACGAAACCAAGCGCCCCCTCATCACCAACCTCAGCGAGGAGGATAACGGAGCGGGCGAAACGGCTGTCATTCATCGTCGGGGCTGCGATCAGCAGACCCGGGGCTAGCGTGGAATCCATCGGGGTACTCTAGGGGCGAGATGCCTGTCGTGCAAAGCCAAAATATACTCGGTCACTTCTCCGCGTCTTCGCTCCCATCCGCGTCCCCATCCGAGTCGCCCGAAGCCTCAGCGGCTTGGTCCGACCCGGACTCTGCGGCAGGTGCCTTGGGCGCTGGTGGCACCTCGCCAGGAGGCGTGTCCCCATCATTGAACGCCATATACGCTTCGTCTCTCTTCAGCCTTCCGCCGATGACAAAGATCACGATGCCGATGCAGAAGAGCGCGATCGCACCGATCTGACCGGGGGTAAGACCGGTCTCGAACAGGCCCGTAAAGTAACGCTTGTCAGCTCCCGAGATGTCGGTCGCGCGCAGGGTATCCAGATAGAAGCGGTAGGGCGCGTAAGGCAGCATCATAAACGCCGCGAACCAACCGGGGCGAAGACCCTTCTGCTTGCGGGCCCAAAAGAACATCACAGCGGCCGCAGGGATGCAGTAGAGCACCTCCATGAAGCCGAGGTCCATGCGGGGTGTGAAGCCTGCGGCGCCGAAATCTGCAGAATTCGGAACTCCACCACGCCAGTCATTCGGGAAGTTCACAGCCAGGAACGAGTCCGAGAGCACACCGACGTGGTCGTGGGCGCTGAAGCAGCCGAGCCGGCCGAAGAGCCATCCGATGATGAAGCCAAGCGCGATCGTGTCGACGTACTTCATCGCCGGGCGACCCTTGCCGCCTGCCAACTCAAAGAAGCCGGGAATGATCACGATCTTCTTGAACCGGAAGAACGTCACGACCGCGATGAACGCACCCAGGAATCCGCCGAAGGAAGAGATCCCGTTCCAGATCTGGAAGACGTGCGTCCAGCTACCGTTGTCGCAACGGCCGTTGTTCCCGCAAACGTACTGCGTCCCGTCGATCATGCACTGAGTCGCAGCCGCGCAGTCGACGCCGAACACGCGCTCAGGGAAGTACGCGAAGAGACTCACTTGGTGAGCAAAGAAGAAGGCGACCATCACGATCCACAAGCCGAGATCGGCTGCGACGCGTCCGTTCAGACCTGTCTCCTCAGCGCGCCTCTGCGCAATCCAGCTGCCAAGGACTACGCCAATGCCAACAAGAATGCCGAAGATGTGGAACTGAAGCCAATCAGGACCGAACGGTAGATCGATCGCGCCGGGATACCAGAAGGGGATCATGTGTAGCTGTCTCTCGCTAGAGCGGTGCTGAGTTGATGTTCAGCACGTAGTTGCCAGTCCGTGCCTCAAAGCCCGCGACCACTACAGTGATCACTTGCCCTTCGTCGAGCGCGACGGTGACGGAGGATTGAAGACCGGATGAATCATCATTGCACGCCAACCGGTCGGCGGCCGTAGAACATTCCCCATCAAAGACAGCGATCATCGTATCGAGTTCGCTACTAAATGTGTCGAAGGTCCACTCGCCCGCTGCAGGGGGCGTCCAAATGAACGCGACATCCGAGCCACCAGCAAGTCTGCCGCAATCGACCAGGTAGTCGGTGGAAGCGCCGTCGTTGGAGCCTGACGCTACCTCGCCGATCGCCGAGCCGAGGTCGGTCTCGGCGCAGACTTCGGGAACCTGCTCAATGTTCAGCACCCAGCGGCCGGAGTCAGTGACCCGATACGGATCGACGACGATGACGAACCCCTCGCCGGCCGTCGCCTCGAGGGTCAAGCGGCTCTGGAGGCCGACCGCGTCGTCGTTGCACGCGAGCTCGGTCCCACCGCACTCATCGAGAACGTAGAGCAGCGTGTCGAACTCGGTGCCGACGGTGTCTACCGTATACGTCGCCGTAGAAGGAGCGGCCCACGCAAGCGTCGCCTCGTAGCCAAAGCCACCCGACGCGCACTCCCCCGTGATAAACCCGGTCGCGCCGCTCTCGTACACGCCTTCGGCAACCACTGCGCCAAGTGTATCCGCGATGTCGGCCGAGGGGCACGTGAACACACACAAGGCAGCGTCGGCGCAATCGGCGTCGTTGCAGTCAATCAGTCGATCGTAGTCATCATCGAATCCATCCGAGCAGTTCGCTTCGGACTCCGGAGCGGACCAATCGGCGACTTCCTCGGCCGACGAAGCGCGAACAACACCGTCGAGGTCCCACTCATCCAGAATCTCGATGTCGAGGTGCCCCAGAACGGTCGGGAAAACGTCCATGTGGAAGACGGTGTCCTCAAAGACGCCTACGGGCTGCGTCGGCCCAGCGAAGATGAACCCAATGCGCTGATGCCAGATGTCGATCGGCCCATGCGATGTCCCCAGGCCGCCGTGATCAGTCGCCACCACGATCAGCCAGTCTTCACTGGCAATTGTCGGCCGCGACAGGATCGCGTCGACGAATCGACCGGCGTGGCTGTCATGTAGCTCGATCGCCTCGATATAGCGTTCGTTTTCCGGGCTGAAGCCGGTCCCGTGTCCCGCATGGTCTACTTCATCGAGGTGCACGACATAGAGATCATCGTCGGCCTCGAGCAGACGCTCTTCCATTGTGTCCGCTACGGTGTCGTAGCCACCGATCGCTCGGAACGTCGCTGCCCCACCCTCGTGAATAGGTGCGGCGAACGGCGCCCATTGGGCGACGAGCGAAACTGTGCGTCCAGCGTCCATCGAGCGCTGTGAGAACGTCGCGTAGTCATAGTCCCGAAGAGCCAGCGACCCATTGTTGGTCACACCGTTCTTGTCTGAGTCCACGCCCGTCATCAGGGCGGTCCACCCCGCCGAGGAGTCCGTCGACGTCGACAAGTGCGTGCTGCCAAACGGCGTCCACGCCGCGTGCTCAATCAGCGCGTCGTAGGTGGGCGTATCAGCCGCCAGCATCCCGTCCGGACGCATGCCGTCGATTCCAATGAAGAGCACGCGAGGCTCGGCGCCTTCCGTGGCGACCATCACTCGCAGTTCAACAGTCAGCGTGGCGAGAACAAGGCTACCGCTGGGCTCTGAGAGCAAAATGTTGGCGTTGTAGATTCCAGACTCCGCCGCGTCAGTGTCGACTGACACGATCAGCTCGCCAGCCAAGACCTCTCCAGAGAGCCACGGTAGGTCGGAGAGTACGGCGAGCGGGCCACACTCATCGAAGTTCGCTTCGATCGAAACACGAGCAATCTCCGATGGCTCACCCTCCCAATAGAAGACCGACACCGCCGTCTCATCCAGCGTGACTCCACCACGGTCCTCGCAGACCGGTTCAACGGCGTCCTCAATGACGTCGGGCTCTGCATCAGGCTCGACGTCAGGCAGGACGTCAGTGTCGGGCGCGACATCGGCGTCGGGCGCTACGTCGGGGCTAGGCTCAACCTCAGCGTCCGACTCCGCGTCGGGTGCGGCGTCAGCTTCAGGCTCAAGTGAGTCCGAAACAGCGTCCGAAACAGTGTCCTCACCAATATCGGCGCCCACTTCCGCCGCCGTCTCCGCGTCACTCGTTTCAGACGAGGCGTCTTCCGCAGCCGGCGCATTCGTCCCGCAGGCTGCCAGAAGTGCGCTGAGAGAGAGCGCGAGCGCATGCGAAAACCTCACCGGCCGATTGGGTGCCAGGCGGTCTTGAATTCAACGAAGGGCATGATGCGGTACGGCGACTGGCCGGAGTCGATAAGCCAGCCTTTGCCAAGGTCGGGCTCGACCTTCACGCGCTTGACCGATTCAGCGCCAGCAAGCTCAAGCTCGCGCCGCTCATCCTGGCTGAGGCCAAAGGCCGAGACGGCGTCGACGTCCATGTGGGTGCCGACGTGCGGAAGCAGCTCCGAGCGGTACCCGGTAAGGATGTTGATCACACCTCCAGGCAAATCGCTGGTCGCGAGGACTTCAGCGAACTCGATTGCGATCTGTGGGCACTGGCTCTCGACGACGGCGACACAGGTGTTGCCGCCGACAAGCACAGGGATGATCGAGGAGACCAGCCCGAGCAGCGGGTTCGATTCCGGTGTGACCACAGCGACGACGCCCGTGGCGGCGGGGGTCGTGAAGTTGAAGTACGGACCAGCGACCGGATTCACCGCACCAAACACCTGTGCGAACTTGTCGCTCCAGCCCGCGTACCAAACAATGCGATCGATCGCTGCCGACACTTCGACTTTGGCGTCCTTCTTCGACTGCCCAGCGTGCTCGAGCAGCATCGTCTCAAACATGGCGCGACGAGACTCCAACATCTCGGCCATGCGGTAGAGGATCTGACCGCGGTTGAAAGCGGTTCGCGCGGCCCAAGACTCCTGCGCCTTACGAGCGGCCTTCACGGAGTTGCGGAAGTCCTTGCGCGATGCCCGACAGATATTCGCCACGAAATCCCCGTTGGTATCGATGACTTGGTAGTAGCGGCCACTCTCGGTGCGCGGAAAGGCGCCGCCGATGTAGAGCTTGTATGTCTTCTTGACTGCGATGCGTGCCACGGATGCTCCTACTTAACGTCGAGGTAGGACAGCAGGCCGTGCAGGCCGCCCTCGCGGCCGAACCCGCTCTCCTTGAAGCCGCCGAACGGGCTCGTTGGATCAAATTTGTTGAACGTATTGCCCCAAACAACTCCAGCGCGCAGGGCGCCAGCGACGTGGAAGAGCTTCGAACCCTTGTCGCTCCAGACGCCGGCCGAGAGCCCGTATGGGCTGTTGTTTGCTTTCGCGATCGCCTCTTCGGGCGTTCGGAACTTCAAGACCGAGAGCACCGGCCCGAAGATCTCTTCTTGGGCGATGCGGTCCGACATCGCGACCCCGGTGAAGAATGTCGGCCGGAAGAAGTAGCCCGAGTCAGGCAGCTCACAGGCGTTCTGATGCAGCGTGGCGCCACTGGCCTCACCCGCTGCCACCAGTTCGGTGATCTTGTCGAGCTGCTCTTTCGAGTTTATCGCACCGACGTCGGTGTTCTTGTCGAGCGGGTCACCCACGCGGAGTGTCTTGATGCGGCTCTCGAGCTTCGCAACGACCTCGTCGTGGATGTTCTCTTGAACCAGCAAGCGGGAGCCAGCGCAGCACACATGGCCCTGGTTGAACCAGATGCCGTTGACGATTCCTTCGATGGCTTGGTCGATTGGCGCATCATCGAAGATGATGTTTGCGCCCTTGCCTCCCAATTCCAGCGTCAGCTTCTTGCCCGTGCCGGCGATCGCCCGCTGGATGATCTTACCAACCTGCGTCGAGCCGGTGAAAGCGACCTTGTTCACGTCTGGGTGGTTCACGATCGCAGCGCCAGTCGCGCCCGCACCGTTAACGATGTTCACAACTCCGGGCGGCAGGCCGCACTCCTCGAACACCTCGGCCAGCTTCATCGCCGTCAGCGGGGTGGTCTCCGCCGGCTTGATGACGATCGTGTTTCCGCAAGCAAGCGCTGGAGCAATCTTCCAGGCGGCCATGAGCAGCGGAAAGTTCCACGGAATGATCTGGCCCGCGACGCCGAGAGAGGACGTGCTGGCGCCGGGAAAGGCGTAGTCGAGCTTGTCCGCCCAACCGGCGTAGTGGAAGAAGTGGGCGGCGGCCAAAGGCACATCCACATCGCGCGATTCCTTGATCGGCTTGCCGCCGTCCATCGTCTCGATGACGGCGAACTCGCGCGCTTTCTCCTGCATGCAACGAGCGATCCGGTAGAGATACTTCGCGCGCTCGCTGCCGGGCATCTTAGACCAGACGTTATCGTACGCACGGCGGGCCGCTTTCACTGCCCGGTCGACCATCTCGTCAGACGCCTCGTAAACCTCCGCGATCGGCTGTTCAGTCGCAGGATTCACCGAGGTGAATGGCGTACCCTCTTCAACCCACTTACCGTCGATATAGTGACCGTAGCGGGCTTTGAGGTTGGCGTGGTCGGTGCTTTCCGGCGCCGGAGAATACTCCCAGAGATCGCCAAAGAGCTCGGGGATTGGGCCGTCGTTAGGTGGGTTCATAGATCAGCCGCCGATAGCGGGAGTTTGAATTCGGTTTGGAGCGGCTAGTAGGCGCCAACGATCGAGAAGTACCTGTCGCACTGGTAGTTCCCGGTCCGCTGCTTCTCTAGCTGCATCAAGAGGTCGTTGAGAAGCGACGACGCGCCGAAGCGGAACCACTGCGGGTCAAGCCATGCGTCGCCGACGGTCTCCTTCACCATGCACAAGTACTTGAGCGAGTCCTTCGCCGTGCGGATGCCACCTGCGGGCTTCATTCCAACCATCTTTCCGGTCTTCAGGAAGTGGTCGCGGATCGTCTCCAGCATCACGAGGGTCACTGGGAGCGTAGCAGCCGGATTCACCTTGCCTGTGGAGGTCTTGATGAAGTCCCCACCGGCGTCGATCGCTATCTGACTCGCGAGCCGGACGTTGTCGTAGGTCTCCAACTCACCTGTCTCGAGGATGACCTTCAGCCGAGCTGCGCCGCAGGCCTCTTTCGTCGCCGCTATCTCGTCGTATACCCGCGCGTATTCGCCGGTCAGGAACGCACCACGGCTGATCACCATGTCGATCTCATCAGCGCCGAGTTCCACGGTCTTCCGCGTTTCCGTGAGGCGCTCTTCGATCGTCGCCTGACCGCTGGGAAAGTAGGTGGACACCGCCGCGACATTAACCGCTGTCCCTTGAAGCGCGGCCTTCGCAACCTTCACCATCGTGGGATACACGCAAACCGCTGCGGTCGACGGCACATCCGGGTCGCCGCTCGGCCGAATCGCCTTGCGGCAGAGTTCCTCAACCTTTCCGGCCGTATCGGCGCCGGCGAGGGTCGTGAGGTCCATCATCGAAACGACCAACTTCAGACCAGCGACTTTCGCTGCCTTTTTGATCGAACGAGTAGAAAGGGCGGCTGCGCGCTGGTCGGCCGATACTTGGTCAACGGACGGCACACGAGGCGGGATGTAGGGCATTTTTGTCTCCGTGAGATCGCGGTCCACCCCAACACTTGGGGGGGCATGAAGTCAACCGGAGATTGGGCTCCGGCCGGCGGACACTCGCTGTGTCGACTCCCTGAGTACGTGCTTCAACCCTCCCTGATGCGCTCGGCTCGGAATCCCGCTACTCTTTCGCCCCATGAGAAAAGTTACCGCCGCCCTTTGCATCCTCGCCGCCTCCGCTTGCGCTCCAGACGCCTCGGAGCATCCGCACGAGTACCGCACCACTCTAAACGAGCTTCTGCTTGAGGATGCCCGACGATGCGACTCCGGCTTCGAGTACCCGCAGTCCCTGATCGATGGGCTCGGCACTCAGCTCGTTGAGGAACTCCAGTGCCTCGACGACACATGGCTCACGTTCTACGAGCCCTGCCGAGAGACTGGCTGTGTCTGGGCAGACGGCCCCCAACCGCACGCGATGCGGCCGGAGGTCTACGTCGCGCTCCAAGAAGCAGGGGAGAGCATCGACGACTTCATCTCGATCACCGCCGGCTACCGAGACGTCTCCATGCAGTACTACTCTAGGTGGTACAACGAGAACTGCGACTCAACCTTCGACGCCGCTATTCCGGGGCAGTCCAATCATCAAGGCGGCCGAGCGATTGACGTTCGCTTCTGGGACTTCTGGTGGGACGTCCTGCTCGATCATGGCTTTGAGCATCCGATCCCGTCGGACAACCCGCACTTCGAGCTTGTCGGCACCGCGGCCTACCGCGCCGAGAGCGAAGAGCTGAAGTCGCTGTCGATTCTCGCGTTCCAGCGGCTTTGGAATCGTAACAACCCGGACGACCCCGTCGATGAAGACGGCGTCTACGGGGTGTCCACGAAAGACCGGCTGGGCCGCTCACCGGTAGAAGGTTTTCCGGTCGGCGCATGCCCGCCCGGCTCAGGTGGCGTCGACCCCGAACCCGATTCCGAGCCAGACGTTGGCACGGACATCGGAGACGACATCGGCCCAGAGCCGGATACAGCGCCAGATGCAGCGCCGGATGCAGCGCCGGACGCCCAGCAGGACGCCCAGCAGGACGCGACCCCGGATAGTGAAGATCCAGATATCGTCACTGACGTTGAGGCTGACGCCCGGCCAGACGCGGTAGAATTGGACGTGATGGACGCGTCTCTGGACGGGGCCGCTGGGACGGACGTGGAGCCCGACGCCGGTATCGACATCAGCGGTGACTCCACCCTCACAGACGCGGGTGGCCAGACGACCTCAACGCTGCCCATCTACTCGCTCGCCGCCTCCGGCGGTCCCCAGGCGCGAGGGTGCGGTTCGAGCAAGAGTTCACAGGCCAGCTGGTGGGCTTCCGTCGCTGCGCTCTCGTTCGTCCGTCGTAGGCGCCGAACCAGTTAGGGGCTACTCGAAGTAAGGCTGGACCAGCCCTCTGAACATCGACGTCGTTGACATCGAGCCCGGCGCGACCGAGGTAGTTTTTTCCTCAAACCACCCGGAAATCCAATGTCCGACACGCTATTAGTCGACAAGCTTAACGAATCCCTGGCCTGGGAAATGCGGGCACTGAGCATGTACTCGCACTACGCGAGCTACGTGACCGGGATCTACCGACTCCACTTGGCCCCGCACTTCCAGGCAGAGGCCGAAGAGTCTTTGACCCACGCGTCAGCCGTTCGCGATGCGATCGCCAAACTGGAGGGCATCGCGGTTACCGCTGCCGCCGACGTCGAGATCGTTCACACGTCCTCGTACGAGGTGATGCTTGAGGAGGCCCTCATGACCGAGAAAAAGGCCGCCGCGAACTACCGTGAAATCCTCGGCCTCATCGATCCGGAGGACGAAATGTACGACGTCATCCAGCAGATTCAGTTCGCTGAAGACCGAGCCGTAGACGAGCTACGCCGCCTGATGTAGCCGGCGCGGTTGGGCCAATAGCCGACCGCGCCCGAGCCCTACGTTCCACTCGGGGATCAACCGCGGCGCCCTCCCCACGATCAACCGCGGCGCCCTCCCCACGATCAACCGGGAGAAGGGCCACGACGAGGGACGATCTCTGCGAGTTGCAACCCGCGTCCGAACGCCCGATCCGCGTTTTATGCGCCAGAGCAGCGCTTTGTATAGAAGCCGGCGCAGCGACGCATCTGCCCCTGGATCCAGACCCGGATCTTCCCTACCCTAAAGAAGACCGACTGGTCGGTTTCCTCAATGGGTCAAATGAGCGTTATCAAATCACTCTTCGCGTTCGCACTCATCATGGGCGGTGCGTTGACCGCAGCCACATTGATGCGAGCGAGCGGAGTACATCCCTCTATAGTGGTGCCGACTGTCACGATCGCAGGCGGCGCCCTTGTTCTCATCATGCAGCGCTTTGCTGCATTTTCTGACGGGTGGCGTGACTACGGACACGATCTAAAAGTCGACCTTGTGCACGCCATAGTCTCAACGGGCGGCGCACCAGCGCTGCTGGAGCTCTTCGCGATCGGGTGGATCGTTGTCGCCGCCGAATGGGCCTCCGCAGCACTCGGTGTAACGCTTTGGCCCGCAAGTCTTCCGCTCGTCCTGCAGCTCGCGCTCGCACTCATCATTGGCGACTTCGGCGCCTACTGGCTGCACCGCCTCGCCCATCGATCTTCCTTTGTCTGGCGCTTTCACGCCGTGCACCACTCGTCGGAGAAGCTCTACGGCGTGAACTCCGCGCGCAACCACCCGATCAACGTAGCGGGCGCCTACCTCGCTTCGGTCGGCCCGCTAGTCCTTCTGGGAGCACCCGGCGAGGCGCTGCTGCTGCTCTCGATCTACACCAGCGTGAATGGCCTCGTTCAACACTCCAATGCCGATCTGAACTTCGGCATCTTCGATTGGATCTTCGCCAGCCCTGCCCTGCATCGCCGCCACCATCACGTCGAGATCGAGCGCTCCAACACGAACTTCGGCTCCAACCTGATCTTCTGGGACGTCGTATTCGGCACGCGGGCTCTACCAAGAGGCGAGCGCAACGACGAAGTCGGACTCCCGGACATGACGTTCCGCTCGAACTTCTGGCAGCACCTCGGGTCCCCGTTCCGCATTGCGAAACTGAGCCGAGACGTCGTTGAGTCGACCACCGAATGTGTTCGCAGCGTCTACGACCCCGCCACTGTTCTGGTTGTCGCGGACTCTGAGAGCTAGCCGATGGTTGGGCCAGGACTCGGGCTCGCCTGCGTATGCGGTCTCACAGTGCGAGCGAGACTCCATGAGGTAAACCGTCAGTATTTTAATCGTGTTGCTAGGCTACGCAGAAGCGGAGCACTCTGGTTCACCCTCGGTGATGTGGCCTCCACCGAACGCCGAGACAGCGGAAGATGTGGGGACAACGACCGGGCTGATTGCGGACGGCGAACGCTGCGCGACCCACGGCCAGTGCCTCGACGGAGTCTGCCTCGAAACGGACCGCTGGGAGGGTGGATTCTGCATCGGTCGGGCCTGATTCGGCGGTTCAGGTTACGGTCGAGGCACCTCATGTGTGCCACTCGGCGAGGTATCAGCGTGCATGCTCACGTGTGAGACGGGAGCCTGCCGGGCCGGCTTGGTCTGCGATCGCGACTTTCCTCTCGGACCAACGCGAGTCCCGACGAGTGGCGGAAGCCCGGAGATTGGCGGTCCATTCGGCCAGTGGGAGCTATGGGGCATCGAGACAAACGTCGCCGAACTCCTCTGGCCTTCGCCTTCGACGACACTCGAGCTTCCCGGGTTCCGGACCGAAGGGTTCTTCGATCCGATTCGCGGCGGCTTTTACGGCCGCGAGGACGATCAGCTACATCGGACTCAAGAGGGTCGAACGACGAGCATCGACGTTTGCCATGGGAACTCGGTGCGCATCGCCGGCGAACATGTGGTGCTCTCGTGCGGCGATGAAGGCTGGATTCGCGTGCCGGACACCTCGCTAGACGCAAACAGCGACTGAGCCGCGATCACGATGAACCCGGCGGGGATCCTCCTGCTCAGCTCACGGCCAAGAAGCACGGAGCTCTATCTGATCGATGTTCACGGCACGCTGACGACTCTCTCCAGAGTCAGCCTCTCCTACGCGGAGCAGCTACCCTTCCCCTCGGCCCGAGAAACGAGTGTCACGAGCGACGGCTTCAACCGATCGTTCGTCAGACGCCGACCCATTGTAGACGGACCGGACGAACTCATGGTCGTTCGGGTCGAGCCGGAGGGGATCTCCCGTATCGCCGTTCGTATTCCGGTCCCTGAGAGCCTCGCGGCGCGAGAGCTCTACTGGTTGCCCAGCGGGCAAATGTTCGTTGAGACCGCAGACGGCGGTCTATCAAATCTCCGAGACAGCAGAGGTCATTGAGCGAATCGCGGACCCGTTTCTATCTCCGGGCCCTCGGCGGACGGAGTAGCACGGTGTGGGGCGCCCGCTCCTGGCCCCCCCAGCCCCGGCTCTCTACGCGGCTAGTTCGCGATCAGGTTTAGAATCCGACCGGCCTTGTAGATCACCTTGCGAACCGTCTTTCCCTCAAGCTGAGCCGCCACCGCGTCGAGCGCCATAGCGATCGCCACCACGGTCTCCTCGTCTGCGTCTGGCGCAACGGTGATCTTCCCGCGCGTCTTGCCGAGCACCTGCACGGGCAGCGTCACGGTATCCTCAATGAGCAAGGCCTCGTCCACTTCGGGGAAGTCGTAGTACGCCAGCGTGTCTTCGTGACCGAGCAGCGTCCAAAGTTCCTCACTCAAGTGGGGAGCAAAGGGTGCCAGCGCCAGCGTGAAACGCTCTGCGGTGTCCCGCGCGATGCGATCCATCTTGTACATCGCGTTGAGCATCTCGATGAGGGCGGCGATTCCGGTATTGAACCGCATCCCCTCGATGTCCGCGCCGACTTTCTTACAGGTCGCGTGGGCCAAACGAGCTTCATCTTTGCTCGGCTCTGAGTCGACGATTATCCCGCTCAGAGAACCCTCCTCGTCGGTGAAGAGACGGTAGGCGCGTGCCAAGAAGCGGTACATTCCACGTACGCCGTCGGTCTGCCAAGGCAGCGAAGCCTCCAGCGGTCCCATGTACATTTCGTAGAGTCTCAGAGAATCGGCACCGAACTCAGCGACCACATCGTCCGGATTGGAGACGTTGTACTTCGACTTCGACATCTTCTCGACCTGCTGATTGACAGCGGTGCCGGTCGGGTCGTGAACGTAGGTGCCATCTGCGGCGCGGGAGCACTCCGATGCCAGGAAGTACTTCGACTCGTTGTCCTTGTAGGAGAACGCCAGGATCATTCCCTGGTTGAACAGCTTCTGGAACGGCTCCTTGGTGGTGACGACACCGCAGTCGTAGAGCACTTTGTGCCAGAATCGCGAGTAGAGCAGGTGCAGAACTGCGTGCTCAGCACCGCCGACGTACATGTCGACGGGCATCCAGTAGTTCTCCTTCTCCGGATCGATCGCCATCTCGTCGTTCAGCGGATCGATGTAGCGCAGGTAGTACCAGCACGACCCTGCCCACTGCGGCATCGTATTGGTCTCGCGCAGCGCCGGAAGTCCTGTCTCAGGATCGGTCGTCTCCATCCACTCTTTGGCACGCGCCAGAGGTGGCTCGCCATCGTCGGTGGGCTTGTACTCGTCCAGGTGGGGCAGTTCGACCGGCAGCTGGTCGACCGGCACGGTTTTTACCGTTCCGTCTTCCATATGAATGAGAGGGAACGGCTCGCCCCAGTAGCGCTGGCGGCTGAAGAGCCAGTCGCGCAGTCGGTAGTTCACGCGGGCCTCACCCAGCCCCTTCTCCTCGAGCCACGCCGTGATCTTGGCCTTGGCTTCGACGACCTCGAGACCGTTGAGGAAATCGGAGTTTACCGACTTTCCGTCGCCTGAATAGGCCTCCTTCTGCACGTCCTCGCCACCCGAAATCACCTCGATGATCGGCAGGTCGAATGTGGTCGCGAATTCGTGATCGCGACTGTCGTGGGCCGGCACCGCCATGATCGCGCCGGTGCCGTACGTGACCAGAACGTAGTCGGAGATCCAGATAGGTATCTGCTGGCCGTTCACAGGGTTGGTCGCATAGGCGCCGGTGAAGACACCGGTCTTTCCCTTCGCCAAGTCCGTGCGCTCCAGATCCGACTTTTGGCCGGCGACACGAATATAGGCATCGATCGCGGCGCGGTTCTCGTCCGAAGTGACCTGCTGAACTAGCCCGTGCTCGGGCGCTAGAACCATGTAGGTCGCGCCGAAGAGCGTGTCTGGGCGGGTCGTGTAGATTCGGATCTTCTCCTCACTACCCACGATCGCGAAGTCGCACTCGGCGCCCTCCGACTTTCCAATCCAGTGTCGCTGCATCTCCTTGATCGGCTCGGGCCAATCGAGGAGGTCCAAGTCGTCCAGCAGTCGTTCAGCGTAGAGCGGGATCCGCAGCTGCCACTGACGCATCAGGCGCCGCTCAACCGGGTCGCCAGTCTCGATGTACTTGCCGTCCGAGACTTCCTCGTTCGCCAGCACGGTCCCCTGCGCGGGGCACCAGTTGACCGGAATCTTCGCCTGGTAGGCGAGGTCCCTCTCGTAGAGCTTCAGGAAGATCCACTGCGTCCACTTGTAGTACTTTGGATCCGTCGTGTTGATCTCGCGATCCCAGTCGTAGCTGAAGCCCAGGCGCTTGATCTGACGACGGAAGTTGTCGACGTACTCCTTCGTCATCTCGCCGGGGTGCCGCCCAGTGCGCATCGCTGCTCGCTCGGCCGGGAGACCAAACGCATCCCATCCCATCGGATGCAGCACGTTGAACCCCTTCATCCGCTTGTAGCGCGAGAGAATGTCAGTCGCCGTGTAGCCCTCGGGGTGACCCACATGCAATCCGGCCCCTGAAGGATACGGGAACATGTCGAGCGCGTAGAACTTGGGCTTGGTGTAGTCGTCGGGAGTCTTGAACGTCTTGTTCTCTTCCCAAAACTTCTGCCAGCGTGTTTCGATCGCTTCTGGGTCGTAGTTGGCCATGTTAGCTCGCGCCTGCCGCTCCAAGCGGCTCAAGTGAACGGAAACCACGGTCTCCGCGGTTGTCGACCCGGACTGAGGAAGCCCCTGCCCCGGGTCATCTGCGCACCGGAAATCGGCCCAGTCGACGCAGCCGTTCGCGGTTAACCCGACGCGATCGACCGTGCAAGCGCGAAGCAAGGCCTGGCCGCCGACGCGGTGAGGCTAGAACCGTCGAGCCTTGATTCCTAACCATCCCGATGTAGTCTGCTGGCAATGAGCAAACGCTACTCCAAACTCGTATTCATCTCGCTCTCGCTAGCCGCAGCGAGCGCTTGCTCGCCCAGCTTCGAGAACCTCCCTGAAGACTTCATCCTGGAAGGCGAGGGACGCACGCCCGAGGACGCCGAGGCGAATATGGCGGCACTGCGCCAGCTGGTCTCAGAGAACCGGGAGCGCGAACCTCGGGAAGCGCCAGCCAACTCATTGGAAGTGGTCGTGCTCGGGCCAGCCATCGAGCCCGCACTGACAGGTTCGGGCGCCCTGTCGCGCTCCGCCGTCGATGACTTCGTCGAACTGGGCCCACACGCCGTGCTCGGCGCTGTGCTCTTGGAGCCACACTACAGTTCAGGTGCCGCCGTCGGCTTCGAGATCTCCGAACTCTACGAGGGCAGCGAGTTCATCCGCGGCGCGGGACTCGACGTGGGTGACGTGGTCACGAGCGTGAACGGGCACTCCATCCTCATGCCCGACGGTTTCATGGATGCATGGGACTCGCTCTCCGACGCAGAATCGCTGGAACTCGAAGTGATCCGTGACGGGGTGGAAGAGACCCTCACATGGCCGATCGAAGACACGAACTCGGCCCCCGCGGCTTCAGCGCCATGAGCAGCATGAGCAGCATCGTGCCCCGATGAGCCGCCCCGTTGCGATCGGCCCGCGGCCACTTTGGTCTGTTCTAGTCGGAGCCACCGGCGGGCTCACCTGGACTCAGGCGTCCTTTGGGGCTGCAGCGGAGATCCTCGCCGGAACTCCGCGACATGGCCATGCCGCGCTCTGTCTAGTCGCCGCGGCGGTACTAATAGCGGGCCTCGCCCTGCGCCACGCGGCGGTACTTCTCCTCGCTTTCCCTATGGCTCTGCTCGCCTGTTTCGCTACCATGGCACCTGAGGCTCTGGCCGCCTCGCTCGGGCCCTTCCGCTGGCTTCCGTGGTGCATGAGTGCGACCGGCTATCTGTTGGTCACGTCTATCTGGCTTTCGGATCCCGGAGCGGAGTCGATGGATGTGGAACGAGAGCCGCTGACAATCAAGGCGGCAGGCCAACCAGTCGCGATTACGACGCGAACGCGAATCGTAATCGGCTGTCTGCTGCTCGTCGCCCCCGCGGCGGCCCTGCTTCTAGAATACCCATCGCAGCACCTCAGTGCCGACCCCGCGCCTGAACTTCTCTTCACCCACCTCGTCCTCGTATTCTGCTGGTGCGTTGGAGTGTACTCGTACTTCATCGCCCCCATGCTCGACACGGAACGAAACCGCCGTGTGACAAGCAAAACGCTGGAAGGTGAAGGGTTCGTCTCGCGCTCCCGGCTCCATCTCGGCGGCCTTGCGCTGGCGGCTGTGGTACTCTTTCTGCTACTGGCGCGAGCCCTCTGGACCTAAACCCACTTTCGATGAACAGAATCATCGACAGCATTGCACTCTTCACCGCTATTGGTGGTGTCGTCGTTGCTATCATGACCGTTCGCGCCCTCGCGGAGCTCCAGCTCCTTCCAGGGCTCGGCGGGATCCTGCTTTGCGCAGTCCTTTTACGTACCTCGAGTCAGCTTGCGCTGACCGGCTCAGTTCGCTCTGGAGCGGCTCGATGACGACCGTACTACGCGCCGCGATCGGCATCTTGACGCTCCTACCCCTCGGTGGCTGCGGTGACGCCGCCGTTGAGGCAGATTCGATGTCGAACGATGTCGTTCCTCTGATGGACATTCCCGCCGAGCGACGCAGCGCGACGACGAACGTCTTCGGTCTAGACTCAGACCCCGAGCAGGTACTCGCCACAGTCGCCGACCAGACGGTTCGCGTTGCTGACGTTGCTGCCTATCTGCGAATCTATCCTGCGCTCTCCGTGCAGCAGGCCGTCGAAGATCTCATCAAC
>JBLHWZ010000065.1:0-21495 GCA_047629415.1 Bradymonadia bacterium | reverse complement strand
TAACGAAAGAACTTACGCTCGAACGGCGCGTCGAACGAATCTCTTGCCCTCGTTGGTGTCTCTCATAGATGGCGCCATCGCGGCGGGTCGGAGATCCGCTCGTGAGCGCACCATCTTCGTTCCTTATCCCCTCCTTCGAGCACCCCATGAAACCACTTCAGGCGACCGCCCTACTCCTTAGCGGACTCCTCATCCTAGCCTGCAGCGACGATGGGGCGCCCCTGCAACCGGGGACCTGGACACAGGCAACGCTGTCGACACCGACTCCGGACCCACCGACGCCATGACGACCGAGCCTGACGCCATCGGGGCTGACGCCATCGGGGCTGACGCGAACATGTCGGACGGCGGCACGGTGGCTATCGCTCCGTTCGTCGTCGGAGCGGAGTGGCTGATCGCGAACCTTGACGGCATTCAGGTCCTGGACCCGCGGGACGCGGAGGCGTTCGACGCAGCGCACGTTCCGGGTGCGCTCCCCTTCGCGCCATCATCGGTGCGTGGCTCCGTCGACGGAGTCGGCTCTCCGCTGCCGGGCTTCGAGATGACCTGCCGGTCGCCGTCGTCGGCACCCAGGTCAACACGAACTCCGCGCGCCTGGCCTGGGTATTGGCGAATCAGGGACACGAAACCGTGTACTATTTAGACGGGGGCTTTCGTGCGTGGCTCGAAGCGGGAGGTCCGACCGACACCACGGCACCAAACTTCGACGCCGCGCCATACGGCTCGGGTGAGCAGCTCGGAAGCTACCGAGTGGACGCCGAGTGGGTCCGCGACCACCTCGATGATGAGAGCGTCGCGCTCCTCGATGTCCGAACTTCTGGGGAGTTCGCGGACGGGTTCATCCCGGGCGCGATCAACATCGACTGGACCACAAACGTCTCGAATGGCGCATTCCTCGACGAGACTGCACTGCGCACTCTCTTCGCACCGCTAGGCGGCGCGGGAGACACTGTCGTCGTGTATTGCCGCTCCGGCTCCCGCGCGTCGGTCAGCTGGGCAGCTTTGCACTGGCTCGGCTTCGACGCGCTGCTCTATGACGGATCGTGGAGTGAGTGGGGGTCGCTCGACCCTGCCGAATACCCCCGTTCGCTACCAGTTGGTCAGTGAACCCAGGTCGTAGACCTCGACTCCGGCGTCCCGAAGTTGCGAGGCCGCCCGAGCGCTCCGGTGCCCGCTGAGGCAATAAACAACCACCGGGCGGCCTGATGCGCTCAGGCTGGCGCTCTCCTCCGCAACTCGCCCGAGTGGGATGTTGCGCGCATCCGCCAGGTGGCCCATCCCAAATTCCGCTGCGCTTCGCACGTCGATCAGGACCGCCCCTTCAGCAATCCAGGTCCGTGCAACTCTTCGATCGCCGACCGACTCAGCGCTCTCTTCTCCGCTTTCGACGGGCGCCGACACAGAGTGCGCGCAGGTGGCGACCAGGAGGCCTAACAAAATGGGGACAGCGTAGCGCATCAGAATGCTCGCGGGTTTGGGGTCACATAGAAGAGACACACTTGCGACGATTGGGTTCTCGCGTGCCGAGCAGCTTTGTTAGTCCTCGCTCGCGGCCACCGTGGACCCGACGGCGTGTCGACCTCGACATTCCTCGCGACCGAAGCCGATTGACCTAGCTCTCGGCGGAGTGCCGACGCGTTGATTCCAGGCAGCCGCGCGGGGCCCCGCGTGGTCCTCTTACTCTCAGCATCGGATTCAGATGGGACCTATTCTAGGCGGACTCAATGGAAGCCGCTCTGCATGATAATCCAGTCACCTTTTTGAGAGGCCTCTCGCTCTTGATTCGAACGAGTTCTACTCCGTCAATTCCGGACTCTGGCTGGTGTAAGTCCATCGGCGTCGGCGTGAATCAAAACTGGCGCGGAGCGAAGCCTTCAGCGTTCAAAGGACCGGCCGCTTCGTCAGAGGTGAGCACCGCCAGAACGTCTGCCGAGGCCACCCGGGACTGAAAGTCACCGAGCGCCATGCCGTAGGCAATCACGTCGACCGTGTCCACCACCAGAATGTCCTGCAGCTCATCGGTGCAAGTTCCGTCCGATGCCTCCACCGTTCGATATCCGGCGACGAGTACGGCGCGGGCACCGGCGGCCGAGTGAAACGGGACAATCGCGGGTACTCCCGCGTCGATGACCGCACGGACACCGGCGACTCCCGCAATCGCGGAGTGCAAGGTCGGGACGTCGAAGTGTTCGAAACCGTCGCCGATCGCGACCATCGTCTCCGCGGCCGTCAGATACTCGAGAGGGATCACGCGTTCCTCGGCGCCGATCACGGACTGCATCGCGCTGCCTCGACGCTCAATGGGCGGCAACGCGACCGCGCATTTCCAGGGCGCGGTGCCGAACATCTCCGCCGGAAAGAGTTCGAACGTTGTTTCGACGACCGCTGGTTCGGGCGCGGTCGAGTTGCATGCGGGAAGCGCCAAGGCCAGGAGCAGAAGTTGAACTCTCATTGCGCTACTGTAGCCACGGCACGGAGTTGAGGTCGAGGTCGAGGTCCAACTCCAGCAGGTCGGAATGAAACGTCGTACCGTCGAGATCGAGGTAAAGAGCACCAGAGCTGAACGTGGCGGAGAGTTGATGGCGCCCCTCAAGGTTGGCGGCGACGGCGTCGATGAAGCCGCGCTCGAACGTGTAGAATTTCGCACGCTGTGGATTCCTCAACACTTTCGCGGCCAGTTTCACATACGATACGAGCTCAGAACGCTCCGCTTTGACGATACGCACGAGGCAATCATCGTTGTGGGTGGTCAGGTGATCCAGCTTGCGGATCGAGGTCCTTCCGCAGTCGATCCACTCCGCAGGTTTCCCGCTGGCGTGTAGCCGAACGAGATCGGGCTTGTAGCGCTGGCCAACCGCCTTCTCGACCAGCATCTCCTCATTGAACCAGGTGACCCAGGACGCGAGCTTCATCGCGACATGACGCCGCGACTCCCCCGCGTACTTCTCGAGGAAAAGTCGCTCCCGGTGATCGATGACGTTCCGTGGCACATGGTTGACGCGCACATCCAGTCGATACCTAGCCCTACGCATCGTGCTCGAGTCGGTCATCCCGCCTTAACGAAGGTCGAATAACCAGCGGTCAAACTGAGATCATCGAGCGCCAGCGATTGTGTCCGCATAGAAGCCGAGTGGTGGAAGTACGGGCGGCAGATGACAACAATGCGATAGGAGCCATGACCGGTCCGGCTTGCCATGCGGGGGATTGTGCCTGAAGTTGTGATTAACCACAGCCCCCGTCGACGATGCCCTATCAGCAGCAGAATCTCGAAGAACAACGTAAAGATGCTGCCGACCTCTTGGATGTCATTGTAGCGACCAGTCCGCCGGAGGTATTGGAGCGACTCCAAGACCGACTGAAAGTGCTCGGCTTAGACGGCGGCTCCCCGACGCTGATCAGAGGTGGGATCATGAGGCGCGGCGAACGCACGAGTAGTCGGCCGAGCGCGAACGATGAGATCGCCCAACTGCGTCAGCTTCAGAAGGCGTGTGTGGAGTGCGAGCCGCTCGCAATCGGGATCGCTAGCCTCGGTCATGTTCGGCTGGACCAAGTGAAATTCCCACCGTTCAACGAAGAGATCGGGCACCTGGTGCAGGTCTTCAACCGAATGGTCGAAGACTTCTGGGAAGATGACATGAGGCCCAAGCTGCGGAAGGTCATCTATACCAAGAAGGACTTGGAGACAGTCTAGGGGCCCGGCATGAGCGGCAACGACCAGACGCCGAAGTCCTTGGGCCACGTTTTCGTGGCTCGCGGGGACCTCACACGTCTTTGGTGTGACGCGTGGCTGATGCCGTGTGATGGCACCTTTGAGCCCCGTCCCCACTGGTATCAGCGTCTCGTGGGCGGACAGTTCGGGCCGCCTCGAAGCGAGTTTTTGAACGAGAGCGGCCGGGTCCGAAGGACCCGGGACTGGCCCCCAAACGTGCCCCAACCGTGGCTCGTTGACGTTGGAGGCGGACGCGACGCGCCTGCCGAGTGGTTCGTTGAGGGGGTTTGTGAGTGGCTCGACTCATCCATCGAATACATCCGCGCAAATCGCGTAGCAGACCGCTCCAAGCCGCTCGTGGCGATGCCACTTGTGGGCACGGGATACGGCGGCGCCAGCGATCGCGCCGGCCGAGTCGTGCACGTCCTTCTGCCGGTGCTCTACGAGCTTGCACAGCGCCATGATGTCGACATCGCGCTGATCACAAATGATGGGCCCTCCCACGCCGCCGCGCTGGCCGAACGGGCGCGCATCCCTGTCGAGCGCGCCTGGCCAGCCGAGCTGGACGAGGGTCGGCGGACGGAAGCCGAGCGTTTGGCGACACATGCCAGGGCAGGAAACCTGGTCCTCTTTGCGGGGGCTGGCGTCTCGATGGCGGCCGGTCTACCCGGTTGGGCAGAGCTCCTGATCGAGCTCGCGAAAGAGGCCCGCATCACAAAGAACGAGACCGCGGGCGACGCATTTCGCGCCCTCGCCTCCCTCGATCGCGCACGCTTGGTCGAGAGCCGCCTGCAAGCGCAAGGCGTGCGAACGATCGGCGAGGCAGCGGCTGAGTTCATCGGCCGCCACGAGCACTATGCCCTCGGCCACTTGTTTGTTGGGGGATTGCCGGCGCGCGGCGCGGTGACAACCAACTACGACCAGCTCTACGAGAACGCGGCGTCCGACCTAGGCAAGCCCGTCTCCGTCCTTCCCTACCAACCCACCGCAGCTTCAAGCACTTGGCTGCTCAAACTGCACGGCTGCGTGACAGCTCCCGAAGATATTGTCCTCACTCGAGCGGACTACCTTCGATACGACCAACGAAGGGCAGCGCTGCGGGGCGTCGTCCAAGCCATGCTGCTGACACGTCATATGCTATTTGTCGGATTCTCGTTGAACGACGACAACTTCCATCGCATCGTCGACGACGTGCGGCGCGCGGTCCGCGGTGAATACGCCCAAGAAGGAGCGCAAAGAAAAGGCTCACCGCTGGCGACCACACTTTCGATCGAAGACAACCCGTTCTTCGAGGAACTTTGGTCGGACGACATACGACGCGTTGACTTACACGCCGGCTCCACGCTCGCTTCTGCGAGGCTCTGTGACGTCTTCTTGGACTACCTCGCCTCGCACTCAACAGGCACAACCAGTCACCTGATGGACCGCCGCTACGAAGGTGTTCTCTCGGAGGCCGAGATTGAGGTTCGTGACGCGATCGCGAGCCTCCCAGAGACTTTGAGTGAGGAGGCGAAAGATACCGACGCGTGGAGAGCGCTGGTTCGCTGGATGAGCAAACTGGGGCTGGATCCGGCGGGATCGTAGCTCGACGGGCCGAAGCAAGCCAACGCTCCAAACCAACGCTGCAAACCAACGCTGCAAACCAACGCTGCAAACCAACGCTGCAACCGCTCTGCTCCGCAAGTCCTCAACGCGAATCCAACAAGCAAGGCGCGGCACCACGTGCCGCCCCCGCGAAGCCGTCTACGTCGCAGGCTCGGACCTACCGACACCCTCGAATCGACGCCGCACGCGGAACCTCTCGATTAGCGGGCCAGGCCGCTGAGCACACATATCGAGCCTTGGCGGATCCAACGCCGGTTTCGGTGCGCCGACACCTCCTCTGCGCTGACGGAGCCGTCCCTGTCCTCGTCGATCTCCGACAATTCGAATTCGATTTCGTCGGCGGTAACCCCACACTCGTCGAGCGCGGCGTTGAAGGCAGCTTGAGCAGGCGTAACGCCTGCTCGCTCCTGCTCGCCCTCTTGAGCGTGCTCACGGCCCTGCGCGGTGGGCTGCGTCGTGGGCTGCTCGACTCCTTCCTCGTTCACGCCCTCTTCGTCGATCGCGATTGCTCTGGACCGAACACGATCCTCAGCTTGGGCGAACACGGGAATGGAGATCAGTAGAAGAGCGAAACTGGCGGTGAGTGCGATGTTCATTTCGTCGTTCGTTGCTCGTAGGGATCCCACAATGGACGGGGCTCACGCGACGATGTTCTATCGTCGGCGAGATTTGAACAGTTTTTCCGCGAGAAACTTCGCGACGACTACTGCCCTTCGCTCGGCGCCCTCCGCCAAAAGCAAAGCCGGCGAGGTTCCCACCCCGCCGGCTGCGCACCCCTGCGGGTGCTGTCGAACAAGTGAGCCTCCTAGCGCCCCCGCGGAGAGACTCACCGTTCGACGTCCGCCTTCAATCTGCCTTTGGCTGCGGACATGCATAGGAAGGGCATAGGAAGAGCATAGGAAGAGCATAGGAAGAGCATAGGAAGAGCATAGGAAGAGCATAGGAAGAGCATAAGCCGGGCCAAAACTTGTTCGCGACCGGCACCCAGCAAAAAACTGCATCCGTAGGTCGCCTCCCTGCCCGCTGCGCGTGCATCCACTGTGCGCACGGTGTGCGAGCAAACTGCTTTCCGTGTCCTCGTATCGTCGCTACGTTGGAGTGTAATGAAGAATCAGACTCCCACACCCGAAACTGAGCGCTGCGTCGCGGCCGCAATCGTGGCGCTGCTGGCGCTCTCACTGGTCGCGTCGCCACGCGTCGCGCAGGCAGAGGATACGATCGTCTATGGCTACCTCCCCTATTGGGAGTACAGGCCAGCCGAAGCGCCGTGGGAAGAGCTGACGCATATCGCGATCTTCAGCGTTGGGATCGACTCATCAGGCCAGATTCTGCAAGAGGACCGCTGGCACGGGCGTGCTGAGGAGGCCGTCGCGTTGGGCGCCGAGCATGGCGTGAAGGTGCACCTCTGCGTGACCAACTTCAGTGACTCTTCACAGTTCGCGCTGTTGAGTGACCCAGCCCGACGCGCCACCGCCGTTGAAGGGCTCGCGGGCCTCGTAGATGCCTACGGTGCAGACGGGGTTAACATCGACTTTGAGGGGGTTGGCGAGCGTAGCCGCGACCTGATGGTGACCTTCGTTGAAGAGCTGAAAGCGGAGGTCGATGAAGTCTTCCTCGCCGCTCCGTTCGTTGATTGGAGCGACGCGTGGGACTACGGCGCGCTAACGGACGTCTCGGACGGACTCTTCATCATGGCCTATGAAGCGCACGGTTCGTGGGGCGATGCAGGGCCGAACGTGCCGCTCTTTGAGTCTGGCCGTTGGGGCTTCATCAGCCTCGAGTGGACAGTGAGCGACTACCTCTCCGGAGGCGCCGACCTCGACAAGGTGATCGTCGGGCTGCCCAACTACGGGCACGCCTGGAGCGTCGCGGATCCGATGGCAGTACCGACAGCGACCGCTGACCACGACAGGGTGCTTTGGTACCGAGACAACGACCTGGCCCGATACGGCCGGCGCTTCGACGACGCCAGCGGCTCAAGCTACTTCGCACAAGATGGCACCATCCAAGGTTGGGTCGACGACGCGGCCGCACTGCTGGCGAAGCTTGAGTGGATCGTGGACGAGTCCGGCGCCGGTGGCATCGGTTTCTGGGCGCTCGGCTACGACGACAACGACCCGCTAGTCTGGGACTATATCGCATCGCTCAACACCGACGAGCCCGATCCGCCGATCCCGTCAGGCGATGCCTACGCCGGCGAACTCGTGGGGATCTCACAAGCCGGAGTCATCACGCTCGACGAAGGCGACGCGGTGCAGCTCTGGGTGGACGTACGCAACACCGGCACCGAGACATGGTCGCCGGACACCACCCGACTCGCCCCGATGCCGCGTGATGCTGGTTCTCCGCTAGAATACGACGACTGGCTCTCGTCCTCTCGTATCGTGGGAGTAACCGCACAGACAGCCACTGGGGAAACTGGACGGTTCGAGTTCGTCGTGCGGGTGCCCGGGGCTGGCGAGTACGAGCTCCGTTTGGGATTGGTCGAAGAGGGAGTGGCCTGGTTCGCAGATGTCGGCGGCCCTGCAGATGGATTTGTCACCTTTCCGTTCGACGTAGCTGAGACCGATGTGGAGGCTGGACCAGACGTCGGGGCTCCCGATGCGAGCAGGGACGCAGGGGCGCCCGATGTCGTCGATGACGACTCCGGCCAACCCACGGAGGACGCCGCGATCGATCTGTCGGCGGACGGGGCATCGAACCCGTCGTCCCCGGGAGTGTTTGGCCGCGACTCCGAAACTCCGGTGACGGTACGGGGCTGCGCCATCGGTAGTGCTGGCGGTGGTGCTGGCGGTGGTGCTGGCGGTGGTGTTGGCGGTTTGGGCTGGCTGGGGCTGGGTGGCCTCGCCTGTTTCCTCAGGCGGCGGAGGCTGTAGCGCCGGTTGCGGACTGAAATCCGACGCCGACTCCCCTGATTCCAACTCGTGCGTCGAAATCCGGATCTCCGTGCCCTGAGAAAACACGGGTGGACAAGCGGGTACCGGTTGATTAACTTCCGCCGCGCGACCTCATGCACATGTTCCGCAAGTGTCTGACATCGCAAGGAAAATCACGAAGAAGGACAACGCACTGCGTCATAAATGACGCACGCGGGAGTCCTCATATCCACGAGTGTCTAGATGCCCCAAGCACCGGTCTCCACAGCAAGCTCCCGTCGCAAGAAACCAGCAAAGAAGCGATCATCCCGATCCACCTTTGGCGGCCTCTCGAAGAAAGCTCTGCTTGAGATCTACCGCACGGTCTACGTGTCGCGCTGCTTGGATGACCGTGAGATCAACCTCAAAAAGAAGAACAAGCTCTACTTCCAGATCTCGGGTGCGGGACACGAGCTGCCGCTGATCTGTGCCGGGCGCCTGTTGGACGCTCAGAAGGACTGGTTTTTCCCCTACTACCGCGATCGCGCACTCGTGCTGCAGATCGGCATGACCCCTGAGGAGATCCTGCTCCAGGGTGTCGGAGCGCAGTCGGATCCGAGCGGCGCCGGCCGCCAGATGCCTTGCCACTGGGGACACCCGGACCTTCACATTCCGTCGGTCTCTTCGTGCACGGGCACGCAGTTCCTTCACGCCGTAGGGGCAGCGCAGACCTCGCAGATCTGTAACGCGGTCGAAGCTCTTCAAGACGGCTCGATCGAGTACGAGAACGACGAGGTCGTCTTCGTTTCAACCGGCGACGGCACAACCTCGCAGGGGGAATTCTGGGAGTCGTTGAACACGGCCTGTAATCAGAAACTACCAGTGCTCTACATGGTGGAGGACAATGGCTACGCGATCAGCACGCCGGTGTCCGTCCAGACCGCCGGTGGCAATGTCTCGAAGCTCCTCACAAGCTTCCCGAATCTGAAAATCGTCGAGTTCGATGGATGTGACGTTGTCGAGACGCACAAGAACGTGAAGGCGGCTATCGACTACGTCCGCGCCGGCCGCGGCCCCGCCCTCGTCCACGCGCACGTCGTGCGGCCCTACTCGCATTCCCTCTCAGACGCTGAGACGACTTACCGTCCCCCGGAAGAGCGCGAGGCGGAGGCACGTCGCGACCCGATCAACTCGCTACCGGCGTTCCTCTTGGAGCACGACGTGGCGACCGAGGACGAGCTCGATGCGATGCGCGCCGAGGTCGACATCGAGATCGATGTGGCCACAGCTGCTGCGCTCGCCGCCGAGAAGCCCGATCCGGCGACTATCCTAGATCACGTGTACTCCGAAGACGTCGACCCGACGTCAGACGACTTCTCAACGGAGCCGAAGTTCGACGGGAAAGACATGACGATGGTCGACCTCGTCAACGCCTGCTTGAAGGACGAGATGGCGCGCGACCAGCGCATCGTTCTCTTCGGTGAGGACGTCGCAGACGCCTCCAACGAAGAGTACCTCAAACGAGTGAAGGGCAAGGGCGGCGTCTTCAAGGCCACCCACGGCTTGCAACGTGAATTCGGCGGAGAGCGAGTGTTTAACTCGCCGCTTGCCGAGGCAAACATCGTCGGCCGAGCGATTGGCATGGCGCTGCGAGGCCTGCGCCCCGTCGTCGAGATCCAGTTTTTCGACTACATCTGGCCCGCGTACCAACAGATACGCAACGAGCTCTCCAACTACCGTTGGCGCTCAAACGGCGCCTGGCCCGCCCCCGTCGTCATCCGCGTTCCCATCGGCGGATACCTAACCGGCGGCGCCCCCTACCACTCCCAGTCTGGCGAAGTGCTCTTTACGCACATCCCCGGCTTGCGCGTCGTGATGCCGTCCAACGCGGCGGACGCGAACGGTCTGTTACGAACGGCGATTCGCTGTGACGACCCGGTCATGTTCCTGGAGCCGAAGCACCTCTACCGGCAGACATACAATAAGTCGCCGCACCCAGGTGACGACTACATGATCCCGTTCGGTAAGGCCTCAATGGTTCAGGAGGGAACAGACCTCTCGATCATCACCTACGGATGCACCGTTCAGCGCTCGGTAAAAGCAGCGCGGCAGGCCGAGAAGGAAGGAATCAGTGTCGAGATTATCGACCTGCGTAGCCTCCAGCCCTACGACTGGGAGGCCATCGTCGCGACGGTAAAGAAGACCAATAAGGTGATGTTGGTGCACGAGGATCACATCTCGTTTGGCTACGCAGCCGAGCTCGGCGCGCGCATCGCAGACGAACTCTTTGAGTACCTCGATGGACCCGTCCGACGGATCTGCGGAAAGGACTCGTTCGTCGCATACGCGCCAGTGCTCGAGAACGCGATTCTGCCACAGGTAGACGACATCTACGCTGGCATCGTGGACCTCGCTCGGTACTAGGCACGTGCCCCTCCGGCCGTCCGCAGCGCGGCACTACCGGAGGAAGTAGTTCAAGCACGTTGGTGACAAAGTCCGACTAACTCGAGGACCTTCGACGCGAGTGACAGCTCCGACTTAGCGAGCCGCGGCGACAGTTCCAACCTCGCGAGCCACAGCGACAGTTCTCACCTGCGGTGGCGTGACCTGCCTCGACTCCTGCTGGAGTTCGACAGACAACCCTACACCTCCGCTCTGCGCGGCGGTAAAGTGCGCGCCCATGCTCACTTCTCGCTGACCCCAAAGACACATGTCGAAACCATTCAAGGCCCTCATCCTCGCCGCCGGCATGGGAACGCGGCTCAAGTCCACCGTCCCAAAGGTCCTGCACAAGGTGCTCGGCCGTGAGATGCTGACCTACCCGGTTGATGTCGCGTTGGCGGCTGGCGCAGTCGAAGTCGCGGTCGTCGTCGGCCACGGCAGGGATCAAGTGGAGCGTACACTCCAGGCTCGCTACCACGCCAACATCGACGATGGTCCAGGCGACGCCTACGTCACGACGCATGTGCAGCACGAAATGCTAGGCACTGCCGACGCCGTGAAGTCCGCCCTACCAGCGTTCACTGACTTCGATGGCGCCGTCATGATTCTGTCCGGCGATGTGCCGAACATCCCGGCCGAGTGCATCGCACAGCTGGTAGCCCTTCACACCGCCAGCGACTCGCCGGTTTCAATGGTTACGGCCCACGATCCGACCCCGAACGCTTACGGCCGCATCGAACGCGACGAGCAAGGCGGAGTCAACGCAATCACCGAGTTCAAAGACGCTTCCGACTCCGTGCGCGCGCTGACTGAGGTCAACCTTGGCACGTACCTCGTGGACGCAGATTTCCTGAGAACCGGCCTCAAGAACATCACCAGTGACAACGCGCAGGGCGAGTTCTATCTGACTGACCTCGTTGCGATGGCGTACGCGGCCGGCACGCCTACTCGGACGTTGATCTGGGAGGATATTGACGCTCTTCATGGCGTAAATGATCGGACGCATCTCGCCCGAGCAACGGAGTACGCAAGGATCCGCCGGAACGACGCCATCATGAAGAGTGGTGTGACGATGATCGATCCGGCTAGCGTCACCATCGAGGCCGACGTCATCGTTGGAAACGACGTGACCATCGAACCCGGATGCTACCTTTTGGGCACCACTAACGTCGGGGCCGGCAGCACGATCAAACTGGGTTGCCGCCTCGAGAATGCGACGATTCCGGGAGGGGAAACCGTCCCAGCTCACACCTCGCTCTTAGGGTAGAGTTTTGAACCACTTACGAGAGATTCACACGGTCGCGGAGTTCCTGGCGCTCGGACGGCATGTGAAAGACCAGGTCCTGCAGGGGGTCGACTTCTGTGAGGCCTCACTCGACTGGGCTTCGTACCGCTTCGAGAACGTCGCCTTCCTTGGCTGCAGCTTCGCGGGAGCAGCCGCCATCGGGGAGATTATCACGGCGGGTGGGCTTGTGTTTCCGCGCCTGAGTGGGCTGCCATACGAGCCATACCGCTCCACGCTCTACAGCTGGCAAGAGTTGATGGAGGGCTGGTCCGAGCAGGACGACCAATCCGTCGACAAGGCAATCTACGACCACTTCAGCGAGAACCGCGAGAACTTGGGAATCATGGAGGCGCTAGCGCAGCGAATCCACGACCACGCAGTCGACGACGCCCTCCACGAGGAAATCGCCGGCCAGCGGCTCGTCGGAATTATGGGCGGCCACGGCACTCGCAGGGACTCGGCCGACTTCAAGCGCGCGGCGGAGATTGCGCGGGGACTGACTCGCGCCGGATATCTCGTCGCCTCCGGTGGAGGTCCGGGCATTATGGAGGCGAGCAATCTCGGGGCTTGGCTAGCGCCCTATCCCGACGAGGCACTTGAGCAGTCCCTGGAGACTCTAAGCCAATCTCCGCACTATGCGGACTTAGGATTTGTCACTGCCGCGCGTGAGGTGGTGGCGCGCACGCCGAATGGCGCAAAGAGCCTCGCAATTCCGACCTGGTTTTACGGTCACGAGCCATCCAACGTCTTTGCGACGTCGGTCGCGAAGTACTTCTCGAACTCGCTACGTGAGGACTGCCTGCTCGCGATCTGCGTGCACGGAATCGTCTTCTGCCCGGGGAGCGCGGGCACGACGCAGGAGATCTTCCAGGACGCCGCGCAGAACCACTACGCCACGTTCGGTCATATCAGTCCGATGGTCTTTGTCGGTACCGAACGATACGCAACGAACACCTCCATCTACGCGATGATGAGAGAGCTCAGTGCAGGCAAAGCCTACGCGAGCATGATGACGCTGACCGACAGTCCGGCGGCCGTCGTCGAGTGGATCTCGACCCACGAGCCGATTAAGGCGTGAGCCCCGAGTCGATCGGGAGGGGAACCACCAGGAACAGTTCGTTTCCCGCCTTCCTCTCTACAAAAGGTTGCCGAATGACGCGCTGTATCGCAAGGTCGCGGGTCTCAACGAACCACGATTATCAGGAGATCTCCATGCGCCGTTCCTACTCGATCCTTCTCTTTTCGTTCGCCTCTCTGGCATTGATTGGCTGCAAGAACCCCGCCGCCGATGTCCCTGCTGCGGAGGTCAATGAGCCCGCCGCTGAGGGCGAGGAAGCCGCAGCCGCTGAGGGCGAGGAAGCCGCTGAAGGCGAAGTGGTTGCCGAGGGCGAAGAAGCAGCTCCGGAAGAGGACGGTCCTAAGGAGATCGCGCTCAGCCCCGAGAACATGAAGGTCGCCTTCGTGGCGTCGAAGATCACCGCGAGCCACGATGGTGGCTGGAACACCGTCGGTGGAAACCTCAACTGGACGGGCGACGTCGCAACATCGTCGGTCACGATCACGATGGACATGAGCACCCTCTACACGGACAACGATCGACTCACGGGCCACCTGCACTCCGATGAGTTCTTCGACGTTGCAAACCACCCGGGTGCGGCGTTCACGTCGACCGCGATCGTCGCGGCAGCGGATACCGACGCGTACACGATCACGGGCGACCTTCAGATCAAAGACCAGACCCACTCGGTATCGTTCCCAGCTACCATCAAGCAAGGTGACGGCACTCTGAACGCCTCCGCTGAGTTCTCGATCAACCGACAGACCTGGGGCATCACCTACCCAGGAATGCCGGACGACCTCATCCGTGACGAGGTTGTCATCAGCTTCAATATCGAAGCAGCTCTCTAGAGACGTCGTCGCGGGCACCAACCGCGGCTCTCTCTCGACGAACTCACGCCGACGGAACCTCCGTCGGCGTCGTTCGTTTTGTGAGTCAGAATTCTCTCTCGTCCCGCGCACTCGAGTGCTAGCGTCTTAACCCCGTCCACAATCCTGAGTCTCATGCGAATCCTGACGCTCTTTTTCACCTGCTTGCTGCTTCTGTGGCACGCGCCAGCGTACGCGAACTGCTACTCGGACTCGGAGTGCGGAGGCGGAACGTGCCGCTCCGGGCAGTGCACCACCGCTGGCGGCACCTGCTACTCCGATTCAGAGTGCCCAGGTGGGGTGTGCCGTTCGAGCCTCTGCACGACAGCTGGCGGGACCTGTTACTCTGATTCTGAATGCGGTGGCGGCACCTGTCGTTCTGGGCAATGCACGACGGGCGGCGGAACATGCTACTCGGACTCCGAATGCCCGGGAGGCGTATGCCGATCAGGCACGTGCACAACCGCGGGAGGCACGTGCTACTCCGACTCGGAGTGCGGTGGAGGAACCTGCAGATCCGGCACGTGCACGACCGCCGGCGGAACGTGTTATTCGGACTCCGAATGTCCCGGCGGAACGTGCCGTTCCAGCGTTTGCACGAACTGATCGATGAACCCGATTCTAAAAGTCGTGATTTCCGCGGTCTTACTAACGATCAGCGCCGAAGTCGCACGACGATCCACTTGGGCAGGAGCGATCATCAACTCGCTCCCGCTTACTTCGGTGTTGGTGATGATTTGGATGTACTCGGACACTGAAGACACCGATCAAATCGCGGCCTTCTCGGCGACCACGGTGTGGATGGTGCTGCCATCGCTGGTGCTCTTCGTAGTGCTCCCGATTCTGCTCAAGCACGGCTTCGCCTTTGCGCCAGCGATGCTCTGGTCGTGTGCCGCAACCGCCGTCGCTTACGCGCTCTTCGCGGTAGGCCTGCGGAGCTTCGGCATCGAGATCTGAGAGTGGTTTCAGGGCTAACATCTAACGACGTCGTCAACCTGTGGAGACACCTGTCGGCGCACTACGGCACCACGGTGATTCCGAAGGAGACCTCGCCGCTGATGCGTGCTTGTGGCTCTGCTCTGGCGCTCGCGCGCATCCAGTCGCGGGACCAGTTCATGCAGCACTACACGACCGTCATTCACAAGCGGATCTATCTTCCGTACGCGCTGGACGAGCCAGCTCCCGACTACGTTCTGTGGAGACGGGTCGCGACCGGTATTCACGAGCACCAACACGTCGCGCAGGCCATTCGTGACGGATTCGCGCGCTTCGCCAGCGCCTACCTCGCTTCGCAGCGGGCACGCGCCGTCTACGAGGCGGAGGCCTACGGGTGCGACATCGAGATCATGCGCTGGGCCGGTCGTTCGGTCCGCTCAGCCGAGTCGATCGCCGACGGGCTCGCCGAGTACGGATGCAAAGTCGCCAGTCGTGAGGTCGCCCTCAGAATCTTGCGCGGCTACGAGGCCGACACCGGCCCGCCTCGGAATGAGGCCACGCGGGTCGCGACCACGTGGCTGGCGGAGAACGTCGCTGGGGAGTGCCTGGAGACCTAGCTGATTTCTGACGACGGTCCCAAAGAACCTACGGCCACCCTACCAACCTCCACTGTCCCTGATTAGGGTTGTCGCCGTCACTCCTCACGCTGCTCAAATGAAACGACCTGTTCTCTGTCTCCTCGTCGCCCTAGCTGCTCCCTCGCTGATGGGCGCTGGCCCGCTGATCGAACCGGTTCGGTCGTGGACGCAGCTGGTCACTTCGAACGGCTACACCGGTGTTGTCGTCAGCCTAGAAGATGCCCAAGTGCACCACTTCCGCGAGCATATTTACGCCACGGAAGAACCGGAGTGGCGAGACGATGGGGAAGAACTCTGGGAGCCGACGGTGCCAGAGGGAGACTGTTGGAAGCCGCAGGTCGTGAACTCACGAGACCTCCTGCGCGACGCCTACTTTGGTGTGAACGCTCGAGGGGCGAGCCTTTGGCTTAACAGTCGCGATGTCGACTTGGACGCTTCGGGCTACGACGGCACCACCAACCGCCCCGATCGTAACGGTGGCACCGGCATTGTTCGCATGGTGCAGCAACTGGCGGAGCTGGAACTCGAAGCCACGACCCGCGTGTTTGCTCCATGGGAGACCGAGTGGGGAAGCTGGGTGATGGCCCTGGAGCTTACCAACCAAGGCGCAACCTCGACTGGTCCGGTCAACCTCTACGGTCTCGTCAACGCGAACCTCGGCGACGGGAGACCTGGTGCCAGAGAGGAAATCGGAGCGGCGTTTGAGACGATCCGTGTGGATGGCAGCGCCGTAATCGAGCAAGGCTACGCGGGCACGATCGCCGTGAGACCGCTCCCGGACACAAGCAATACGACACATTCTCCGGCGACCTTCTATGACCAGGTTGCACTCCTTGGTGGCGGTGACCTGCCCCTCCCATCGCTCAGTCCGGTCCTCGGTGACGAACAAGCGTCTGCGTACCAATGGACGGTTCCCGATATCGCCCCTGGCGAGTCGGTCTGGGTTGGCTTGGTTGTCGGCCACGACCCAAATCCGGACTTTGACGAGGGCCGCCTCGCAGCGATTGACGCTTGGGTAAGCGGACGAACGGTCGAGCAAATCTGGACCGCTGAGCGCGAGGCTTGGTCCACGTTCCAGGACCGCCTGTTGGTACCCGACGGGATGTCTGTCGACGAAACCGACCTCTATCATCACTCCGCGACGGTGCTGCGTATGGCCCAGGTACGGGAGTCCTCCTACTGGGTTCGCCCCACCGTTACCGATGGAGTCGCACGACGAACCGGAGTCGACTTCGCGAACGAGGCGGTCGCTGGTGAAGGCGTGATTCGTGAGCACTTAGGGCGCGGAGCCGTGCTGGCTTCGCTTCCCCCTGGGGAGTGGGCCTACGCCTGGGTTCGAGACGGCGCGTACGCGATCGTCGGGCTCACCGACGGTGGCCTCTTCGAGGAGGCGCGGCTGGCGCTCGAGTTCTACCTGACCGCTCACGCAAATCGATACGTTGATTTCGAGGAGCTCAACGACGTTCCCCTTGGTGACTATTCGCTCAGTCTGACGCGCTACCACGGGTTCGGCATCGAAGAGAGTGACACGACCTGCAACGGCGACCTCAACTTCGAATGGGACGGCTTCGGGCTCTACCTGTGGGCGCTGCGCCACTACGTTGAGGTGACCGGGGACACCTCTCTCCTCGATGACCACTGGCCTGAGATTCGCGACCAGATCGGCGCCGTCAGTCAGGGCCTCATCGACGAAACCGGCCTGCTCTGGCCTGACTCTTCGATCTGGGAGGTTCATTGGTTCGGTGACGAAAAGCGGTTCGCCTACACAGACATCGCGGTATCGAGAGGACTCTGTGACCTCGCCTGGATGGCACGACAGATTGGCGAAGATGGCGACAGTTTCGAGGACAGCGGCCGCCAACTCCGTCGGGCAATCTACGACCGACTCCGAAACTCCGATGGCGCGATCGCCGCAAATCTAGAGGAGCTTGCGGCGGGTACCGGTTACTGGGACGCAGCCGTAGTCGAGGCGGTGGGCATGGGTCTCTTCGATCCCACTGGCCCCACAGCGACCGCTACGATGAACGCGATCCGAGACAATCTCACGGTCCCGAGCGGTTGCGGAATCTTCCGAAACGACGACGAATTCGACGCCCACGATCTCTCCCCCTACGGCGGACCCTACGACACGCTGGAGTGGATCTTCCTCGACTACCGTGCGTCGATCGCGGCGCGACACTCTGGCGACGACGCCTACGCGGATGGCTTACAGGACTGGGTTCGCGACCAAACGTTGCTCAACTACCTGCTGATCGCCGAAAACTATGACGGCGCCTCCGGCGAGTACCGGAACAACGCTCCGATGATTGGTTTTGGGTCCGGAAGCTACATCTCAGCCATGAGACAACGCGCGGGCGACTGGGACGTCGACGCAGCCTGCGGATTCTACTTCGAGGACGACCCGGTCTACGGACCCGGCGCGGGCGGCGACGATGTCGGCGTGCCTGACGAAGATCCGGTCGACGTCGGCCCGGAACCTGACCCCAATCCCGACGTCGTCGAGGACGCAGTACCCGACGCAGATGCCACCTCAGGCACCGACACGGACACGACGGTTGAGCCGGACGTGCAACAAGACAGCTCAGACGACACCGCTGCGGACGGTGAGCAAGACTCGGAGCCCGAGGACACACCGCTCTCAGACGACGGTGAGATCGAGCGGGAGCTGGGAAGCAACGAGGCCAGCATCTCCGGTGGTGGCTGTGTGTTGGCTGCGTCACGCTCAACGCACGGTTCGTGGCTGGTCGGATTGGCCGCGCTGGGTTTGATTCGCCGCCGACGGCGATGAAAACTCTTCTCCCGGAAACCTAGCTCGGGTTAGGGCCGCGACATCGTCCGCGCGGCGGTCGCCGGACCCGAACTCGAGGAGCTCCTCCGTGCGATCGACGTAACAGCTGAGGAGTTTGGCTCGCCTGTGGGCCAACGCCTCGCCGACGAGGTCCTGCTCAATGGGAAGATCCCCGATGACTGGGGAGCATACGGTGTCCGCGAAGGCATGCAGACACTCGGTGACTTCCGCAAACTTGTTTGGGAACGGGGCGGCGATGCAGGAGCTCTCCGAGGGCGCTCGTTTCATCGAGATCGCTGCGGCAGCAGCCGCACGAGAGGCTGCGATCGTCTTGGAGACGGCGGCGCCAAGGCGTGAACTCTTCTCCCGCTCTGAAGTTGAGGAAGTGGAGGAGCGAGACGATGCACTGGCCCAACTGGATATTGCCGAGCCGCCACAACCGAGGCACCGCGTGGTCAATCACGCCCCAGACCGAAGCACGCTAAGCCCGGAAGCGAGGGCGGAACAAGCCGGCGACTTCATCAGGAACGATCTCGTCCCCCGGTTGAGGCGCGAACTCTCATCTGCGAATCCTAACGCTCGTATGGCAGCGCTCAACGGATTGGTGCAACTCGGAGACGCCGGCCTAGCCGCACTGCCCGACATCTGGAAGATCGCCAACGACCCTGAGATGGTCGACGGCAGAGGGAAGACCCTCCGCGGACAGGTGCTCGGCATCGCCACACACATGGCGGTCCGTGCACAGCGACGTCATGCGGCCCGTGGCCCGAGCGCCGACGACCGGTTGGTCGAGCTGCTCGCTCAACGCGCCTTGACCGATACAGAGCCTCAGGTCCACGCGAAGGCAACCCGCTCGCTCATCGGACTGGCCCACTGCTCTCGATCTCAGCGAAGTCCTGGAGGAGGGCTTACGACATGAGAACGCAGACGCGCGCATGGCAGCGGTCCAGCTACTTCAGGACCAAGCGAGCCGCTCTCTACACGGACGCACTCGCTGGTCTCTCCCCCGCCCCGCTAGGGCGCGAGGTACGCAGCCCGCTAGGGCGCGAGGTACGCAGCCCGCTCTTTCGCTGCAGCCAGGGCTTCTGCCATGATAGCGGCGTGCTGGCTCCGATCGGCCCAACGCTGCTGGCCACTCTCGGACAGGGAGTCGATGGGGTCTACGTAGAAGAACCAAACATCTCCCTTAACCGACGGCGCGGTATAGACGGAGACACCAGTCTCGCGGTCGTAGTGCTCGAATGAGTGCACATCTCGTTTACCGCCGCCACCCGGTGCGTCGCACACGAAGGTCGGTGTGTTGAATCCGGCGGTGACACCGCGCACCATCTTTTCTAGGTAGAGGCCCGTCGCCAATGAGGTTCGCAGATCCTCTACACCCTTCACCAGATCGTGCATGTACACGTAGTACGGGTGGATATTGATGTGGGAGAGCCCCTTCACGAGGGCGATCATCGTCTCTGGCGTGTCATTGACGCCACGCTGGAGCACCGACTGATTCCGGCAGATGATCCCGCGGTTCATCATGCGATCAGCCGCGCGCTTGGAGTGCTCGGTGATCTCATTCGCGGTGTTGAAGTGCGTATGAATCACGACCTCTTTCGCCATCGCCTTGCCGCGATCAGAGATCTCGGTCAACGCGTCTAGCCACGGCTCATCGGTGAGAATCTTCTGCGGCATAACCGCCGGGCCCTTCGTCGCGAATCGCATGCGACGAATGTTCGGCATATCCAGCAGCGTGTGCCCAATCTCGCGAATCCAATCGGGGCGCAAATTGTAGGCATCACCGCCGGAGATAACGATGTCCTCAAGCTCCGGCCGAGACTCGATGTAGGCGAACGCCGACTTCCACCGGTCCTTGTTGGGCCGCAGCGCGACCTTCTCCACCTCGTCGGTGTCCATACCGATCGCGTACGAGCGCGTGCAGAAGCGACAGTAGACGGGACAGGTGTCCAGCGGCAGGAAGAGCGCTTTGTCAGTGTAGCGGTGCGTCAGCCCCGACGTTGGTGCATCCGACTGCTCGCCGAGCGAGTCCAGACCGAGCTCCGGGTGATCGGGCAGCAACGACGAACCGACTGGAATAAACTGCCGACGAAGGGGATCGTCGTACGGGTTGTCCCAGTCAATGAGCGAGATCAAGTAAGGGGAAACTCGCACGCTCATGGGAGCGGCTTTGAGCCCCGCCTCTACGTCAGCATAGAACTCCTCGCTCGCCGCATCGCCGACAATTCGTCGGAGGCGTTTGAGGTTGGTTGCCGACATCTTCGATTGCCACTTGTGGTCGAGGAACGTGGCCTCATCCACATCGGCAAAGCCAGGCACCTTACGCCACCACTCCCCCCCCTTCAGCACAGTATGCTGAAGAGTCAGCGGATTAACCGCTGGCTTAATGGCTTTCGGGATTTCTGTGGCCGAGTAGTCAATTCGGGGGAAATTATCGTCGTGCGGCTGGTCCATCGAATCCTCCGTGAGAACCGTGCCGGGGTCGGTTAGTCTCTGCACAGGGGGGCGGCAAGCGGTGTAACGTGACGCAGTGCGGTGTAGAATGGCCGCTATCTCGGACTGGGCCTAGCCGTGCGCGGGGTCCAACTTTCTTCTAGGGTGCCCTCATGAACAAAATGATGCGTACGCCCTTCGTCCTGCTCGCCGGCCTTGCCTTGACATCAACTGGCCACGCGCAAAGTGCGAACCCTGCTTCTCGCCCAGGCCCGCCGCCGCGAGTGGTGACCGTTCGAGTGCCCTGCCCCGACGGGCAAGTCTACGACCTCGACGTCTGCGTGCCGGCGCTCTCCGAGGAGGCCGCCGCGCAATGCCGAACGGCCTTGGAGAGCGCCGCGATGGCCGCGCCGAGCGCGCGAGCACGACTCTTGGTTGAGGGATGCACCGCAGTTTCTGTCCCGGTGGGCTGCAATGGCGAGGACGAGCCCGGCGTTTGCACACTGGCGCTCTGCGAACTCGAGCGAGAGGACCTGCGCCCAGGTATCTGCGCCGTCGGTGACGTGCCGGCCCTCATCGCCGGGATGGAGTGCCAGTACGACGTCATCGGGACGCTGCCTTCGATACTGAGCGAACTGGCGCCCGATGCCCGAGTCATCACGGCTGAGATAGCGGCCATGGGGTGGGTGCAGGACTCCCTCCTCACCGATCCGTCACAGCGGCAACGGAGCGCCGCGCTCGCGCTCGATAACGCACTGACTGCCAGACAATCGCTGAGCGTCTTTATCGCCTACCGATTCGCGATGTGTGAGTGAGAACGGGTGGCCAGATCAGACAGGATATCTCTCATGTGTCGGGCATCCATCCGAGCGCTG
>JBLHWZ010000064.1:0-21710 GCA_047629415.1 Bradymonadia bacterium | reverse complement strand
GGCGGCGCATCCGAAGCGACGTCCTGGAGCGGAACGGAGCCCGAATCCGACAGGGTGTCGGCGGCCGTCTCGGCCCCTGTCTCCGCGACGTCCGTCGCGAAGCCCGTCCGAACATCACGAAGCTCAGGCGGCGCCGAGTCACATGCGAGCCAGAGGAGCAGGAGGAAGCAAAAAAGAACGGGCTGTCGCGCGAAAATCACGGACCCAATGTGAGGGTTGCGTAGTCGCCACGCAAGAGTGGCCGAGTTCGCACGCCGCATGCTTTGCGAAGGGGTGTCACCCAACCGGAAGACTAGCATGAATACGCAAGAAGTAGAGGCCGAGCTCAGAGCAGAACTCGACCGCCTGACCGCACGTGAAGATCGGATTGATGCCCACCAGCACAACACCGAGCGAGAGGTCCCAAAAGACCGGGACGAGTTCGCAACGTCCCGAGGGAACGACGAGGTCGTCGATCGCCTTGAGGAGCATGCGAAGCACATGATTGCGCTCCTTACCGCGGCACTCCAGCGAATCGAGAACGGTACTTGGGGAGAGTGCGTCAGCTGCGAGAAGCCGATCGCCGAACCACGGCTTAGAGCGCTCCCAGCCGCACCCACGTGCCTCAAGTGCGCCAAGCGCCTCGGGCAGTAACCACGTCAAGAATCACCACACGGGATTGTGCAAAACCGCGCCTCCACCATAACCACAACGCACTCATCATGATTAAAGATGTAAGAGGCGACATTCTCCTCAGCAAAGCAGCCGCGATTGCGCACGGCGTCGCACCCAACGATCACTTCGCACATGGCCTCGCCCTCAGGGAGCGTTGGCCGTCAATGGCGAAAGACTTCCGCCACTACTATCACGTGAGCCACCCGAAACCCGGTGAGATGTGGGCTTGGGCTGGCGCAGGCGGTGTTCGCATCATCAATCTGATGACTCAAGAGCCCGGGCCGGACCACGCATCGGGGCACCCAGGAAAGGCGAAGGTCAAACACGTGAACCACGCCCTCCGACACCTCCGACAGTGGATCCTCGACGAGGGTATTGAGAGCACGGCAATCTCCGCTGTCGCGACCGGTGTTGGCGGCCTCGACTGGAACGATGTGAAGCCATTGGTCCATACCCACCTCGGGGACCTCGACGCGACCGTCTATATCTACACCGATTGTGTACCGGGCGAGCAGGCCAAGGAAGCCTAGCCAACGGAATCGGCCCGAGTTCGCGAGACGGCTAGAACGGGCTACTCGAGTCCGGCCAGCTGTTCCGCGAGCCAGTCCGCAACTCGATCGAACGGGTCGAATCCCATCGAGAGACCGACCGGCCGACGAAGGTTGGAGTTGGCGTTCATGTCGTAAAACACGCGCCGACCGTCCGTTGTCACCATGTACTCCAGGCCGCCAACGTCGAACCCGGTTGCCTTGAAGAGTCTCGTCGCTTCTTCGACTGCCTCTACCGGAACGTCAGGATACGGGTGGAACTCGGGCGGCGCCGTGGTCGGAATGGCGCACATGCCATTACCATCCACCGGATTGCAGTCCTCAGACGGACAGAGGTTAAAACCGTCCGTGTTGAGTACTCGCATCGCGTACAGCATTTGGCCTCCCACGAATTCCATCCTCACGATACCCGGATGCTCCGGGTGCGGAACCAGCAGTTCCTGGAGGAGCAACACCGGGTCTGGTTCCCAATAGGACGCGTCGGCATCAAGCAGAGACTGCAGCTCATCAAGGCCGGAAACCTCAGCCATCCGCGCCCCGCTCCCACCTTGGTTGGGCTTTAGAATGCAGGGAAATTGGGGCGCCCGGTCCAGACCGCGCAGACCGTCCACGTGATTGAACGCAAGCGTCCATGGCATGTGCATTCCGAGGCGATCAAGCAAACGCATCTGGGCTAGCTTACTCAGCTCGAACCGGAACGCAGCCGAGCCGTTCAGTACCTTCGCGCCCGTCTCCTCGAAGTGCTCAAGAAGACTGAGCGTGTAGGGCACCGAGCGCCCATTCCCGCGCGTGTAAGCGCTGGGACTCGCCTGGCTGAAGACGAGACGCGACCCCATTGCTGGCCCCACGTCGAAAGCGGCGCGCTTCAGGTCGTGAGCCTCAAATGGAATACCCTTCGATTCAAGCGCATCGAAGAGAGGCTGTTGCCACGTAGGATGCTCGAAGAGGATTGCTAGGTCGGTCATCGGATTGGATAGGTAGAAGGGGCGGCCCCCTTAGCAAGTTCGACGTGCGCAGGACAAGATCGCAACGTCGTTCCGGGCATAAGGTCGCTGGACCCGCCTGCGAGGGCAAAAGGGGCGTCTAAGGTCGTGAGGTCCAGAATGCCAGGGTCCAACTCGCTCGTCCTCGAACCGAACTCGCCCGAGATGCCAGCAACGACCCTCGGCAACACTCAGCCGTCCTCTGGAATGGTCCCGCAGAAACCGAACCCCTCGGGGCCGACGAAGAACTGACACGCGTCGCCCTCGTCTGTGCACTCCTCGTCTGAAGAACAAACAGGACGGCACTCGTAGCGATAGTCACAATAGCCCAGCGCGTAGCCCTCGACGACGTTGCAGAACTGTTGGTACCGGGTCCCCACATCGCAGAACTCACCGATCTGGGCTGAATGGATCAAGGCGTCGCTTCCGAGACAGAGATCCTCGTCACTCCCCCCAGTGGAGGGAACACAGACACCAGTGTTGCAGGGCGATCGACTCAACCACGAACACGTCTCCTGGCAGATTGGAGCTGCCGCCTCTGGGTCGAATCCGCAGACTTCGGCTTCGGTACAATCAGAGATCGGGAGAGTAGGAACTTCCTCGCAGCCGGGGTCGAACGGAGAGCACTCCCCGCCGACTGCGCAGTCCGGATCGAACGCGCCACACTCGCACTCACAGCTCACGCCGTTGTTGTAGAGTTCAGAGTCACACGTCCAGCGCTCGTCTGCGAACGTTTGCTCCACCTCAAAGTCGCCCAGAACCAAACAGGCGCCGCCCGGCACCGGTGTCGACACCCTCGTCTCGCGGTCGACATCGACCTGCACCAGCCGAAGCGCCGAAGCTGTCAGGTCAAGGGTGCGCGTGTAGGGGTCCCGCCGCATGTCGAGCACGCCCGCTTCTGCGTACAACGCCTGGATGCCGCTGCTCCCACGGACGAAAACGCAGTGGGCACATGTCCCGAAATTCGAGTCGGCTCCCGCGCCCAAGTCGAAGAGTCCGACATCCGGAAAAGGGCTGTAGCGTTCAAAGAGGATGATGAGTTGGCGCGCGAACGTCTCCGGGCTGTCTCCCAGGTCGACGCGGTACCCGATCGAAACATCGTTCTCGATTTCAACTCGCCACTCGCCTTCGATGCGTGCGGTGGTGCAGACCGCCGGCGGGGCGTCCCGTTCCACGTCGGCTTCAGTGTTCGGCACGTCTTGATCGGCATCCGACACCACGTCGCCTGACGAGTCCTCCGCCGCATCTGGCTCCTCAACATCCGGTGCCGCATCCGTCACCAGCGAATCCGGCGAGACGTCCGGAGTGGGCGCCAAACCCCCATCCTCCAAAACGTCGACCGGAACGTCGGCCGTATCGGACACGACATCGGACGCTTCGGTGTCAGTCGCGGGTTCTAGAGGGTCAGACCCACAGGCGGAGAGAACAAAGGCGGTTACGATGAGTGCGCGTCGCGTCATATCACGGAGGGTGCAAGGTAGCTCTCCAGCTAGTCAGAACCCGGATCGAAATCTAGTCCTGTTCTCAGTTCTCGCGCCACTCGGCCTGAAGCATAGCGAGTAGTGAGTCATCGACCCATTCCCCCTTGAACCAGAGCGACTCCCGGTGGCACGCCCCCTGCCGAATACTCACCCCGTGCAAGAGTGCCTCGCCCGACGTCTTTCGCGGGTCGACCGACGTCTCTCGCGGGTCGACCGACGTCTCTCGCGTATCGACCGACGTCCTTCGCGGGTCGACCGACGCAAACATCCGATGCACGATCAGTTCATCGAACGCACCTGTTCAATCAAAGCTACCTCGGCCGAGAGACTGGCCACAACAGATGCTGCGGGCCATCGATAACGACCGTGAGACAATCAACACGGGATGAATGAAGAAGACGAACAGAGCCTTCGAAGATCGCGCGGCAGACCTTGCCCGCATCGCGAATCGCAACGCGCCCCACTCGGGGTGGTCAGTCCCGCGCTCTCGCCGCGCACTTGATCTCGTGTGGGAAGGCGCAACTCCCAATGAAGTATGGGGACCGTTGCAGGGTCGACTCGTGAACCGGGCTGTCGCCATCGAGCACTGTTCACGACGAGTGGGTCTGCGAGACACGGCCTTTAGCATCGCGAAGCGCTCAATATGGGTGGCCGAACTCTTCGACGGCCCGAAACTCGCACGCTCGCCTACACTAGTGATTCTCGCAGAGTCCACCGCACAACGGGCAACCCGAACAGCCGACTATAGAGCCTTCTCACCCGGCCTCTCAGAGAGTCCAGGCGGCTTTCCGGTGAAGGTCTATATCGTTGAGCTTGCTCGCGTCTCGGAATCAGAAACAGGGCTTCGCATGTTCGTGCCGCCGAGAGATTGTTCTCAGCATCGACTGCGTAGCTTTCTGAGAGACGTGGCAATTCCGCCGGATAGCCGGCAACTTCTACGCTAGCGAATCATGAATCAGCAATTCGAGTGCACAGACGCAGAGCGGGGACTCACGTACGAGGATCTCCTATCCGCAGGTAGGGTCGAGGGCAGGGTCGAGAGCAGGGTCGTGGGCAAGGTCGAGAGCAGGGTCGTGGGCAAGGTCGAGAGCAGGGTCGTGGGCAAGGTCGAGAGCAGGGTCGTGGGCGAACTCAACGGGCTCCGACTCGCAGTTGTCGAGGTGGCACGCGCTGGGGGGGCCAAGCTCTCACAAAGTGCGCTCTCCCGTATCGCCGGCGCCGGCGCCAACGCCCTTACCCTCACGAGTTGGATTCGCGAGCTGTCCGCCACCACAGGCCCGAACTCGCTCTTCGAAGACTAGCGACGCGGACTCAGAGTTCGCCTCGTAGCCGACGAGACTCCCAGCGCGCGGCCGCGACCGACACCTCAGCATCCGCCACCGCCAGCTCAGCGAGCAATCGCTGCTGACGAGCGGTCTCAACGTCCAAGAATGAGGCCGCGCCTGCCTGCCAAGCTAAGTGGGTAACGTCCACGTTCCGCTCCGCGAACGTGGACTCCAGCGACGCTTGCTCGAGGTTAAGCTGTGCGATCTGGATTCGGGTTTGTTGCCGACGCTCTTCGGCCAGTGCGCGCTGCTCGGCTTCGAGGAGTTCTAGCTCAAGTTCCGACGCTTCGAGCTCAATCCGCTGCTCTTCGACTCTTCGCTGACCTCCGTCGTAGAGTGACCAGCTGAGCCCCACTCGGATGTGCCACTCGATCGGGTCGGAAAATGCAGTCTCTCTCATGCCGGTCAGACTACCCTCGAGTCCCACCGTCGGGAGCCGCTCCGCTCTCACGAGGTCAGCGCCTAAGAGGGTACGCTGAATCGATGCCGCGAGCCGACGCGCGTCGGGCCGTGCAGCGTCGCCCGCCATAGGGTCGGGGGCTGTGGGGGCCTCAACGTCGAAGTCTGGGTCCAACTGAAGCAGCTCCGCAAGGGCGTCGATCGTGATGGTGTGAGCTGCCACAGCCGAGGCGGCGTCACGGCCCGCAGCAGCTAGGGCTACCTCGGCGCGATTGAGTTCAAACTCGCCCGCGACTTCGGCCTCGGTCGCGACGCGCAGACGCGTAACGTTGAGCTCCGCGAGGGCTCGCGCTCGTTCGGTCACCTCAATGTACCGCTGCTGACGGAGAGCGGCGAAGTAGAGATCTAGGACGACCTCTTGCACGCTCCAAATGGCCTCGGACCGTACCGCGCCGGCCTCCTCTCGGACTGCATCCGCCTGCACGCGCAGAGCCCGAGAAAAGCCCTGGTAGAGCGGCTGAGAAACAACCACGCTCGCCCGCAGATCGTGCTGATTTCTGGTCACCGCAGGACCGACCGGTTCTCCAAGCTGATCCTCCAGCGCAGGGAGTCTGGGGTCCGAAGCGGCGACCGCACCCAGGTACGGAAGAATCGGACCGTAGAAGTCCGGAATCGTCAGCGACTGCTCTTCGTCGAAAAACGTATAGGCGGCGACGGCATCAACGCTGGTCCGCCACGCCGCCCCCGCCTGCGCGTCGAGAAGCTCGGCGCGAACGGCAAGAAGTTCAACGCGACGAACAGCAAAACTCTCCGACGCGACACGGTCCAGGGCTGCTTCAAGACTAAGAGTCTGGGCGGCCGCGTTCGAAGCGCCGACGAGAGCAAACAATTGGATGGAGAGAACCATACAAATCAGACGCATTACTTGCTCCGTTCGGGGTGCATGATGCAGTAGAGCGCCGGAACAGCCAGCAGAGTGAGCAGGGTCGATGCGGTGAGTCCGGAGATCATCGCCCACGCAAGGGGTGGCCAAAACGTGCTCTCAGAGAGAGCCAGCGGCAGGAGTCCTGCCACCGTCGTGGCCGTCGTCAGCAGGATCGGACGCGTGCGGATCAAAACCGCTTGCCGCACAGCATCACGGACACAAGCTCCGCTCGCCCGCTGGCTTCCGATCAGGTCGAGCAATACGATCGCGTTGTTCACGACGATACCTACGAGGGCGATTACGCCGAGCATCGACATGAAACCAAACGGTTCTCCAGAGAGCGCGAGGCCCGGCACAACTCCGACTGCAGCGAGCGGGACCGTGGCCATGACGATCGCGACGCTCCGGAACGAGTTGAACTCGCCCATGAGGAAGACGAGGAGCAGCATCAACGCGACCGGAACTCCGGTCATCAGGGAGGCGTTCGAGTCGCCCGACGCCTCTGCGTCACCGCCTACCTCAATGACGACGCCATTGGGCAGTTCAAGGCGCTCCAACTCCGAAGCGACCGCGTTCAGCACGTCCGTATACGTCACCCCATCGTCTAGCTGGGCGAAGACCGAGACCACCCTTCGATGGTTACGATGTTTGATGGCGGATGCCTCGATTTCCACGCTTTCCAGGGCTAGCTCGGAGAGCGGAACGGGCGGAACGCCCGGCGCGCTTACTTGAGTGGAGGCCAGTTGGCTGGGCGTCGCATGCTCACCGAATTCGCCGCGAACCACGATCGGAACCGGCTCAGATCCAGCCCGATACTGCCCAATCTCCAGCCCGCGTGTTTGCCCGAGCAGCGCCAGCGCGACGTCTTCGCGGGAGAGCCCATGTCTCGCCGCGATCGCGTCGTTGATCTGGTACCGAATCGCCGGCGCGCCCTGCCCCAGGTCGTTGCGAGCATCAACAGCGCCGGGGGCATCGCGAACGATTCGCGTCACCTCAGCAGCAACAGCAGCAATCTCGGCGATCTCATCTCCGTAGATCCGCAACTCGATTGGTGCCGCGACGGGCGGTCCTTGTTCGATTCGCCGCGCAACGACCTCCACACCTGGCAGCTCGGCATGACTGATTTCGCGAATTTCCCGAATCAGAGTCTCGACATCGTTCGCATGAGATGTGGTCACAATCATCTGCGCAAGGTGAGGGCGGCCCGGCTTCTGAATCACGTTGTAGTAGAAGTGCGGGACCCCTCGGCCAACGAACGCGGCCACGGACGTGACGTCTTCGTGCTCGAGCAGCGCCGTCTCGATCACTTGTGACGCGGCGTTCGTCTCATCCAGATGAGTGCCCTCTGGTAGGGTTACATCGAGCACCAGCTGGTTACGGTCTGACGCCGGAAAGAACTGGAAACGAATCTGCGGTGCGAGAGTCATTGAGCTCGCGAGAACGAGGAGCACACCAACCAGAACCAACCACGGTTTACTCGTCCCGACGTTCGCGAGTCCTCGAAGGAGCTTGGGTGCGGGACGCTCCGCTTTCTTCATGTTCGGCTTCAGAAGAAGCGCCGAAACCGCCGGCGTGATGGTGATTGCGAATAAGTAACTGACCGAGAGGGTCAGCATGATCACGATCGGCAGAGCGCGGGTAAAGTCTCCGGTGGGACCGTCGGCCAGGAGCATCGGCACGAACGACGCAAGTGTGGTGCCCGTTGCGGCGCCTAGTGGCAGACCTAGCTCAGCGACCGCGTCGCGCGCGGCCGTCCAACGTTCGGCCCCTTGATCCAGCCGCATCTGTACATTTTCCGCTACCACGATGGCGTTGTCGACGAGAAGCCCGAGCGCAAGAACGAGCGCTGCGATCGACATCTGGTGCAGGAGCCCACCGGACATCGCGTAGACCGCCAGCGACGACATCAGCACCAACGGAACTACGCTCGCCACAGTCAGCCCGAGCCGTAGTCCCATGAAGAGGAAGAGCACCAGCGCTACGATGAGCACCCCGTAGAGGAGGCTCCGCCCAAGTGAGCTCAACCGCTGCTCGACGCGATCCGGCTGAAACGTGATGTAGTCTAGATTGAGCGGCGCGAGGTCCATGCCGGCCTCGACGACGACCTCGTCGACCGCGGCTCCGAAGTCGACGAGGTTTACTCCTACCCGCGGCACTACTCCGATCGTCACGGTACGATGACCGTTCCAGCGCGCGACGTCGACCATAGGCTCAGCGGGTCCGTACGAGATCGATGCGATCTCCGAGAGCGGAACCGTCCCTCCTGCAAGCAACATCACGGGCGTTCGCGAGAGCTCGTCCATGGACGAGAATTCTGCGTCTGGCTGCACTGTTACCGTCCTGCCGCCGACCTCAATCGTGCCGCCAGGAGTTGCGCTATTCCGTGACGAAAGTTGCCCAGCGAGCATGCGCGGGTCAAGTCGGAGTCTGTGAGCGGTGCTCTCGTCCATCGAGACGGTCACCTGCTCTCCGGGGTCGCCCGTCACAATCGTGCGGCTCACGTCTCCCAGTCCGAGCAACCTCGCCTCCAACATCTCAGCGGCCTCTGCCAGCTGCAGCGGATCGTCGCTACCGGTTACCGCGATAACGATCGACTCCTGGTCGAAGATTTGACGATCAAAGCGCGGCGCCAGTGCGTTCGCTGGGAAGTCTCGAGTCGCTTCCTCGAGCATCCTCTCCACTTCATCGTAGACCGGCTCCACATCGGAGACAGAGTTCCTGAGTTCGATGACGGTCACTGCGACGTTCGCCCGCGCTGTGGAGTTGATCGTCTTGATGTCGTCGATTTGGCTCAGCGCGTCCTCGAGCGGATTGAGGACGAGGCGTTCAACGGTGGCAGCGGAGGCTCCCGGGAACGGCGTGAAAATCAGCGCAGCGCGGGCAGGAATTGCAGGGTCCTCCTGACGGGCCATCGTGAACCACGAGATGGTTCCAACGAGCGTCAGAATGAGCGCCGTAGCGATGAAAAGGCGGCTCCTAGAGACGATCAGGTCAGCGAGGTTCATTGCCGCGCCTCCACAAGCTGGCCGTCTCGAACGCCTCCGTGTCCAGCGACGATGAGCTGATCCCCAACGGCTACCTGACCCAAGATGAGCGCGACGTCCCCCTCAATACCGGCGACTTCGACCGCGACGCGTTCCACACGGTTGTCGACCACGCGAAAGACCGTCGCTCCGCTCCCGGTAGGATCCACGACGGCGCCAACTGGAGCTGCGATTTGCGACTCAATCGGGACCTCGATGGCAACCCTCGCCGCCATGCCTGGCCAAACGTTCTCGTTGGATCCCAGCAAAACGACCACCGGGAAGAGACGGCCACGACTTCCGCTCGCCCGCCCTGCAGCCGTCACGGTTCCTCGCATCCCTTCGATGCCGGACATCGGAAAATCTACCATGAGAACGTCTGCTTCGCGGACGTGAGTGAATGTCGACTCTGGCACATCAAACTCGACCTCAACGCTCGCCTGGCCAACGAGCATCAGGATGGGACTCCCTGCTCCGACAACCTCCCCCGGCTGGGCGTAGACCTCAGTAACGACCCCGGCGACCGGCGCGACGATCGTGGTCTCGTCGCGAAGCCTGCGAGCCTCAGATCGGCGGGCGGACGCAGCATCTCTGGCCGCGATCAGCTGTCGACGACTCGACTCGATTCGCTCCAATGATTGTCCGGATCCGACCTCCGCAGCGATCAGGCGCCGGGCACGCTCCGACTCCCGATCGAGTTGCTCAAGTTGCTCCTCGATATCCGCGATCGCCGCGTCAGCCGAGCGCTGTTGATTGCGAAGCGGAGACTCGTCGAGTCGGGCGAGCTCCTGACCTTGCTCAACCGTGTCTCCTACCTCCGCCAAGCGCTCCACCATTCTTCCTGGCTGCGCAAAAGCGACAAGCGCCTGTTCCGATGCTCGCACGGCGGCGTGAAAATGCACCGTTCTTGTTTCGGGAGCACTTACGGCGGGCGCGGTCCGCACCACTTGAGACTCTTCCGACTGCGCAAGCTCGCTGGGCGCATCAGCACTCGCAACGATCGCGACGCCGCCGACCACAGCGAGTGGGAGAAGGATAAGCAGTATCTTTGAGGTTTTCATTCTGAGTTCGCGGCGTCTAAGGATTCATTGGTCGATCAGCCGGAGCCTGGATTGGTCGACCGGTCAGTTATGTGGCGAGGTCATGATGCGACCGCGCCGTCCTAGGTTCTAGTCGAGCACGGGAAATGCTCGTTCGAGTACACGCACTAGCCGGCCATCTTGATCGGTCGCGGCAATCCCCTGCGCTGTCATCTTGATGATCGTATCCAAGAAGATGGCGTCCTTGCCGGCGTCCCCAATCGCACTGGGGTCATGAAAGACGTGACCGAACTGGTGATGGTGTTCGCAGAGCGAGAGGACTGCGATCAGCACAGATTCAGCGTCGATATCTTGGCGCACAAGGCCCATTTCTTGCGCGGCTGTGATGCGACCGACACCCAGCTGAATCAGGTCGGTATCCCGCTTCACGCAGTTCTCTGGCTCAATCGCCATCCAGGTCATCAATCTCACCACATCGCGGTTGGCCCGCAGGAACTTGAAGTAGGCTTCGACTGAGTCGAGAAGCACGTCTTCATCGTCCGATTCGCGGCTCAACAGTACGTCGCGCTGCCAATCGAGGTACTGGGCCATCCCGCGGGTTTTCACCTCATCCCAGAGTTCCTGTTTGGAACCAAAGTGATGGTGAATCAGCGATTTTGTAACCCCAGCCCCTTTCGCGATCGCAGACATGGACGCGCCGTTCACACCCTTCTCAACGAAGAGATCATGTGCCGCACGAATGATGGCGTCGCGCGTCGCTTTGGGGTCGAGTTTACGGGGTTGGTTCATATTCGGTTTCGAAGTCTGACCGGTCGGTCAAACTATCTAACTTCGGCTTCTCGCTTGTCAAACGAATTTGTCGCCCAGCGAGATCCCCAATGCCGCCCCTATCGCCCCGATCGCGCCATCAATCTGCTACTCAAGAACGGTGCTGAGCGTGTCAAAGCGGGCGTCGATCGACGCATCCAAGTAGTCCCGCTCGTCGTCAAAATCATGTGAGCGATCCCATGCGAAGAGGTCACGTTCCGCCGCTTCTTCGATTCGCACTGTTCGGTGACCCACGTTGACACGCACCCACTCCTCGAGTTGTCCATCGACCATCAGAGTACGGTATCGCTCCCGGTACGGCTCAAGGTATTCGGGGATCGAAAAGAGCCGCGGAGAGAAGGCATCATTTCCCCACAGAGCATCACGTACCTCGGGGTCGACGGCTGCGCCGTCCCAGTTTAGGCCCCATGTCGCGTCGGCATCCCAGGAGACAATCCTAAACGGGGCGTCGCCAGCTTCCCAGTCGTAGTGCAGGTAGTAGTTCTTTGTAAAAGTGTCGCGATTGTCGGCGAGCGTGTGCGCCAGCTGCCACGACATGAAGTCGTCCAGGTCGACCCAAGGCTCCACTCCAGCGACGAAGCTCTCGTACTCCTGTGGAGTCTGCTGGACGTGGCGGATCAACTCCGACAATCCATCAGTCGGGGCGTCGATGTTCAGCTTCATCTCGAAACCAGCCATTGGATTGCTGACATTCGACCAATCCGCGAGGTTTGATGACGCTTTGAGCACCAGCCCGTCCTCGGCTAGGCCGTTCCGACGCAAGAAGTGTTCGTCCACCCGCTCAATCGCGACGTAGAGGCCGTGGTAATGCCCATTGAAGAATAGCTCGACATAGTCACAACGCGGTGCGAATCCACCAAGCTCGCGCACGAGGTCGAGGGTCAGGCAATTCCTCATGTAGGTCGGGTCAATCCAGCTTGCCTGCAGCACCACGCGCCGGTGGCTTTCCTCCCCTTCCGAGAAGAGCGTGGTCTCGAGCAGTTCATCGTCTTGGAACCGAATACGATACGAGAGCTTCGGCACCGTCCGGGCGTAGCCACCGTGTACCTCGATCTCTCCGTCATCGTAGCGCACTCCGTCTACGACAAAGTCCGCGGAAACTTCGACTTCGGCCAGCGGGTCCCGATGAATGGCGTTGAGGTTCGTGTTCGAGATGAGAACATCGACCCTGAGTAACCCGTAAAGCGGAGGCTCACGAACGTCGGTGTCGACCTCGGCGTCGGCCACATCTGGGAGTTCGTCCGGCAGATCAGGCGTCGTGTCGGGCAGTATCGCGTCGTTTGGCGGCCCGATCTCAATCGCGTCCTCCTCGAGTCCCACGTCGTCGGGCCCGCAGGCAGTCAGAGCGAGTAGCGCGAGAATGGAGACTATTCGGAACGGTCGTAGCAATGGCTGCCAGTCGGGTGCTTGAGGGAGACGGTCGTCTCGTGATTCGCTCTCGCGAGTTCAGGTCTTAGCAGCATTCGGCAACCAGATCATTCTTCCGATTTGCGTGTCTCTCCCCCTCCCCCAGCGTCATTTTGTCTTAGACAAGCGAGCAGGTCGCTCGGTGCTCTGCTAGGTTCGGCCTCGCCAAACGGAGAACGAATGCGCCTGGACTCGCCAATATTTCTGCTGCTATTTTTCCTGGGAGCGTCTGCTGCGAGCGCGTGCTCACGCGAGGAACCGGCCCCCGTTCGGACCTCAAACGCGTCTCAGCTGGCGGTGATTGGGGACAACTTCTGGACCGACCGCGTGAGCCCGGTGCAGATGCCTCTACCCGTTGAGGACGGTACCATACGCTTTGCGATCTTCGGCGACCGTACAGGTGGCCCAGCCGACGGCGTGCAGATCCTGGCGCAGGCAGTCGATGAGGTGAACCTCTTCGGGCCAGAGCTGGTCATGACGGTAGGAGACCTCGTCGAAGGCTACGGCCAGGCACCTGCTTGGCTTGAGGAGATGGCCGAATACCGCAGCATCATGGACGAGCTCACGAGCCCGTGGTTCCCGGTCGCAGGAAACCACGATGTCTACTGGCGCGGCCCGGAAGGTGAGCGCCCGCCATGCGAAAACGAGAGCCTCTACGAGGAGCACTTCGGACCGCTCTGGTACGCGTTCGAGTACCGCGGTGCCGTCTTCATTGTGCTCTATTCCGATGAAGGAAATCCCGAGACAGACATCCGTTCGGTCACGGACCGCGCCGCTCAGCAGATGAGCGCCAGACAGTTCGCCTTCCTGGAAACGACCCTCAACCGCTCAGTCCACGCCGACCACGTCTTCGTTTTCGTACATCATCCGCGTTGGCTTGACGGCCGGTACGGAGACGGCTGGGACCGCGTGCACGACCGCCTCGCAGAAGCAGGGAACGTCTCCGCCGTGTTCGCCGGCCACATCCATCACATGCGCTACGACGGCATACGCGACGAGATTGAGTACTTCACACTCGCGACTGTGGGAGGGAGCCAAGGCGGGTTCGTTCCCGAGGCGGGGTACCTGCACCAATATATGTTCGTAACGACTCACGGCGACAGCATCGACGTGGTCAGCGTCCCTGTGGGCGAGGTGGACGATCCTCGCTTGATCACGGGCGAAATCGCGGACGACCTAATGGAACTCTCTGCAAACCTACGACCGAGAATCCGTGGGACGCTCGAGCCCCCAGCCCCTGGCGCAACGGGTGAACCCCACGAGGACACCCTGACACTGACACTCCGCAACCCCGTCTCGCGCCCAGTCGAGTTCGAGCTGACCGTGCTCGGCGCAGACCGTGGATGGCTCGTGTCTCCCGAACACACCCATGTTCGAGTTGGGGCGGGCGATTCATCGACGGTCACGATCTCGGCAGCTGCACTTGGCGATATGGCCGACCCGGCGTTCGGAGGCCTGCAAGTCGAGCTTGTCGCCAGCTACCTAGCGGACGGGTGGCGGGTGCCAGTCCCCGCAATCACGGTGCCCCTGCCTCTGTCCCCCACGCATCTGCCTTCTCCTTCAGCGCGGAGCGAGGAGTTTGCTCTGAGGCTCGACGGCGACAACGACTCGCTTCAGGTGGCGGACGATCGCTTCGAGCTTCCAGACGGGCCGTTCACAGTCGAGGCTTGGATGAACGCGAGCGACCTCTCAGGACGGCGCGGGTTGATATGTAAGACGGAGGGCTCGGAGTTCGGGATTTTCGTGAGCGATGGGCAGCCCAAGTTCGACGTTCACCTCAATGGGGCCTACGTCGCCGCGCGAGCGGACGAGGCCGTTCTAACAACTAACGCCTGGCACCACGTCGCGGGGGTCTACGACGGGACCGAGGTTCGGCTCTACGTCGACGGCGCACTCGTCGGCCGAGCGACCGGCAGCGGCGCCCGGACACCGAACCGGCTACCCCTCACAATCGGCGCGGACGTCGGCGCCAACGGTAGCGCTAACTCACACCTCTCCGGCCAAGTGGATGAAGTGCGAGTCTCAGCTGGAGTTCGCTATGAAGGCGAGAGGTTCACTCCGACGCGCCGGCATACGCCGGACGGTGAGACCACGCTGCTCGTCCAGATGGACGCCACGCAGGGGCTTTGGGTTTGGGATGCATCACCGATGCGCTCGCATCCGGAGCGTCTCGGAGGCGCCGCTGTTGGGCGAGCCTTAGAGTAGGAGCTGAGGAGCGGCTTACCCTCTAAAGTAGAGACGCTTCTTCTGCGCTTCAGACTGACCATGAGCGGGCATCGTCGGGCGGTTGGCACGACCTCCGCAGCCGCCAAGGGGACCGGTCGGAGGTTGATCCGAATTCCGTGACCGAGTAGCCAGACGCGGCGTGCTCCGGCGTTCGGTTTGGTCTCGACGGGCCTCCAGCTCAACGAACCAGCGGCCAAACGACAGTTGCCCGCCACGCCCCATGAGAACGATGCAGAACAAGTTCAGAATTGCCGCCCTCGTAGTTGGATTCAGCCTGGCCGCCTGCTCGGACGATAGCGGGAACGGCGACACAACCGACGCTAACCCCGACCTCGCCAACGACACCGGCCTTGTCGACACCGGTAACGACGCCGACGCTGGCCAATTCGATGTCGAGGTCTCTGACCCAGACGTCGGCCCGACACCCGACGTTCCGATCGAGGACGTAGACCCCACCTGCGAACCCGCCGATTCACCGGCGATTGTGGAGCCGATCTGGATCGCTGGCGCGACGGGCTCTCGTGACGAGTTGGGACGATTCGGTAAACCCGACGCCATCTTCCTAACTCCCAGCGGAATCCTGATCGCAGGCGACGAGGACAACGAGTACGACGAGGTTCACCTCTTCGACACACGAACGGACGACCCGAATCTACGCGCCGACATGATCGACCCGCTGGTCGATTGGGGCGCCGATCCCGGACCCGGCGGTGACGGTGAGTTCGAGTTCCGTGGCGTCTCCGGATTCGCGGCCGATCCCCAGACCGGTCGGCTCTACGTGGTTGAGCAAGGCAACGGCCGCATTCAGATGCTGGACCCCATCGGCGACGCAACAGAAGCGCCCTACTTCGAGTTCGTCGGGTTCCTCGGTGCGTTTGCAGCGGACTTGGACGATCCGGAGAACGGCGAATTCGTTCGGCTACAGGCTGCGCGAACCGATAGTCTTCGCCGGCTCTTTGTCAGCGACGACGCCAAAGACAACGCCGAATCGGCGCGCCGCGACATCCAAGTCTTCGATGAAGAAGGGGAATTCCTCTTCCGCTTCGGCGATGAATCGCAAGGTGCGCTCGGTCGTGATGGAAACCTCGATGAGCCAGAAAACTTTGTCATCGACGAGGCTAGGAACCGCATCTACGTGTGTGACGAAGGCCCGGAGAACCTCGTCGTGTACCGGTATAGCGACGGGGAGTTCCTTCAGCGAATCGAAGGATTTGACGGCACTCCGAACGGGGTCGATATCGATCAATTCGGGTATCTTTACGTCGTCGACGAGGGATCTCGTGACGAGACCTTCGTTCGGGTCTTCGACCCTGAGACGCTGACCCAGGTGTTCGCTTTCGGCGGCTACAGCGACCGTGACGACCTGGCCCCAGGCTACTTCAACTCACCTGACACTCTGATCATCGACATCGATCAGGACGTCATCATCGTCGCCGACCAAGGGCACGACCGAATCCAGGCGTTCCGTCTCTCCGAAGTGCAGGCGCTGATGTGCTTGCGCGTCCTCCACACCAGCGGACCAGAGCGTGCCGTAGCCGGCACGACACTCACTCTACGCCTCGAACTCTTCGGCGACGATCGCGTCCACGCTGCCTCCTTCCGGCAAGACGGAATCGCCACGATGAGCGACGCGAACGGTTTTGTGGAGGAGTATGAAATCTACACGCACAATGGCACGGGTAGCGTGACGCTGCCGGTTGAGGCCCCCGGAGACTACTCGGTCGAGCTGAACATCGACGGCATCTCCACCATTCACGAATTCGTCGTCGAGGCGAATCCAGCGACGCGGACCGTCGAGGGCGAACTAGCGGGCGATGATCTAGAGTGGGACACCGATGAGGTTGTGCACGTAACCGGACCGGTCCGCGTTGCCGCGGGAGACACGCTGACAATCGCGCCCGGCACACTCGTCATGCTGGACGACACCGCGCGACTGGAAGTGTCGGGCTCGGTCGATGCGCTTGGCACCGAGGCAGCGCCGATCTCCTTCTTCGCCGCTGATCCAGCTGAGGGCTGGGAGCAGATCGACCACACAGAGGGCTTCGGAACCGCGCGATACCACAACGTCTTCTTCGCTAACGGCGGCGACGCATTCTGGGAGCGCAACGACGAATTCCGGCACTGCTGCGCGTACAACATCCGCTCAAACGGTGGCACGCTCGAGATGGTACGTACCGTCATCGCAGACAGTCCAGGAAAGGCAATGCTGACCTTCGACACCAACCTCACGATCGCCTCTGCACTGTTCAACCGGCTGAGCTCTGGCGTGGAGGTCGTCCGAGGCGTGGCACTGATCACCGACACCGTGATCGCCGAAATCCGAGGACCCGACGATACCGACGGGCTTTACCTATCAAACACGCCGCCGGGCGATGTCGCAGACTTTACGGTCGCGCGCATCGTCGTGGCAGGCACCGATGACGACGGGATCGACACCGAGAACTCCAGCCCGATCATCATCAACGCAACGCTCTACGACATCTTCGACAAGGGCTTCGCGCTGACTGGCGGCAGCCCCATCTTCACCAATGTGCTGGTCTTCAACACCCGCATCGGCGCGCGTATGGACGATAAGTTCCGCACCACTCCCGACCGCCCGGAGTTCATCAACTCGACCTTCGTGAACAACTCGAGCGTCGGCTTCTACGCAGACGACAGAGGCGGACTGGACGCTGACGCAGACGTGCAAACCACGTTCGAGCGTTCGGTTGTCTGGGGCAATGGCGAGTCCTTCCAGACCGACTGGGTTCTCGAAGACATCACGGCCAACAGCTGCATAGTCGAAGGGCTTACCGACGAAGTTTCAGGCTCCGCTAGCATCGATGAAGCCCCGGTCTTCCTGGCTCCGTCCCGCAACGACTTCCGACTTCACCCACTCTCGCCTCGTCCGTCTACAGGCGGGCAGGTTGGCTGGCAGGGATTCCCGGTTACGAACTAGCGCGCTAGCTCGAAGAGCGGGGTCGCTGCTGGCCAATGGCAGGTCAGCGACACGCGGTTTCTAGTTCGCGCGATAGGCGTCGATCGCTTCAAGTAGACCAGTACGACTGGCCGCGAACGAGTCAACGAGCGCCAGTGACGCCGCCGTGATTTCGTCGGCCGCGACCGCCTCATCGATTGCGTCCGAGTTGATGGTCAACAATTCGACCATGGCCTCGCGAATCTCGGCGACAGCGAACCAGCCGAGCAACTCGTCGCGGGTCGCATCGGCTTGCGCTGTGAATCGTTCGACCGTCATCTCGGCAATGAGTTCATCGAGGACGTCGACGTAAAGCGCGTAGACGGTAGCGTCTGCGAAGATGCGATGGTCGAGCAAGGACTCGGTGCAGTAAAGAAGGCCATTCGGGTCCTCGATCGCGAACCGGCCATTGTGGTGACAATCCGAGAACAGGTCATCGGGGTCCCACCCCTGAATCGTGTAGTAATCCGCAATCTCATGGTCGGCGTTCGAGGCCTCCTCGGCGATGAAATACACCTCGTCCACGTAGTCCCCGTTCTCGAGCAAGGTCATCAGGGCAACCCAACGGAGGTACTGTTCGATGTCCATACTCGCGCGTAGAGCGCTCACGAGTGCATCCCCTGCCAGGCCGTCGAAGCTCGCCAGAAATGCCTCGTAGCGCTCGAGTGCACCCGCTCTGTCGCCATCGAACGCGTAGTTCACGTCGGCGGGTTTATCGTCGATATCCGTTCGCCGACGAACGACAGCCCTCAACTGTGAGCGGTCGTTGCGTAGCTCTTGATCGACCTCTTCGACGAAGAGGTAGACGCCACGTGACACGCCGTCCAGGCGAACCTCCGCGGTACCAATCTGGAGTTCCCAGACTCCGATTTCCGCCATCAACCGATCCGCAGTCAGCTGGTTCACGTAGCGGTTGTCCAGACACATAGAGACGAGAAAGAACTCGTCTGTGCCGGAGTCCTCTAGAGCGTGACGGGCGTCGGCACCATCGAGGTTCAACGACATCGACTTGCGTTCACACGCCAGCGACGAACGCCCACGGAAGGTACCCTCGAACGCAGTCGCGCCCTCGTCGCCATCGAGTTGGACTGAGCCGGTCCAAACGGTCTCGCTATCCCGGTCCACCGCGAGCTGATCGAAGGTCGCGCGCTCGCCCTCTGTGAATGAAATCTCGAAGCGCATGACTTCAGGCGGTGCAGTGTTGACGATTCGTTGGAGGTCGCAGTCGGAACCTATGTGTTCCTGAGCCGCGTCGCCGAAGCGAAGCCGCCGCACTTCGTCGCCCGCGACGCTAAGTGACAGATCGAGCGAGCCGCCGTCATCGCAGAACGCGAGTACGGAGAGCCCGGCATCGTAGACCGTATCGATGGTCGCCGAAATCTCGGCCGCCGAGTCCTCGAGGTCATCACCCGTCGCCCCGGGAAACTGCCTTCGGCCGAGGTCCTCGTAGAGAACCCAGAAGTCCGTCACGTAGTCGCGGTCAAGATCCGGGGTGCCCTCCAACGAGAGCTCGGACGCCACAAATACGATGGTCCGTGGTCCCATCAGTGCGTCGGCAGACAGCCGCTCCCACGCTTCTGCAGCCTCGAACGCTACGTCGTCCGCGGAGCGCGGGGATGCGTCATCAGCCCTCCAAACCGCGTCCAGGCGGTTCGAGAGGCGCTGACGGTCAGTCGTTGCGCCTACCACCTGAATGAGTTGGTCCGACCACGCCCAGACAGCGATGCGCTCCTCCGCAGGACGCTGGGAGACGAAATCGTCGATGAAAGCACGGGACGCCTCCGCTTCCTCAGGCGTCCAGCGGGCTACAATCAAGGTCGCACCTGGTTCTGTCGGCGCCACTGAGTGCACGACGGGCAGCGGCCCCAGACTTGCGTCCTCCAAATCGAGGCACGAGACAAAGCCGGCGTTCAGCGCCTCGCCGTGCCGGTTTGTCAGCGAGAGGTGCAACTGACGGCCGCCGGGCGCGCTCCGCGATCGAATCGCGGTTACCCGCTCCACTTGAACGCACTCGTCGGGCTCTGGAGCGTCGAATGTCACATCACCGAGGTCAACCTGAGTGTCGACTTGGCCGAAATCGAACGCCCCTGTGTCTGCGGAGTCCGTGTCTGTAGAGCATGCGATAAGGGCGAGCGGAGCGAGCAATCCGATGACGAGCTGGGCGGGTCCGAGGTGGAGAGAGGGGCGCATGGTTCGGTCGTGTGCTGGCTAGTCGAAGATAATCGCAATGTGCGAGCGCGCGAGACTCGCAGATTCGAGCATTTGACACCACTGCAGCCTGTCCCAAACCCCCGAACGCAGGCTCCTCTGAGCGCAGGAACGCCCATCGCTTCGTCGTCTACGAAGTGAAGGTCGGCGCGGTTCAGTTGGCAGGAACGACCTTGAGTCCACGTGACGTTCCACGCCCGTCACTCCTGGGCCCCAAACTATCTCGCCGACAGATGCTCCATGAAGAACCTTAGGTATCGGGCTTGAAGCGCACCCGAGAGTTCCCGATCCGCGACCATGTGCGTGGCTCCAAAGAGCGGAACGAAGTCGACCTCCGCGCCGCTTCGAAGCAGCGCGTCGAAAAGCTGCGCCGAATGCGAGAAATACACATTGTCGTCCATCGCGCCGTGGATCAGCATGAGCGGACGCGCCAGTTCGGCGGCGAATGCGATCACGTTGTTTGCTTCGTAGGCCTCCGGATTCTCGTCCGGTAGTCCAAGGTAGCGCTCCGTGTAGTGAGTGTCGTAGTCACGCCAGTCGGTAACCGGCGCACCGGAGATCCCACACTGGTAGAGGTCCGGACGGCGCATCGTCATCACCGCGGCCATCGTACCGCCAAAGCTCCAGCCCATCACGCCCACCCGCGAAGCATCCATCTCCGGGATCTCCAAAAGAAGAGCTTCTAAGGCGGCGCTCTGGTCCTCCAGCGCGATCTCGACGAAGCGACCGTCCGACGCGCGCTCCCAGTCGCGCCCTCGGTGCGGAGTCCCGCGGCCGTCGAAGCTGACGACGATGAACCCTTGATTGGCGAACCACTGTTGGTAGACAAAGGAGCCTGGGCTCTGACGCACGCTCTGCGACATCGGACCGCCGTAAACCGACACGATCACGGGGTATTGAGCGGACCGATCGAAGTCGGACGGACGGACGATTGACGCCCGGAACTCTAGTTCACCGACAGTGCGGATTTCGAGATTTGTTTCGAATGGGACGGGGACCGAATGAGAGTCCATAGGGATGCGGACGCCATCGCGTCGAACCACGTCCCGTACGTTAGTGCCGTCAGAGAGGCTCGCTGTGTGCAACCACGACCCGTCATCTGAGACGCTCGCGTAGTGCCACCCCGATTCGCTCGTGACTAGCTCAACCGCGGTCTCTGTGAGCAATCCGGTGCGGAAAACCTGACTCTCAGTTGGCTCTGGTTGCGCCCGAAACCAAAGTTCGTCCGCCTCCTCATCGATATGGATCAGGTCGGAGTAAGCAAATCCGGGCTCGACGAGCACCCGCTCAAGTTCTCCCTCTCGGCTGCGCAGTTCCAATGCCCACGCGCCGTTTCTCTCGGTGGTCCATAGAAACCGCTGACCGTCGTCCAGCCATCGTGGCATCTGTTGGTCGAGATTGAGCCAGGCTTCATCTCGTTCGGAGTGGATCTCCCAGCTCTCGCCCGTGCGGGGGTTTGCGCCGAGCAGCGCCAGCGAGTGTTGGCGACGGTCCTGAACGACCAGAGTGAGCAGGTCCTCGGCAGCCCACCTCACGGTCGCCAGATAGGGAAACCCAACGGTGTCCCAGTGAATCCAAACCGTCTCGCCACCATCGACGGAAACCACCCCGAGACGGACCTCAGGATTGTCTGTGCCAGCCCTCGGGAACGCAGCTTGTCGGACCTCGTTGGCAGGGTCTAGCGAATCCAAACGCGAGAGACGTTCG
>JBLHWZ010000063.1:0-21831 GCA_047629415.1 Bradymonadia bacterium | reverse complement strand
TCTTTCCCTCGCCGACACACCGGAGAAGTGTGAGGAGCAGGTCTCCAGGCTCTTACTCGCGCTGGAGGAGTTGGAAGGCCGTTTCAGCGAGTTTGACGAGTACCTTACAGATCTCGCCGCCAAGCGTGGAGAGGTCGTCGACGCGTTCGATGCGCGAAAACAAACGCTGATCGAGCAGCGGCAAAGACGGGTGGCCAATCTGGTCGCAGCCGCGGACCGGATCCTGGGCGGCGTTCGCAGGCGCGCGGGGACTTTTAAAGAACTCGACGCGATGAACGCGTACTTCGCATCCGACGCGATGGTACTCAAGCTCCAGCAGATCAGCGAACAGCTCCGGGATCTCGGCGACTCCGTTCAGTCGGATGAGCTCGCCTCGCGTCTTAAGACGGAAAAACAGGACGCACTTCGCGGATTACGAGATCGTTCCGAGCTCTTTGAGGATGGCTCAAACGCCATCAAGCTCGGCCAGCACAGGTTCAGCGTAAACACACAACCGCTGGATCTCAGCGTGGTTCCGCACGCTGGCGGGATGGCGCTGCACCTCTCCGGTACCGACTTCTTCGAGCCTTTAGTCGACGAAGACTTCGAGGCCACTCGGGAGTTCTGGGACCAGCACCTGATCTCCGAGTCACCAATCGTTTACCGAGGCGAGTACCTCGCTGCGACTCTGCTCTTCGACGCGGAACGCGGTGAGGGTGACTTGAGTCTGGCAGCGCTCGCCGAGGCCGCGCTTGACGAAGCCAAGCTCACCCGGCTTGTTCGGGACATCGCGGGTCAGCGTTATGACGAGGGATACGAGCGCGGTCTACACGATGCCGACGCCGCGCGCATTCTCGCCAAGGTCCTGCATCTGCGGCAGTCCGCGGGTCTCCTGCGATTTGGGTCTCAAGTCCGCGCCAATGCGGTGCTCTTCTGGGTCGCTCATCAGGACACTTCTCAGAAGGAGAGCTGGCGGGTCCGAGCGAAGAACCTGAGGCGAATTCGTGAGTCGTTCACCGACTCCGCGGAGCACAGTGGCCTTGTCGCCGAGGTGTCTGAAGCGATGCACTCGAGCACCGGGACTGCGAAGCGTCGTGAGGCCGAGTATCTGGTCGAGGAGTTGATGCAGGAGCACCTGCGTTTCGTCACCAGCTCGGACGCAACAGCCTTGGTCGCAGCACTCAACACGCACCTCCAGGATCGTTCCGCACGATCGGAGTTCGAAGACGACCTGCGGGCATTGGCAAGCATCGACGAACGGAGGGACCTCGCTTCCACCTGGCTCCACGCACTCGTCGCACATGTTCCGGAGACGTCAGCGCAGACCCACGCGCTGCCAGAAGCAGTCGCAATCCTGGCGACGGGCACCAGCCTGGAGCGCGAGGAAAATTCAGCTCAGCTCTCGGCGACGGTTGTGGGTCTGCTCGGACAGCACCCGCGGATTCACTCGCAAACGGCTGAGATCCGGCTCGATGAGTTTCTGGACCGGCTCTACCAATACTCCCATGTCCATGTGCCAGCCTACCGGGAGTACCGAGCGCTCCGTCAGTCCATCGTTGCGCGCGAGCGAGACCGGCTGAGGCTTGAGGAGTACAAGCCGAGGGTTATGAGCTCGTTCGTTCGAAACCGCTTGATCAACGAGGTCTACTTGCCGATCATTGGCGACAACCTCGCCAAACAAATCGGTGCGCTTGGCGCGGGGAAGCGGACCGACCTGATGGGCCTTCTTATGCTGGTGTCGCCTCCCGGGTATGGCAAGACGACCCTCATGGAGTACGTCGCGAGCAGGCTCGGCATCGTGTTCATGAAGGTGAACGGGCCATCACTTGGCCATGAAGTGCATTCGCTCGACCCGGCAGAGGCGCCCAACGCGACAGCTAGGCAGGAGGTCGAGAAGGTCAACCTGGCGCTCGAGATGGGCAACAATGTCATGCTCTATCTGGATGACATCCAGCACACACATCCCGAGTTTCTTCAAAAGTTCATCTCTCTCTGCGACGGTACGCGTCGCATCGAGGGTGTTTGGAATGGTCGGAGCAAGACCTACGACCTCCGAGGAAAGAAGTTTGTCGTCGTCATGGCGGGGAATCCGTATACGGAGACGGGCGAGAAGTTCCAAATTCCCGACATGCTCGCTAACCGTGCAGACACCTACAACCTGGGCGACGTGCTAGATGGTCGTGCTGAACAGTTTGAGTTGAGTTACGTCGAAAATTCGCTGACATCGAACACGATTCTTGCGCCGCTGGCGGCACGTGAGATGAGCGATGTCTACAAGATTATCTCTATGGCGGCAGGCCAGCAGATTGCTACGTCAGAGCTCAAGGTCAACACGTCAGCCGTTGAGCTGCAGGAGATTTCCGGGGTCCTCAAACACATGTTTGCCGCCCGTGATGTGCTCTTGAGGGTGAACCAGGAGTACATTCGGTCAGCGGCACAAGACGACGCGTATCGCACGGAGCCTCGGTTCCAGCTGCAGGGGTCGTACCGAAACATGAACAAGATCGCCGAGAAGATTGTGCCGGCGATGAACGAGGCCGAGCTCCGCGCGTTGGTGAACGACCACTATCAAGGAGAGGCGCAGACGCTCTCCACTGGGGCCGAGCAGAACCTGCTCAAGTTGGCGGAACTTAGGGGAGTGCTCACCCCGGAACAGACCGAGCGCTGGGACCAGATCAAGGCCGACTTCGGCCGCCGCAAGATGATGGGCGGAGCAGACGACGACCCGATTACACGCGTCACCGGGACTCTCGCGGGGCTCGTGCAGGGAATCGGAGGCATTCAACAGTCGATCGCGGACGCTGCGGTCGCCAGCAGGGAGATCACACTGCCTACGACAGTGGGTCCGTGGGTGGAGCCGCTTATGGAGCGTCTCGATGTTATCGCGCGTGGCCTGAACAAGCCTGCGCCCGATATCGGTCAGACGATCGCTCCGGTGCTGCGCAATATCGACCAGCGGTTGGCTGGCGCCTATCAGCGCCAGAAGAAGAAGGAGAGCGACGGAGATGCGATTGCACCCGCAGTCGCGATGCTCGCCAAGAGCATCGCGGGTCAACAGAGTGACGGTGTCGCGCCACAGGAGCTCATTCAGGTGTTGGCGAAGCTTAACGCGACGCTCGCCGGAGGACTCGCGGTGCAGTCGCCCATCGTTGCTGTACCGGCAACTCCACCGCCGATACCCGCTGCAGCCGTTTCTGCTCAGGCTTCAGCAGCGGCTGGTGCGTCAATGTCCCGCCAATCCGAGGCCGTTATGGCAGCGATGCTGGAGCGTATTGATGCCACGCTACGGCTGATCGCGGGCCAACAGAGCACGCTCCGAGCGGCGGTGCAGTCTCAGCCAACGCAGCTCCTGAGCCATGGTACGCAGGCCCACACCCCGGCGGCGAATCGAGCAGCAGATCTTGGCGCGCTGCTCGGTCAGCAGTCTGCTATCTACGAACGATCCGTCGGTCCGTTGATGAACAGCGTGGCGAAACATCTGGACGAGGGCAGGGCGGTTAACGCTCGCATGGTTGAGCTGCTCGATGTTATTAAGTTGTTCATTAAGCACTTACATAAGTTGGAAGGCGGCGAGCGCTAATCAGTGGATCGCGTGGTGTGGTGGCAGAGCGAACTGCCCAATGTCGACCGCGCAACGCTCTACAAGAACCCGCAGTAGATCGCCGGTGAGCTGCAGAAGTTGATGGCGCAGCGTCGGCACTGGTGCTCGCCGCCCCGGCAGACGTCTTCGCAGACCTCAATGATACACGAGGTGTGGGAGCCAACACATTCGATGCAGGAGTCTGAGAGGCTCTCCCACGTGTCGTAGATACAGAGGCGCGTACAAGTTCGCGGGCGACCGTCATCGACGCACCCGAGCACACATTCCAACTCCATGTCTTGGAATGACACGCCACCGAGGGTCTCCGCGTCTTCTGCCTCGGTGCATGCGCCGTCGAAGATCTCCTCGCGACAGTCGAAGACACAATCGGGGTCCGCGCAGTCGGCCGCTCCGTCGGCGTCGTTTTCGCGTCCGTCGAAGCACTCCAAGTCGAAGACTTGCTGGAAGCACTCGGGGAACTCTAAACAGTCGCGGTCTTCGCAATCTGTGAATCCGTCTGCGTCGTCATCGAGCCCGTTGCTGCGGTCGAACTCCGGTTGGCCATCGGGGGTGCCCTCGATCGCTCCGTCGCAGTCATCGTCGTCGCAATCGAAGAGTCCAAGGGCGTCGTCGTCGACGCCGTTGTTGCACTCAAGCTCGAACGGATGCGGCGGAATGTCGCAGCCGGGGAAATCCACACAAGCAGGGTCTCGGCAGTCGATGAACCCGTTCCGGTCGTTGTCGGATCCGTTGTTGCAGATCTCCGTCCCCGCAGAGGCGCACTCTGGGCTTCCGAAACAATCACCGTCGAGGCAGTCGACATCACGGTCGCCGTCGTCGTCCAGTCCGTTCGAGCGCAGCTCGCGTGACTGTGTGCAGTCGGACGGTGTGACGTCGGACGGTGTGACGTCGGACGGTGTGACGTCGGACGGTGTGACGTCGGACGGTGTGACGTCGGACGGTGTGACGTCGACCGAGATGTCGTTCGGGCCGACATCGGCCGGATCGACGTCGCTGTCTGCTGCGGAGAGGCCCTCGTTGCAGGCAAAAATGGAGACCAGTAGCAACGGGAGAAGACGACGCCTTTTGAGTCAGATCCAGGGTCCGGGCAAAGATTAGAGAACGTGCGAGTTGAGGGAAACGCTCGTGCGCCGGGGTCCGTCGCGACAGGGGCTTGGCCCGCTTGCACCCGGCTTTGCATAGCCCTATCTCGAACGGCGGGTGGATGCCGTCTGCCCGACGCCGTCGCTACCATCTCACCTCGAAGAGTGCTCCTCGTTGAAACACAAATACAGCCCCGATCTCGTCGCCAGCTACCGTCGTGAACTCTTCGGTACCGGCGCTCGAGGCGCAGCATTCGAGGAGCAGGTGCTCGCACAACTCGAGTCGCTGGAGCTGAAGGGTCGGGTGTCCCTCATCGCTGACGCTCTGAACTCCCAGCTCCCTGGCGACTACTCAGAGCGCGTGGAGCGCATGGTAGCGATCCTTGCTCCGGAGCGTCCCTGGCGGGACGGCGACGCGGACGGAACAGATGGTTGGCGGGGTATGAAGGTGTGGCCGCTTGTTTCGGTGGTCGAGCGGCATGGGCTGGAGGAGAGGGACATCTCCTTCGCGGCGATGAAGGAGTTGACGAAACGTTTCACAGCGGAGTTCGCGGTCCGGCAGTTTCTTGTCGACGACCTGGAAGACGGGCTCGCGCGTATGTTGGAGTTTACGAAGGACTCGTCCGATCACCTGCGTCGCTTTGCGTCGGAAGGCACCCGCCCGCGGCTCCCGTGGGGCCTGCGATTGAAGGCCGTAGTCGCCGATCCCACCGTGACGCTTCCTATTCTGGAGGCGCTGAAGGACGACCCGACGGAGTACGTTCGGCGCTCGGTCGCCAACCACCTCAACGACATCGCGAAAGACCACCCGGACTACGTGGTCGAGATCTGCGATCGATGGAGTGTCGGTGCGAGCAAAGGGCGCCTCAAACTGATCCGGCATGCGCTGCGCTCGCTTGTGAAGAGCGGGCATATCGGTGCGTTGGAGGTGCTCGGCTACTCCTCCGCACCGAAGGCGACTGCCGCACTTGTGATGGGTTCAGACTTGGCTCAAGTCGGCGGGTTTCTGCCGTTCGAAGTCGCTCTGCAATCCGGCGCCGACGCCGTTGAGCCGCTTATCGTCGACTATGTTGTGCATCTCGTCCGCGCCAATGGGTCTCGGACCCCGAAAGTGTTCAAGATGAAGACCTTCGAGTTGGCCGCGGGAAAATGGGTCACGCTGACGAAGCGCCACTCGTTCAAGCCTGTGACCACCCGCCGCTACTATGCGGGGGCGCACCGTATTGAGGTGATGGTCAACGGGAAGGTGGTCGCGGGGGCTGAATTCACGTTGGTTGAGTAGGGAATATCGACCGCCGATCCGGATCAGACATCGATGGCGCGAGGTCCGAAAATCGCCTACCGTGAAGGAGGTCCCCTTATTATAGTTGCGTGTAATGAATCGCTCGATTGTACTGCTAGTTGCTGTGTCCATCTGCCTCGTCTCGTGCGCGGCAGATACGTCGAATCGGCTCGGCGAAGATACGGACGAAACAAGTCCCGACGCCGAGACGGATTCGTCATTCCGACCGACCGACTCAGGCGAAAATCAAGACGCGGCGGTTGCGCCCGATACGGATTCGACGTCGCCGGATGTCGTCGAAGACGTCCCCACAGGTGGCGGTTTCCTCGACCCGTGCGCGGACGACACCGAGTGCAATAGCGGTTTCTGCGTACTCTACGAGGGCGCCCGAGTCTGCACCGAGTTCTGCCTCAACGGCGGTTGCTCGGAAGAAGAATGGGAGTGCCGTGAGCTGGTCGGCAGTGGCTCGGACGTCATCCGCATCTGCGTTCCCGGTCGGGACACGCTCTGCTCCCCTTGCCAGACCGATCTCGACTGCGGCGGCTTCGGTGACCTCTGCGTGCGCGTTGGCGATAGCGGGTTTTGCGCCCGCGACTGCGAAGCCACCCAGGAATGCCCAGACGGGTACCTCTGCGATCCGGCCACCTCTCTCGAAGGAGCGAGTGGCGAACAGTGTCTTCCAATAGGAGGGCGCTGCTCATGTCCGCCGGACCAGTACGGGGAATCCCGTGATTGTGTCCGAGCGTCCGCGGTCGGCATCTGCCAGGGTGTGGAAGTATGTGAGCCCGAGTTTGGCTGGAGCCGATGCTCCGCCCCAACGCCCGTCGACGAAATCTGCGACGGGATCGACAATGATTGCGACAACCTCGTCGACGAAGGCATGACGCCGAGGCCATGCTTCTCGACTCCAAACCCACTTGGCAGCTGCGAGGGTGTCGAGTCCTGCCAATCATCGTCCGGCTGGATCTGCGATGCGGCGATCGCGACGATCGAGATCTGCGACGGTCTCGACAATGACTGCAACGAGATCGCGGACGACGGTCTCTGTTACGACGGTAACCCGTGCACGCTCGATGTCTGCGATCCCGAGACCGACGCCTGCTCGTTCCCGCCATATTCCGGTCCCTGCGACGACGGCGACCTTTGCACCGTCGATGAGCGCTGCATTGCGGGTGTCTGCAATGGTTCCCCTGTCAGCTGCGACGATTTCAACGATTGCACCGCTGATTCCTGCAATGCCACGGGAGGCTGCATTAACAATCTCGTTAACGGGGCTCCTTGTCAGACCGGCAATTTCTGCACGAACGATGTCTGCAGCGATGGACTCTGCGCTCCGGGCGCCTCGGTTAACTGCGGCACGCCAGATGTTTGTTTGGCGCCCTCCTGTGACCCAGGCTCTGGCTGCGACACTACGCGCCTCTCTGGAAACCCATGCGACGACGACGACGGATGCACGGTCAGCGATGTGTGCTCCAACGGCTCTTGCATCGGTGGAACACCCTACTGCCAGGGGCGTGACTGCTCCAACTGCACGGGCGACTGGAGCGTAGGATTTGGCGGGACATGCCTCGACCTCGGGTTCGCTGGGCCGCAGTGTATCTGCATTTGCTTCTGAGCCAGCACCAATACGGCGAGGAGCCTTCTGGGTCGCCACAGACTCCGCCTCGCCGACTGAAGAAATGGTAGCCGCTGGCGGCGATACGACGCCTGTGCCGAATACCAAACCCCAGCCACGTACGAGCGACGTGGTCACGCTCGGCGTACTCTTCCTGCTCGGCTGCGTCTTCTACGGCTACGGCGATGTTCACCCGGCGTTTGGCGGTGTGCGCTACACACAGAATATCATAACGGTGCCTGCAGTTCCGGGGGCTGTTCGCTCAACGCAGCCGTTCATCGTGACCGGGGATGACGAACTCGAGCTGCTCTTCGCGCCCAACCATCCGCGGCCGGAGGACATGCCCGACGAGTTCACGTTCGACTGGACGATGGTCGAGGTTAAGTCGCAGGAGACCCTGATGTCGGGCCGAGTCCAGTTCGCCGGCGCCCGAGTTCGCCGCGATCCGACCCATCCCCCCATTGCGATCGTTCCGGTCCCGCTGGGTCTTGATGGCGCCTACGTTGTCTCCGTGTCACCTCTGGTTGTCGGTGACTGGCCCGACCTTGAATTCTACCTCGTGCAAGACAGCGACAAGCGGTTCGTGGGCTTCACGCTGGCGGGTATCTTCTTGGCCGTCTTCCTCGCGTTGCTCGCTGTCGTACTGCGCCGCTACCGGGCCGCCTCACGAGCTTGGGAGCGACTCACAAGTGGCCGAGCAGGCTCATCTCCGTCGTCGCCGTCGGGAAGCCCGGACGAGGCCGCCAGCGAGCAATAGTCCGATCCAGGTCGCTGGTTCAGGCGTCGCGGATCCTGCGAACGAGGTTCCGTAGCCGACACCCTCCACCATCGCCGTGGGTACCGCTGAGTTTGTGGTAGCCCCCGGGTCCTCGGTCACGATCGCTTCGGAGACTGCCACAAACGCCGTCCAGCGTGTCACGAGCGAGTACTCGAGCCCCAACTCGACCACCTCCTCCTTCAGATCGTCCAGGGCAGTTGGCTCCAGGTCAGACCATGCCGTTCGCCGCTCATCGAAGCGGCCCATGCGGTCGTCGATCGCGCTCTGGGCCCAAACCAATGGAATCGCTTGGGTGCCAGCGGTCGGCTGATTGCTCAAGGTCACCTCGACCGGAATCGTGACTTCTTCAGCGCCCGTTCGCCCGTGTATGGTGATCGTGTGAGTTCCAGACGTGGCGAACTGGCCAGCGACGCGAATTGGATAGCCGGCGAAGACGTCCGGCACCTGCGCCGGATAGGTCTCCGTGACGCCGGCGCCTCCCCAGTCGATCCAGACGTCGGTCAGCACGGGGCTGCGCAGACGATCGCTGAACTCCGCGACCACGGCCTCCGGGTCGTCGCCTGGTCCGACGTAGCGCGAGAAGCCGCGGCCACGTCGACCCATTTCGTCGAGGAGATAGCGGTTTACGGCGGCGCCGACACCAAACGAGAAGAGGCGGGCGTCCCCGATTCGTTCCGCGATCGCCGAGAGCACCTCTGAGTCGTTGCCGATGTACCCGTCCGTGAGAAAGACCACCAACCGGATGCTCCCGTCCGGAACAGATGCCGAGAGAGCGCGGTCAATCCCGCTGATCATGCGCGTTCCACCGTTGGCTTGCAGACGGTCGACGTAGGCGAGTCCGTTCTCCAGGTTCTGATTCGTCGCCAGTAGTGGTTCGGGGCTGAACTCCGACGCGTCATCGCCGAAGCGCACAATCCGGAACGAGTCACTCGGTCTCAGCTCCGCGAGCGAGCGTCGCATGAACGCTTTGCAGGTATCGAGCGGGTCGCCGCCCATCGAGCCGGAAGTGTCGATGACGAACACGAGTTCACGCGGAACCGTCTCGTCATCGGAGGCGGACTCCGGCGGGTCGACACGCAGGGTGAAGTAGCCGCCTGTTTGGTCGCGGTGCGAGAGCATCGTGGCCCCGAGCGCGTCCCCACGCAGGTCGTAGACAAGTCTGAAGTTCCGGTCGTCGGGGATGCGTTCGTCGACGAGGGTGAGCTGCACGTTCTCGGGTCCACTCCAGCTCTCCGCCATACGGTGACTCGTCGACCTGGCGCCTTGGATGGTGGTACCGGCGTCCAGATTGACCTGAATCGCAACTCGGCCGGCGACGTCCGCGTGGTCGGGGGAGATGACGGGATTCTGCAGAAAGGCAGCGCTTAGCTGATCTTGTGCGCCGGGAGTGGTGGAGTTGGTCTCGACCGTTGCCTCTCCCCGCGTGTCGTAACGAGGCCCGACGACAAGCGGGACGGTCAGTTCGTATTGACCGTCGAGGCGCGGGACCTCCTGCACGTAGTGGAGTTCGACGTGAATCGGCAGACCTGGCACGAGATTCGCGATTCGCTGTGTGAAGACGTTTGGGCGTTCCTGCGTCACAAGAGCTGCTGCCTGCCCGTTTGCTTGTGCGGCCTCGAATGTCACCGTCGCCTGCTCGACTCGATCGATCTGAGCGCGGATTCGCTCGTTCCCAACTTCCATTGTCATCGAGTGCACGGAAGCGCCGTGTGGCAACGGGAAGACGTAGGTGGCGTTTGTCGGGACTGCTGTTGGGTTCGAGAACACCTGGACGACAGTCACACTCGCTATGTCACCTTGCGCATCGACGATGATATCCGTGTCTAACGCGGCAAACCTAACCACTTCACCGCTGACCATGGCATGCATTCCACCGAACTCGCTGTCGGGGAATCGATAGGGCTCAAGCAGGTTGTCGGCTACGATCGCGCCAGCGGTTTCGATGCTCGCGGTCGCCTGGTTCAGAGCGCCGTAGCTCCATGCGCCGGCGGCAAACATGAGGGTGATGGTCGCGCCGGCCGCAGCTGCGGAACGCAGGCGTCTTCGGTGTAAGAGCTGACGGTATTCTATGTCGACTGGATGCATGATTCGTTCGTGTTGTGTGGTGAAGGAGAGCGAGGTGCGGTTGCGCTAAATGGAGTGAAACGGGAGGTCGAAGACCGCGGCGACATCGCGCTCGACGCGCCAGCCGCTCGCCTCCGCGATGTGCCACGGGGCAACTCTCTGAACCCCCGTCCAGGTTGTGTTTGGGTTGCTGAGCCAGTGGAAGACTGCCTCAGCGACGCTTGTCGCGACGGTTCCGTCCGAGGCAAAGAAGGTCACCGCGACGCGATAGACTTGTCCGTCGGGATGGCGGACGCGGTAGATAGCCGAAGGGAGGCTTTCGTGGGTGACGCCGAGCCGTTCGACGCGAGCGCCGAGCGCGGTCATGCACTCCTCGGGCGCATGCAAGTGTCGTAGTGGAGACGAAGTCCTGACGATCAGGACCGAGTGGTCGCCGTAGCGGGCGCGAACGGCTGAACCGCCGTGTGCGGTGTATGCAGCGGCCTCCCGCGCGGTAAGCGGCAGCTCCACTCCGATCGCGCCCCCCATCGAGTGCGGCAGCCGTAGGTCCGGAAAGGGGGCGGAGACATCGACGGGCCGCGCAGGGACGAGCAGCGCGAGCAGGGCGAGGGTGAATCCGACGGACGCGGAGATTATCCCGAGGCTGCCGCGATGCTGTCCCTGGGTCGGACTGGGCTTGCCCACCGGTGCGGGCACAACCCGCCAGGACCACACGAGCACTGGCACGATCGCGAGAGCTAGCGCCACGAGTCCGACGGCGTCATGCGCGATGCCGTGTTCGAAGGACCCTCTGAAGCGGCCACCGCGAGCGATGCCCGATGCGAGCGCGCTGATTCGAAGCGTGTTTGCGAAGAGACCCGCTGCGAGCGCGACGACTACGCCCCGAGCCAGGTGCAGCAGACGCGGCCTTGTGGTGGTGGCGAGGCCAAGGAATACGATCGCGACAATGAAGAGTCCTTGTGTACCGGAGCACGGCAGGTCGACGAGCACGCTCGTACCCGCGAGGTCTATGTTCACGCCGTCACAGACAACGTCGGTCCAGCCGAAGCTCAGAACGCCGCACGCTCCTTTGGCGGAGAGCAGCTGGAGAGGAAAGCCGATAAGCCGCTGCGCGATACGCTCGACGGGTAGAGAGAGCAGGAAGAGCGCGGCGAGACCGACCGGCGCGACCGCGCGTTCTCGATGGTGGAGCCGCGTGAGGCTCGCCAGTGCGTAAACATCCACGGCTAGCGTCATCCCGCCCAGCACACGGATGGCGAGGAGCTCACCGGCGGCGCGAATACAGGCAGCGAGGATCAGCAATCGGAACGCTTTCGCAGAGGCTGCCTTCGGGACGCCAGGCTTCAGTGGGGACAGTCCCGACCACAGAGCGAGACCAACACAGAGCCCAAAGACCCAGATGCCATCTGAGCCATACGCCGGCTGGGCCCAGGTTCGAGCGAGCCATTTAGCGGGATGCCAGGCTAGAAGCGCCGCAGAAGCGAGCACGAGGAGTTGAGCGATGCGTCCAAGACACTCTGTGATGGGAGGTTTCATGCCTCCAACATGACCGCATTTTGTGCTCTTCGCGTGGTCGCGATTTGCCAATTTTACGCAAGGCTGTGCAGTTTGTGTGCAGGCTCTCGCGTTCGGTGCGTGACGGGTTATGGTGGCGCTTCATGGCACTGATTTCGAAAAATCGGACCCGCATCCGCAGCGTGCTGCTGGTGACAAATGTGGTCGTCGCGCTGTTACCCCTCTTCGGCCTGGCCGGCGCTCGCTTCTACGAGAACGAGCTCATCCGGCGGACAGAGGCAGGGCTTACGGGGCAAGGGGTCTTCATCGCCGAGACCTATCGTGCGGCGCTTGCCGCTGAGGTCGCAGAGGTTCACGGAGATGGAGCCGACGCTTTCTTACGGGACTTTGGTCGCCCGGCAGATCCGCGCTGGCTGGAGGACGAGAGCCCTGACGACCCGCTACGGCCCGTAGCGCCGCAGTTGAGTCGCGTGAGTTCGGCGATCTTGCCACCGGCCCCCGAACCTACCGCCGGAGCAGCAGCCGACTCGTTCTCTGTTGCCGCTGGTCACTTCGTCGGGCCAGTACTCTGGAGTGGGAAGAACGTGACACTGGCTGGTATTCGCGTGCTGGACTTCAACGGGGTCGAGGTCGCGCAAACACGCGGAGAGTCGACGGGTCAGAGCTTCATGGCGTGGAGCGAGGTCCCTCGCGCGCTTGAAGGACGAATCATTACACAGCTGAGAGAGCGGATCAGCGACGAACCGCGTCCGGCTCTCTCTTCCTGGTCTCGCCGCGCGAGAGTGCGCGTTTTCGCGGCGATCCCGGTCATCGATTACGATCGGGGCCGAGTCTACGGGGTCGTCGTTCTCTCGCGAACGCCGATGAGTCTGGAGGAGGGCCTCTACCGAAACCGTGGCCGGCTCTTTGTCATTGGCGGCGGCCTATTCCTGCTAGTGCTGGCGCTGTCGTGGTTCACCTCGCGAACGATCGCGCGCCCGCTGCAGGCGCTGGTCGAACAGACGGAGCTCATCAAGGCGGGCGACCCGAGAGGCTCGCAAACGCTGGAGCACGCTGGCACCTACGAGGTGGCACAGCTCTCGGCCGCGCTGAGCGCGATGGCGCGGGAGCTGAGCGATCGGGAGGACTATATCCGAACCTTCGCGACGAGTGTCTCGCATGAGTTCAAGACGCCGCTTACCGCGATGCGCGGGGCCTCGGAGCTGCTGCACGATCATTGGCACGAGATGACCGACGACGAGCGCGAGCGCTTCTTGGAGGTGGTGTCTGGTGAGACCAACCGATTGGACAAGCTGGTCCGTCGCCTCCTAGAGCTCGCTCGCGCGGACGTCGTGCGTCCGGGTGGAGAGACCGTCGATGCATCCGAGGTGATGCAGTCGGTCGTCACGCGAGACGCGCGGGCAGGAAGGGTCACGTCGTACGAGGCCTCGGGGCAGTGTTTGGTTGCCGTGGCAGAGGAAGTCCTCGACACCGTTCTCAGCACACTGCTCACGAACGCGTTCCAGCACGGGGGCGACAACGTGAGCTCTTCCGTTCAACGGGTCGGCGACGAAGCTATCATTCGAGTCAGCGACGATGGAGCCGGCATCTCGGATTCCAACGCAGACCGCGTGTTCGAACAGTTCTTTACGACGGACAGAGAAGGAGGCGGGACCGGCGTTGGTCTCGCGATCGTCCGTCGGCTCTGCGATGCGCATGGCGGCGGCGTGGAGTTACTCCGTGAACCACAATTGACGACGTTCGAGGTTCGACTCCCCCTCGTGACACCCTCCGGAAATTCATGACGAAAATTCTTGTTGTCGACGACGACCCGGCGATTCGCCAGGTGGTCGGTTTTGCTCTCCAGAAGGCCGGCTTCCAAGTTGTGGAAGCCAGCGACGGACGCGAAGCGCTGATCGCCTTTGGTCGAGAAGCCCCGGCCCTTCTGGTGCTCGACATCAACATGCCGGAGATGAGCGGCACCGATGTTTGCCGAACGATTCGAGCCGACTCGAGCGTGCCGATCGTCTTTCTCTCTTCGAACGACGATGAAATCGACCGGATTCTGGGGTTGGAACTCGGCGGAGACGACTACCTCACCAAGCCATTCTCTCCTCGCGAGTTGACCGCCCGCGTGCGCGCAGTATTGCGTCGCACCGAGCAGAAAGCGTCGAGCAAAGAGGCCAACGTCATGAGCCAAGGCGACCTCTCGTTGAACCTCGATCGCTTCGAAGCGACCTGGGGTGGTGAGAGCGTCATACTGACCGTGACCGAGTTCGGAATCGTCCGGACTCTGTTGCGCTACAAGGGCAAGGTCTACTCACGCGGCGAGCTCATGCACGGCGCTTACGAAGACTTCACAGTAGTCAGCGACCGGACCATCGACTCCCACGTTCGCAGGGTTCGTCAAAAGTTTGCTCGTGCGGGCGCTGGCGACGTCGTGGAGACTGTACACGGCGTCGGATACCGAATCGGTAAATGCGTCACGGAATAGCGCCCCCCCACTTCCGTCATTCCACCCATGATCGGGTAGCGGCAGAGTGAGGGCGAGCGCGAAGGTGTAGCGCCGCAGAGCGTAGACGGAACGAAGTGGTGCGGAGCCCCGAATCTAGTCCGCGGGCTAGCCCCAATACGGTGAATCTCGACTTCCGGTCGGTGGACCCCGATTTCGAATCGAACGGACGTATGCCATCTGGTCTCGACTCCGCCGTAATCGACGCGTAGACTGGGCCCAACCTGACCAACCCCCGATTTGTTATGACGACCCGCATTTTACTGTTCTGTGCTGCGCTGTTTGCGCTGTCCGCCTGCGAGCTCGAACTCGATGACGCCAATAGCGGCGTGTTCCCAATCGATAGCGGGACGACGACCGATACCGGCACCAGCACGGATACGGGGACGTCGACGGACACTGGCACACAGCCGGATACTCCAACCGGGCCGATCGCTTGCTCGACCTGGGCAGGAACCGGCACGTGTCTCGCGGCGACCGCTTGCGGCGGCATCACGGACTCTGACCCGGCCGCATGTGGAAGCGATGTCTGCTGCTACACCGGTGCGCTCCCTAGCTGTGAGGCCGATGGACAGGACGGACAGTGCCGACCGACGACGGAGTGCGGCGCAGGCATGCGTTCGGAGCCGGGCGTCTGCGGCGGACCGGCCAACATCGGTTGCTGCATCCCGGACGAGGATGTCATCACGTGCGAGGCAGACGGCTTCGACGGCGTCTGCGTCGATGTCGACGAGTGTGACTTCGTCTCGACTCCCGGATTCTGCCCGGGAGCGTCCAACATCCAGTGCTGCACGGAAGTTACGGCATGCGAAGTGGACGGAGTTGGTGGCGTTTGCATCGCAGAGGCCGCTTGTGACGACGGCCGTGTGACCACTCCTGGCGAGTGCACGGGTGGCGACGACGTTCTCTGCTGTCACGACCCGATCTCGACCGGACCCTGCGGATCCGAAACCCTCTTCGCCTGCGACAACGGTCAGTGCATCGACAAGTCGGACGTCTGCGACCGAAAGAACGACTGCGGCGACTACTCTGACGAGTTCGGTTGCGAGACCAACGAGGGCCTTGAGTGTGAGGACGGTCAACTCGCCTGCCCCGAGCAGTGCATCAACGCCTCGAAGGCCTGCAACGGCACCGAAGAGTGCGACGGCGGCTACGACGAATCGGACTGCGAGTAATGACCACCTACCTCATTACTGGCGCGAATCGGGGCCTCGGCCTGGAGTTCGCACAGAGGCTCTCGGCTAGGGGGGATCGCGTCATCGCGACCGCTCGCGCGCCGGAGAGTTCCCCCGAGTTGACGGCACTCGCCACGGAACGGCCGGAACTTGTGCGCGTGCTGACGGTGGATGTCACCTCGGCGGAGAGTGTCTGCAAATTGGCAGGCGCGCTGGCTGAAGAAGCGGTCGACGTGTTGATCAACAACGCCGGCTACATGGGCAAGTACACGGGCCTCGGCAACATGGACTACGCCAACATGCAGCGTTGTTACGAGGTGAACGTCATTGGCTCGATGCGTGTGACCGAAGCAGCTCTGCCGGCGCTGGAGCGAGGGACCGCCAAGAAGGTCGTGAACATGTCGAGCAAGATGGGCTCGATCGACGAGAACACGAGCGGCGGTGCCTACAGCTATCGGGCGTCGAAGTGCGCGCTGAACATGGTGACAAAGTCGATGTCGCTCGACCTTAAGGACCAGGGGCTTATCTGCATTTCGATGCATCCCGGTTGGGTTCTCACGGATATGGGCGGCCCGAATGCGCTCATCAATACCAAGACCAGCATCGAGTCGATGATGGAGCGGATCGATGAGCTGGCACCGGATCAAACCGGGACCTTCGTGGAGTGGTCCGGCGGCGAGCTCCCTTGGTGAGCTATGCCACGGAAAACGTCGCAGACCCCATCGCGTATCACGTCGTGAATTATGTCACTTGATGAGTACCGGGCGTTTGTACGCGTCGTAGAGGACGGCTCGTTCACCGCGGCTGCACGCAGCCTCGGTGTGTCCAAGTCATTCGTCTCAAAGCAGATCAGCCGCCTTGAGGATCGGCTGGGTGTTCGACTCCTGAATCGTACGACACGCCAGGTGACGCCGACGGATGCGGGCAACCAGTTTCACAAGCGAGCGCTGGCGTTTCTCGGCGAGATCGAGGAGGCCGAAGCTGAGGCGCAGCAGGCGTCTGCGAGCCCGCGTGGGACCCTGCGCGTATCGCTCCCAATGTCGTTCGGTCTTCGCTACCTCTCCCCGCTACTAGCGGAGTTCCTAGAGGCCAATCAGGAGGTCCGGATCGACGCAGACTACTCCGACCGCAAGGTAGATGTGGTTGCCGAGGCTTTCGATGTCGCGGTTCGAATCGGCGCTCTCGCCGACTCGTCTCTTGTAGGCAAGAAGCTCGCGCCGATGTCGCTGCATGTTTTGGCGTCGCCAGAGTATTGGGAGACGCATCCGAGGCCGCAGAACCCCGCTGAGCTCGCTGAACACGAGGTGCTGCTCTATCGCTACATCTCGGCCAATCACACCCAGAGTTGGGACTTTAAGGTGAAGGGTGGTCAGTCGACCAGCGTACGAGTGTCGGGTCGTCTCCTGGCGAACGCAGGTGAGGCGCTACGCGACGCGGCCATCTCAGGGCTCGGGGTTGCTCGACTGCCTGACTTCCTGGTCTGTGACGCCATCGAGGGCGGGGTGCTCGAGCCAGTGCTTGAAGAGTGGCGGAACGAGACAGGCGCAATCTGGGCGATTTTCCCACACAACCGCCACGTCTCCACGACAGTGCGCCTCTTCGTCGACTTTCTCGCTGACCGCCTTAAGGCCACCTAGCAGGCGAACCCGCGAGCTCGGACGAATCAACGTCCGAGGGGATGAATCATCGACCTACGGGACGAATCGATATCCAACACCGCGGACGGTGACGAAGTGCTTTGGATCGCTGGCGTCTTCTTCAAACGCCTTTCTCAATCGGACGATGAAGTTGTCGACCGTGCGGGTGTGCATCTTACCTGAGACGCCCCACACCTCCTCGAGTAGCTTCTCGCGACTCACGATCGAGTTGGCGTTGTTGCCGAAGAACCGAAGCAAACGGAGTTCGAGGTCTGTGGCAGCTATCTCGACACCGTTTGCGAACATGCGGCGTTCGTCGAACTCGATTCGGTGGGTTCCAAAGACCAACGTCGGCTCATTCGCTGGTACTTTGCTCGGCGGTGCCCACCCAGCACGGCGGAGCATTGCGGCCAATCTACCCAAGAGTTCGCCTAGCTCAAACGGCTTCCCAAGATAGTCGTCTGCTCCAGCATCGAGCCCTCCGATCACGTCGGACGAAGCGTTCTTCGCAGTGAGCATCAGAACTGGGGTGTGGTCTCCCCGAACGCGCATCGCGTTGCAGAAGTCGGCGCCGTCGCCGTCGGGTAGCATGCGATCGAGAATGATCACGTCGTAGCTCCCACCTCGGAGTTCTTCGTCAGCACGAGCCAGACAATCCACGTGAACGACCGAGTAGCCCTCGTCCTCAAGATTGTAGCGCAGCGCGAAGGCGATGTTCTCTTCGTCTTCGATAAGCAGAAGTCGTTGGCTCACTTCGTCTCCAGAGGCAGGGACACCGTAAAGCTAGCGCCCTTGCCGGCACCTTCGCTGGCGCCGTGTATGTTGCCCCCGAGCTGACGCATCAGCTGGCGCGAGACGAAGAGTCCGAGCCCAGTTCCCCGAGCGAGTTGGGCGGCGGTAGTGACTCGGTAGAATCGGTTGAACACCCGTTTGAGTTCGCGCTTTTCGAGGCCGATCCCTTCGTCTTGAACGGAAATCGTAACCTCGTTGCTACCATGCCGCAGGTAGACCCGAATGGCAGTGCCCGGCTCCGAGTATTTGGCGGCATTGTCGAGCAGGTTGAGCAGGGCAATTTCCAACGCGACCGGGTCGGTCTCTACTGTTTGTTCGTCGGGCAATTCACTAACCATTTCAACCGGGCGCGGCACCTGGATGTGCCGGTCCTGTAAGCGCGCGATACAGCGTTCAACCGCAGCATGAACGTCCGTCGCTGAGACCTGAAACGGGCGCTCCTGGTTTTGAAGCCTACCGGCCTCTAGGATGTGATCGATGAAGAGTTGCAAGCGCTCGACGTCGTCGCGCATGCCGAAGCGAAGCCGACCGACGACCTCTTCGGGAACGTTGGGCCGCTCCAGCGTGTCGAGCGCGAGACGGATGCCCGCTAGTGGAGAGCGCAACTCGTGCGTGACACCATCGATGAATGAGTCCTGCCGGCGCATTAACAGGATCTGCCGAGCGTTTGAGATCACGAAGGTCACTAGGATCGCGATGATGCCTGCCAGAAGAACATCGACCAGCGCCAAGAGCAGCCAGTAACCAGCGCCCAGGTTCGGAATCCCCGCCGACTCCGATACGAAAAGGTAGTGCCGTGTGAAGAGTATGTTGCACGCGATCGTGACAGCGATCGTGAACAGGACCGCCATCGTGCCAACGACGATTGGTCGTCGAATTGTGGGTCGGCGGCTCATGCCCGCAAACTGCGGAACCGCGCAGGTTGTGTCAACCGGGGGACGGGTACGCAGCTCCCGGGGCGCGTGCTGACCAGCGCTCGAACCCACGTCGACCGCGAACGCAGGCCGACCACCGATCGTGACAAATAAGGGCGAAGCAACGGCGGAAGCTGTGCCACGCCACCGAAGGCGTCAAGGTGTCACGCCTGTGAGCTCGATCAGATGCGGTCGCCGTTTTCTATGCGAAGGCCGATGCCGATCGCCGGCACCGTATCGTCGACGGGCAACGCCGTGATGAACCCAGGCAAGACCTGCCAGGCATCATCGAGCTCACCACGGTCCATGGCGTAGGTCAGCACCGGCTTCTCTTCGCTAGCCATGCAGCGGATCGCGGTCAGCGCAGCGCGGCGCCGAGCGGGAGCATCGGCGGCGACGCAGAGCACCATCGAGTACTCGTCGCGGACCTCAACAATGACCGGGACACCGGCGGCGTCGAAGACCTGAACGGGCTGACGGCGGTATAGCATCGACTCCGCCCATTGCGCTTGTTCTGGGTAGGCGAAGTGTCCGTGTGACGACCGGCTGGCCACATACCTTGCGTAGACCTCACCTGGGTCTGCGTCGGCCTGTGTTGGCATCGGCCCTGCGCCGGTCACCATCGTCTTGCAATAGTTCGACGGAATCATCTGAGAGCCCGCGGCTTCGAGGCGCCGGCGGCTGGCGTTGTCTTCGGTGACAAACGCCAGCAGTCGCCTCGCCCCCTCTTCACGGCAAATTTGCAGTGATGTCTCGATCATCTGCGAGAAGAAACCTTTGCCCCTTGCGGCAGGCAGCGTCCAAGAGCCGGACATGATCCCAATCTTCTCTCCTACACCTTCGAGGTCCAACTGGCGCCAGACGACAGCTGAGCCAGCGACGAGTTCGCCGTCTACCCAGCCAGTCAGAAACGTGGCGGGTCCTGCGCCGGAGTCGCGCTCGAAACACCACTTGAAGAGCGCGTCATCACCCCAGCCGTTAAACGCGCGCTTGAGCCCGTCGATATATCCCGCGCGGTGTGCGAGTGGGGTCTCTCTAACGACGCTCATGCTGCCTCCGTTCGTCTGTCCAACGCCCTGCGATAGGCCGACGCAACCTCGCCCGCAGTGGCGAACCAGAGGGTGTCACCGAAGCGGTTCTGAATCAGTTCGACGACGGTACTCAGGTAGTTGCGATAGAGTGTGTCGAGTCCGTCCAAGGCGACGTGGCCGCAGGCGTCTTTGATGATGTGTGCTTTGAGCGAGATGATCGTGCCGTTTTCGATGATCTCGTAGGCTTGGTCGGGCGTGCTGGTCGCCTGGAAGTTGGCGGGAAGATGCACGAGGTCAGCGTCAACGAGTACATCGGGATCCAGCAGGTTCATGCCCTTGCGACCACTCATATTGGTTTTCGCTCCGCGAACGATCGGCGAGAGGATGTCGCGTGCGGAGGCAATATAGTTGAGGCCGACGGCCTCCGACGCCTTTGCGAGTGCGCCTGGCAAGTTCCACCCAGGAGGGCACATCCCGGTTGGTTTAGGCAGCCCTGCCGCTTGGAAGATCGCGAGCGCGTCTGCGAGGGTCTGCTTGCACACGCCGAAGCCCTGTTCTTGGAACTCTACATGCAGGACTTTGCCGGGATGGCAGTGGTGCAGACCGTGCAGGCCGATCTCGGTTCGCGGGAGCTCCTTTAGGAAGTTTACGAAATTGGGATGACGGTCTAGCGCCATCTTGCCCTTGGGCCAGATCGGCGAGGAAAAAACTCGGTCCTTTAGGACGGGCGCCTTGATGGCGTACTTGCGCCAGCCAGCCGGCGAGGGCGAAATCTCGCGCCAATCGGCGGTCGTGAAGAGCGTGACCGCGAGCTCCTCATGACGCTCCAGCAACCACTGCACGTTGCCGAGCGCGCCGGCGCCGAGATCGCCACCCGCATCGTACGCGTCGGTGCTTTTGCCTGGGTGAATGTCGTCGATGGTCCAGATAACCGCTGCGCGTTTGCCCTCTGGCAGCCACTCGGACGGTTGGATGGGATCGGTCATGATGTTGGGTGCTGCTTGGGACTGGCTTATCTGCCGGCATCTCGACGGGCCTTGGCTGATAGCGCGGATTGCGAGCGATCGGTAGGCATCGACTGGTGTCTGGCAAGGCAGCGGTTGAGCAGCTCCCCAATCGGTCCGTTTGTCCGCACATCGTTGGGACCTCGAACAACCCTGGATCGTCGCTTTTACAAAGCGCTGACAGAAGGGCCGAATTCTGGGGCTACCTTTAGCATCGACCCGGCGCACGTCGTGCTGGGCTCTCGACCCCTCGATGCAATGCGTGAGCCTCGCCGATTCCATCTTAGCTTCCGAACCGTTCTCTTCATCGGGCTGCACGTCCTTTGCGGCACAGCGTTTCTGACGGGCGTTAGCTCCACCGACCTCATCGTTGGCGCCGTCGTCTATTCGATGATGATGTTCGGCGTTACGGCGGGCTACCACCGGTACTTCGCCCACCGAACGTACCAAATGGCCCGAGTCCCCCAGTTCCTGATGGCGTCGCTCGCCATGAGTTCGGCGCAGAAGAGTGTGCTTTGGTGGGCCGCTCACCATCGCCACCACCACCGTCACTCAGACACCGAGCAGGACCTCCACTCGCCGCACCAAGATGGCTTCTGGTACAGCCACGTTGGCTGGGTGCTCGACGAGCAGACAGACGACACGGACCTGAGCAAAGTGAAGGACCTCGCGCGCTATCCCGAGCTGATGTGGCTCCATCGCCACGAACTCGTACCCGCGCTCGTGCTCGGCACGGTCATCTGGGCGCTCTTCGGTTGGAGCGGATTGGTGGTCGGATTCCTCTGGGCGCTGGTGGCCACTTGGCACTGCACGTTCACGATCAACTCGCTCTCCCACGTGTGGGGCTCACGCCGCTACGACACCCGCGACG
>JBLHWZ010000062.1:0-22335 GCA_047629415.1 Bradymonadia bacterium | reverse complement strand
CAAGATGCTCAAGGACAGTGGCACTGAGGCTCTCAAACTTCCGGCACGGTCCCCAAATCTGAATTCCTACGCCGAGAGATTCGTTCTTTCGGCGAAGTCGGAGTGTTTGGACCGGATCGTACCGCTCAGCGAACGCCACCTTCGGCGCGCAATGACTGAATTCGTCAGCCACTATCACGGCGAACGGCATCATCAAGGGCTTGACCGTGGGGTCCGTGGCGCACGACGACGAGCACACGCCTAGGACCGGCCAATCAGTTGCGAAGTCGCGAATCGCAACACGGTCGCCGAGTATCGGGTCCGGTCGGTTAAGCGGCACGTTGGTGATACAGTTTCCGAGCCCGATAGGGCAGTCGGTGTCGGTCTCGCAGGCACGGTAGTCTGCCAGCGTAGGAAAGCAGCTGTCGTCAGCGGCGTCTGTATCCGTATCGCCGGTGATGTCGGCGCTTGGGTCCTCGTCCGTGTCCGATGGCGCGTCTGCCCCGTCGGGGTCCACGTCCGCGTTGCCGGCGTCGGTGTCGTCAACGCTGGTGTCCGCGTCTTCGTCGACATCGTTCGCGTCTCCGACGACATCCGTGACCGCGTCTTCGGCGGCATCTTACACAGTGTCCGGTGCGTCCGTCGCGTCCTCATCGACGCTGTCGGCGACTCCGTCCGCGGCCGGCACACACACGGTGCCCGCGCAAACGTCGCTGCGGTTGCAGTCAGAGTCTTGTGTGCACGGTGAATCTGTGGGGTCGTCAGAGCCGCAACTAGCGATTGCTAGCGACAAGCAAATCAACGTGGGGGCGAGAGCGCCGACGCGCCCAAAGGGTGTGTGTGGACATGTTGGCCTTGGCTCATTGCCGACCAGCCCCGCGGCGTGATGTGGGGATGGGGGACGGAGCGGACGCAGTTCTAGGAGCCTCGAAGCCTGGCGGCCGCGATAAGCTTAGCGCAAGCCCGGTCGTTGGCCCCGGCATGGCGGTTGGCCTCGAGGTGGCCGGGCATTGGGGGTCACGCTGCGGGGTCGCAGAGTGCGCGACGCGGAGGTAGGCGCGCCTCGGGTATCTCGATGTGGCGTGGTATCGCGGTAGGGGCGCCGGGCTCATGGCGTCCGGCGTCGGAAATGTGCTGGCGTGGCGTCGAGGTAGGTTCGCGCTGCGTTAGTCGTCTACCAGCACGCGCTGCTGTACCGACTCCCCGCCTGCCCCGGGCAGACCATTGGGCCCATTGACCGACGGACCACCATCGATCACGGCGCCGTGCTGCCCGCCCATTCCGCCTGCGCCTCCGGGCCCTGCTGCACCCGCCGAGCCTGCGCTGAGCGAGAGGCCTTCACCGATGCCCGTGCCGTCATCACGTAGGAGCGCAAAGGAGCTGCCCCCAGCGCCACCCCCTCCAGCGCCGCCACCGCTACCGCCGGATGCTCCGCCGCCCGCGCCGCCATCCTCTGCACTCACGCTGGCGATCATCACATCGACAGAACGCCCACCAGCGCCTCCGTTTCCGCCGAGCCCCCCTTGGCCGCCGCGTCCGCCCGCGCCGCCCGCGCTCGATGTCACGCTCACATCTGAGAAGGTCACACCGTTTGAGCTGGTGAGGATGAATCCGATCGACGATCCGCCGGCCGAGCCGCCGCCCGCGGCTCTTCCGCGACATCCAGCCGTGCCGCCGCTCGCTCCGCCCGCTCCGCCTAGAATGCGCGGGGCTCCTGAGAGGCTGCTGTTTCCTCCTCCTGCTCCTCCTCCTCCTCCCGCGCCGTCTATGCCGTCACGCCCGTCGCCGCCATTCGGCCTCAACCATCCGAAGTCGATGACATAGGAGCCCTGAGTGGTATCGGGCGTGCCTGAGTTCGCCCCACCGTTTGCGCCGCCTGCTGCGGCAGTCACCGCGTTAGCGTTCGTTCCGGGCTCTCCGGGTCTATTCGTGAACACGCCTCCGCCGCCCCGGCCAATTAGGCTGGAGGCGCCCGCTCCCTGTATTCCGCCACCGCTTGGATCGGTAGAGCCTGGGAGCGATCCGTCTCCGCCGCTGCCAAACCGACGCTCTCCAATTGGGGTGCCGTGACACGGGTCTTCGACGGAGAACGCGCCAGTGACATACTGATCACCATCATCGCCCGCAAAGCCATTCTCGCCGTTGTCGCCTGCTGCGCCCGTGGCTCCGGGCTCGCCCGGGCCAGCTGTGATGTTCACGCTGGTGAAGGACGACGACGAGCAGCCGCTGCAACGCAGGCCTGCCACAGACTGACCAGCGACGCCCCCCGCGGTGTTCGCTTCGATATTGAGCCAACCGAGGTTCACCGGGCGAGACGGGTCCGTTTCAATGGTGAGCGCAACAGCTAGACTTGTACTTGCCGGCAAGGTCGCGACAATGAGCGCCGGCTCGAAGTTTCGTAGCCACGAGTTGTCTGCACCGCGCGCGAACCCGCCAAACACGTTCCGATCACCCGGGATCGTGACCGTCTCACTGAACTCGTAGGTACCGGACTCCATCAAGACGGTATTGCGCGTGACGCTGTCGAGTTCGAAGGCGCGTGACAAGGTGCGCACTGGGTTTTCGCGCGTGCCGTCATCGGCGTCTCGTCCGCCTGGGCTGACGAAGATCGCGGCGCTGAGCACTCCGTCGATGCCATCGCAGTTAGTGTCCAAACCGCCCGCATCGGGGAGGTCGTCGAAGCTGCCCTCTCCTGGCTCGCACGTGAACCCGTCGCGTGCGTCGCACACCGTGGTTCCGACAGCGCACACGCCAAACTCTCCGTCGGCCGTGCAGGTCTCTCCGAGCCCGACGATGTCCTCTTCTTCGTCCACATCGCCGTCGCAGTCGTTGTCCAGGTCATCGCAGATTTCGGTAACGGACCCAGGAGCGATGTTGCCGATGCACGAAAGGCCGGCCTCACCACCACAAACAAAGATGCCAGCCCGACAAATGCCGACGTTGTCGGTGGTGCAGGATCCGCCGACCTCGGCGATGCCCGTGTCGATGCCGCCATCGCAGTCGTTGTCGAGCCCGTCGCACACTTCCGGTGAGGCCAGGTTCTCGCCGTGGGCACCAAACACGGTGTTTGCGTCGTCGTCGCAGTCTGCGTCGTTGGAGACATAGCCTTCCGGAGCTTCGCCGAGCTCACATGCAAAGACCACGTCGTTCGGGTCGCCCGCGTCGTCCTCGTCTGCGTCGCGGTAGAAAAGCCGGCTCGGGTCGTCGACCGCTGTCTCGCAGCCCGGCTCGTCAGTACAATCGGCGAACGCGGTTGGGTCGTCGCAGACAACGGCGCAGAGCGGTTGGTCCGTTTCCGCTACTGTTTGGCATTGCAGCGTGGCATTGGGCTCGACTCCGGAACACCCTTCAAAACATGCAGTGCAGTGCTCCTCGGGGAAAACATCTGCACCAATCTGCTCGCTGCTGTCGGAGAGGCCGTTGCAGTTCACGTCAAACTCGCCGCACATCTCCGGGAACGCATGGTCGGGTGCGCTGGCCGAATAGTAGGCCCCGTCATCGGTGTCGTCGCAGTCGACGGACGACACGAGGCTGTCTCCCGCTCCGCAGAGTCCTACGCCGCGCCGGTCGCCGTCGAAGTCTCGGCAATCACCACACGTTTGGGCGAGCGGCGCGCAGAAGGTGCCGAGCACCGTGGGGCCATCGCCGTCGTCTTGCGAGAGCTCGTCACATGAGAAGCCTAGCGGGCATGCGATGTCTTCGCTGCAGGCCATCAGGCATGTGCCAGCAGCGTCCGCCGTGCGAGCGCCTGCGAAGTCCCAGCAGAGGTCGCCGGCGCCGCATGTCTCGTTCCCTTCGCACGCGAAGCAGAAGTTGTTGCTATTGGCATCGTCGAGCTCAAAGGGCGGGCGGCAGAGCGCGCCAAAGGGCACCCCGGAATCGAGCGCCATGGTATCGAGCGTGTCGTCGAAGGGGAACGCGGGGGCTTCGGTTGGGTAGGGCGAGTCGCCTTCCACCATGAGTTGGCAGCTGAAGGGTACCGGGCGGCCGAGGCTGTCGCGCAGCTCGAGCGTATCGCACACCGCGGCGTCTGTGCTGCAGGAGAGCGAGCACACGCCATCGCTCGGCCAGTCGGGCGCGATGTCCGTGATGGCGACGCGGCTTCCGAGCACGGGGTCAGGCCGATTGAGTGGCAGCTCTGTGATGCAGTTGCCGAGTCCCACCGGACAGTCGGTGTCGCTGTTGCAGGCACGGTAGTCGCTGAGTGTCGGGAAGCTTGCTCCGTCTGGCTCTGCGTCCGCGTCGTCGCCGCCGGTGTCTTCGGCGTCGTCGCCCGTGTCCGTGTCTGCTCCGCCATCTTCGCCCGCGTCGTCGCCTGCGTCCGCGTCGTCGCCTGCGTCCGCGTCGTCGCCTGCGTCCGCGTCGTCGCCTGCGTCCGCGTCCCCGGCGTCCGTTCCGGAATCGTCTCCGGCGTCCTCAGTCGTGGCGTCCGCGCTAACGCAGGCGTTGTCTGTGCAGACTTCTCCGCTCTCGCACTCGGTGTTCTCTTCGCAGTCGGAGCCTCCGGAGGAGTCGGAGCCACACGCGGCGAGGCCGTAGATGAAGGAGAATAGAAGAGCGGAGCGATTGAATCGCGAGCAGCGCAGGGTCATGGATTTCCAGTAGGATGAGGACTTGTCGCCTTAATCTAGCACATCGCGTTCGGCTGGGTTCGTTTTGGTCGGGTTGGGTTGTCTCGTCGGGGTGCGGTGGCGTGGCATCGAGGTACGCAAAGGGCGAGGCCCGGCGGGGCGCGGGGGTACGCGCGCCGGGCGCATGGTGTCCGGCGTCGGGGAAGATGTGGCGTGGCATCGAGGGGGTACGCGCGCAGGGCGCATGGCGTCCGGCGTCGGGGAGGATGTGGCGTGGCATCGAGGGGGTTTGCCGACCGACTTACCCGGGGGCACCGGCGGGCTCGGCGGCGGCGGCGGCGCAGCAGGCATCGCTCTCGAGGTGGAGACTCTGCGGTCCGGCGGCAGCGGCGGAGCGGGTCTGGTGGTGGCGGAGGCGGGGTGACACTGCGCACAGCAGCAGCTGGCGAAGGGGGCACGGGAGGCGGAGGAGGTGCGGGAGGCGTCCACGGTAACCCGGTCGACGGCGCCACGTCTCGATTGCGCCTGCCTCTGATTGGCGGGAGGTGGTGTCACGCGCCGGCCTCCCGCCTAGCCCAAGGGCTACTTAGTAGAGGCGGTCTGAAAGTGACTCGCCAATGGCGCCCTGCAGCCCGCCAGCGCCGTTCGTCGACTGCCCGATCAAGGCGGGGTTGCCGCGCGCTCCGCCTGAGCCGCCGGTGCCGCCTCCGCCTGCCGTACCCGCGCCGCTGGCGGAGAGGCTAGGGGAGCCGGTGATCGTGGAGGCTGCGGGGCGCAGGAGCGCGAAGGAGCATCCCCCGGCGCCGCCGCCGCCACCGTTGCCGCCTTGGCCGCCGGAGCTTGCGCCGCCGTTATGCCCAACTTGCTGCGTCCGGATGCCCGAAACGGGCACGGTGCCGCCGGCCGCGCCGCTTCCTGCGAATCCGCCTGGGCCACCTCGTCCACCTGCGCCTCCGGGACCGGCGGCGATCGAGACGTTGTTGAAGATGATGGCTGTGGTCGAGACCAAGACGAGGCCAATCGAGCTACCGCCGGGGCCTCCTCCCGTTGCGCCATCGCCGTAGCAGCCTGGGGTCGCTCCGCCTGCGCCAGCATAGCCGTTTTCTGTGCAGCAGAGTCCGCCGCCCGCTCCTCCTCCTCCTCCGATTCCTGGGAACCCTCTCGCGCCGCTTTGGCCAGCCTCACGCGCCCAGCCGGAGAAGAACGAATAGCCCCCTGTGTTGCCGCCGCCGGCAGCAGCTGCCTGTGGGACGTTCCTGGCGGCTCCGTTCCCGCCAACACGCGGTTCGACAGGAATGTTGTTGTCCGGTACACGCGTCCCGCCTGTTGTATTGATAAAGAAGGTGTTGGCGTGGAAGATGTTCTGGGCGTTCCGCGCATCATGCCCAAAGAAGCCGTTGCTCACGCGGCCTTGCAGCCCGCGTCTTCCCCAGCCACCTTGCCCATAGAAGGGCTCAACCTCCCCATATTCACCTTGCGAGCCTCCAACTCCGTTGCAGCGGTCTAGCGTACTTGCGAGAGGCGTACCGCCGTCGCCCGTGGTCGGCGAGGCGCCGGCGACGCCGCTGATCCCGCCAAGCTCGGTCGTCTGTGTGGCGCCACTCACGCCAATGGCTCCCGGGCCAGCGCTGACGGTGACGTTCGTCATTGTCACATTGGTGCAGTTGGTGCAGTCCAGTGCGATAGCACTTTCGCCTGAGGTGCCGGCCGAGCTGACCTCAAAGTTCACGTCCGATATGATGTTCAGGTTGGGCCAAAAGCTCGGGTTGTAGGAGAACCCAGGCGTCCTGACTCCCGGGGGCCGGTTTGCACGTAGAGTTGCTCGCCCTGAGCCACGTGTCCATGCGTCACCGGAACGGGTGTGCCCGCCTGCGATGGTAACGTTGTCATTGACGTAGGTGGTGGCCTGGCTCTCATACACCCCGTTCTCCATCAGGATCTGCGATTGCCCTGACGGATTGGCTGCTGCGATTGCGGCTGCGCGAGTCAGAGAACGCACGGGTTGGGTGCGCGAGCCGTTGTTCGTGTCAGAACCGAACTGAGCGACAAAGATAGCGAGACTGAGGTTCCCGTCGATGCCATCGCAGTTTGAATCAGTGAAGCTGGTGTCCGGCATGTCACTCGCCGCGGGCGTTCTACTTTGGCAGGAAAGGCCCGAAGCGCCGCCGCAGATTTGCGCGCCTTCTGAGCAAATGCCAAGCCCTGAACCAGCGCACGCCGCCCCAAGCCCAGCGATCTCGGCCGGGTCATCGGTCGAGCCGTCACAGTCGTTGTCGAGCTCATCGCATACTTCCGCTGTCGCTGTGGCGTGCTGTTGGCATACGAGGCCGCCAGCGCCAGCGCAGACAAACGTGCCCTGTGCACACACACCGAAGCGCCCTCTCGAACACGCGATGCCGACCGTTGGCACGTTGTCGTCAACGCCTCCGCGACAATCATTATCGAGGCCGTCACAACTCTCGGCCGCCGCCGCGGTGGTGTCAAATGCTCCATACATCGTGGGCTCGTCGTCATTGCAGTCCGCGCTGTTCGCAACGTAGCCATCAGGCGCCTCGCCGAGGACTCATGCGAAGACCACGTCATCCGGGTCACCGTCGCCGTCGCCGTCGCCGTCGAAGTCTCGGTAGAAGAGTCGCGTGGGGTCGGTCACTTCTGTCTCGCACCCCGGTTCAGCGGTGCAATCGGCGAAGGCCGTCGGGTCATCGCAAACCACCGCGCAGAAGGGCTGTTCGGTATCGACGCTTGTTTGGCATTGTCGCGTCGCGTTGGGCTCGACGCCACTGCAAACGTCACCGCACGCGGTGCAGTGCTCTTCTGGGTACACGCTGGAGCCGACCTGCTCGCTCGCATCCGAGAGGCCGTTGCAGTTGTTGTCGAACTCGCCGCAAAGCTCCGGGAATGCGTGATCGGGCTCTCTGGTGGAGTAGTACGCGTCGGCATTCAGGTCGTCACAGTCGACAGCAGATACCGGTGCCCCTGCAGTGCCGCACGCGCCAACCCCGCGTCGGTCACCGTCGAAGTCGCGGCAATCGCCACACGTTTGTGCGAGCGGCGCGCAGAAGGCGCCGAGCACGATGATGCCATCTTCGTCGCCGTCTTCTTGGCTGAGCTCATCGCAGGAAAATCCGAAGGGGCACGCCGCGTCTTCATCGCACGCCATCAAGCACGTGCCGTCTTCGTTTGCGGTGCGTTGGCCGGCGAAGTCCCAGCACAGATCGCCGCTTCCACAGGTGTCGTTGCCTTCACACGCGAAGCAGAGGGTATCGCTGTTGCCCGGGTCGAGTCCCAAAGGGGGCCGGCAGAGCGCACCAAAGGGTACGCCCGCTTCGAGCTCCGCCGCGTCGAGCGCGTCATCAAAGGGGAAGGGAGGGGTGCTCCTTGGGTAGGGCGAGGTGCCTTCGACGATCAGCTGGCATGTGAACGCGACCGGGCGACCGAGCGCGTCTCACAGCTCGATCGCCGAGCAGATCGTCGGGTCTGTGGTACAACTGAGCGAGCACACGCCGTCAGCGGGCCAGTCTGGTGCGATATCGGTGATGGCGACACGCGAGCCGAGCACCGCGTCAGGGCGGTTGAGGGGGCTGTCCGTTACGCAGTTGCCGAGCCCGACGGGGCAGTCGGTGACGATGTCTGGATCCACGTCGTCTCCGCCGCTGTCCTCTCTGAAACGGTACCTACGAACCTTCAGGCAAAGTTGGCGGTAGACTATGGTATGCCGTAGCGCGTGAGTGTCGCCAGAGCTAGCAATTCTCGACCGCTGCGCCCACCCAAAAACGAGCCGTGGCGCGAAGGCTCTCACCCGCGCGCCACACTCGTCGTCTAGAGACGCTATGATCGACTCACACAGCGCCCTAGCTACAAAGCGACCTACTCACACTGACCGGCTGGGAAGGGGTCTTGGTAGGTGTACTCGACGGAGAGTCGGATATCTTCGAGGTTGCCCCACTCGATGTCAGCGTTTTCGCCGATCGAGGGGTCGATGAGCACGGTGTACTGCGATGCGAGTGGAAGGCCTGCGAGCGTCGCGTTCGACGAGCCGAACACGCCAACACCAGCGACCGGCGAGACCGAGCGACCTGCGGTACGGAAGCTCGTGATGGAACCGAACACGGTGGCCTCGGGGCCGAAGTTCTCGACGTACGCGTCGATACCCGGCTGGCAGGAGCGCAGCTGGCTTGTTCCGTCATACAGAATCGTCACGGTCGGTCGCGCGTTACCGAGGTTCTCACCGACAAGCTCAACAGCGAGCGATGCGATCTTGGCGTTACATGTGGCGCCGAGGTTCGCGAAGTCGTCGAGGCTGAACTGGAAGGTCGCGGCCAGGACATCGTCGCGACGAACCAAATCGCCAACGCTCGAATCGGCCGTGTAGCGAACGCGCTTGTCGACGGGGATCGAGGCGCGCTCCAGCGTAGCGATGAAGCGCTCTGCAGCGCTGAACGTGACCTGCTCGCTATCGACGGTCGAGAACCCGAGCCCCAAGAGGTCATCCCGAATCGAGAGGTCCGCCGTTTCGGCGTTCACGATGCCACCGCAGGAGCGCTGCAGGCGGCGAAGCTCATCGGCGATCGCCTCAAGCTGGTAGGTGTTGCGAGCGAGGAGGATCTGCAGGCGCTGGTCCATGAAGGGGCGCACTGCGTAGTACTCGAGCGCCACAACCCAATCCATCATGCGGTCCTTCGCGCCCGCCAGCCGCGACTCGGCTTGCAAGAGGCGGTTGGCCCACGCAAAGACAACGCTTGGGCTGCCAAGCAGTTGGTTCACGTTTGCCCGCTGCTGCGCGAGGTCATCGAGACGCGCGGAGATCAGCTGGCCGGTCTGCACGACCTGTTGGTACTCGTTTATGCGTTGTTGGATGGTGAGTTCCGCCTGCGCGGTACGATAGTCATACTCAAGCGCTTGATCGAGGAGTTCAAATCCCCGGTTTCGACGGTCGCGCAGCTCGACGAGGTCTCGCTCGAACGCCATCTCAAGTTCCAGCGCGCCTTCGAGGTTTCCGATGAGGTTCTCCAGTGCGCTCGTTGCAAACTCGTTTTCGGCGACGATGAGCTCCAAACCACCCTCGAGGTCGGCGACCAAGTTGTCGTAGCTGAGCACCTCGAGCTCGGACTCAAGCTGAAGGTTCGTCAGTGTTGCTTCTCGCAGCAGCGCACGGCTGGTAGCGGCGTTCTCTACGCCCGCCGCGACCGCATCCAGTCCTGTCGCGACGAGACGCACGCCAGCGGTGATGCCATATGCGCTCATCTTCGTAGCGAGTCGCCCGGCGGAGAATATATCGGACGACGTACCCACACTCTTCGGAAGACCGTCCGCGACAATCGCTGCAATCGTGTCAACGGACGCCGCTGTATCGCGTAGAGCACTGGCGGTTTGGTTCAGTGCCGTCACCGCAACGAGGTCCCGCATGTCGGCGGACGCCCCACCGAGGCGAATCAGGTCCCAACTACGAATTCTCACGGCGACCGCGTTGTAGGAGATGGTGCGGAGCTCATCTTGCTCGGCCAGGTTGTCGCGGAAGCGGTCGAGCGCATCCAGCTCTGCAAGTTCGCCCTGACTCACGAGGTCGCCGACCTCGTTGTCGAGTATTTGTCGTCGCTCGTTCCAGTCGATCACCGACTCTTCGAACGCGTCGGCCGTCTCCAAGTACATCGAAGAGCGGGCGCCGTGGGTGCGCTCTTCCTCAAGCGCGATGTTGTAGTTGATGCCGGCCTCTTGAACGGAGAGCAGCGCGCGGCCGGCCTCCGAGATGTTCTGTCCGGCTTCGAAGCCCCTAACGTCCGAGGTGCCGCGAGCGACGACAAAGCCACAGGTGCCTGCGAACACAGGGACCGCGCACTCGGGGTCGTCCACGTCGTTTCGGCTGCATCCTGCGGGGAGGCCACAGAGGCGAACCAGTTCGTCCTGCAAGCTCTCAATGTCGTTGTTGATGCGGTTACGAATCTGCGTCTGTTGCAACGCCTCTGCCTGCGCATCTTCAATGATCCCGGAGACACTCTCGGCCGCGTTAGTGAGCTCGCGGATGGCTTCCGACTCGAGTTCATCGAGGACGTCATCGTTGGTCGAGTCTGGGTCGAGCGAGCGCGTGACGACGACTTCGCCGTCGCGTGCGTAGATGAGCTCATCGAAGGGCAAGGAGAGTCGGCTGAGCTCACGCATGAGGCTCGAGAAGCCGCTGCCGAAGCCAGCGTTTGCGAAGCCGGCTCCCGCCGAGCGGTTCAAGTCGGAGAGCACCGAGGTCAGCACGTAGAGGTCGAGCATGCGCGTCGATACAAAAGCAGCCGCCTCTTCGCGATCGGCGTTGCCCTGGTAGAGCGTGTGCCAGCGGGACGCGGCGAGCGTTAGTGCGTCCATCGATGCTCGCCACGACTGGCTCATCTCGAGCAAAAGCTGCTGACGAGCCGCCTGAGCGGGTTCGCCTGTCGGGGTGCGTGAGAGCACGCTGAGGCCCGATGCGTCGAATTGGCCGGAGAGAACACCGAGGTGCACGTCGAGCACGTTGTCCGACCACTCTTGCAGCAGTCGCTCGTTGAGGTCCTTAACGGCGTTAGTGACGATCGACGGGTAGTCCGTCGTGCGCAACCACGTGAGCCGCATATCGGAGTCGGTCTGGAACGCCGCGAGCTGCCGCCCGAGGTACGCTTCACGCGTGATGCTTGTGTATGTTGCCACAAGCAACGCCGCGTTCTCAAGCTCAACCTGCTGGTTGGCGTACGCATGTGCCACAAGCTGGCGACCGCAGAGCACTTCGGGTGCCGGGTCGCAGGTCGCGTTGTCTGGGTCGGCGCAGTTCGCCATGAACTCGGCGAAGCTCAAGCCACCCGGGTTGTCGATGTCTTCGCTGAGGAATGCCGTGATCTGCGACGCGGTGGTGTCCTCGCCATCAAGGGCGGTCTGGGCCACTGCAAGAGCGCACAGGGCCTGTTGAGCTGCGTCCGCGTACTCGAAGTCCGTGATGGTCGTGAGCCCGTCGCAGGTGGCCAGAGTGCCCTCAACGTCGATATCCACAATGGTAAGCATCGTGTCGTCGCAGGCCTCGACCGGCGGGAGCGGCTGCATAGCAGGATTACCCACCGCGTCTAGTCGGTCGAGCGCCGTCGCTTCCGCGAAGGGCATCGCTGGCCCCAGGCGTCGGGCGTAGATTTCGCCCTCGAAGGAGTTCACGGCGATGTCGGAGACGCCGTCTGCGGAGCGCTCATCGTAGAAGCCGACCCAGCGGTCGCTGATGCGTCCGATCACGGACTGCGCGTCGAGCGGCTCGATTTCGATGCGAATCGAGCGTTCGATCTGTCCGCTGGGGTAGCCGCTGAGCAATGCGTTCTCAGGTAGGCGGTACTCGTTTTCAAAGGTCGCGAACCAGCGCTGCGCGAAGTCGTCGTACGCCAGCTCAGAGGAGACGAACTCAGGGCCGCCCTCTGTGGCCTCGAAGGGCGTGAAAATCTGCGTCGCCGAGATCGGCAGCACAATGTACGCGCTGTCTGCGTCTTCGAGCGTCGCTGTCACAGGCGAGAGCACGATCTGCATGTCCAGGGGCAGGCCGAACTGGCCGAACTCCGGGATGGTCACATCACCGACGTAGTTGCCCGAGAAGGGCAGCTTGGGGATGAGCTGCAGCGTGAACGCGCCGACACTTGTTATGACGTAGACAGACTCGAGCCCGCGCTCGTCGCCTTCGAGGCTTGAGCGGCCGGTGGGCACGCGGATCTCGAAATCGAGTGTGCCGAGTGTGACGAGGGCGCGTTCCAGTTGAGACGTCTCCAGTGTTCCGGAGTGGCTGAGCTCGGTGCGGTAAAGCAACTCGCCGTTGGGAATGCTGCTCGTCGTTGTGATCGTGATGACCAGCTCTTCCTGGCCTGGCAGAATCTGCTGCACAAGCACGGGGAGCAGCTCGATGCCAACACCAGGCCAGACTTCAGGGTTGGCCGTGGTTTCGGTACCATCAAGGTCCTTCTGAGCACCGTCGATGCAGCGACCGCGGTCGTTACAGGTCTCGCCGTCGCCGCACTCGTCGTCAGCACCGCACTCGAAGGTGCAGGCGCCTTGGAAGCAGTAGAGCTCGTCCGCGCAGTCGATATCGAGCCCGCACCCGGTCGTCGAGTTTAACGCGAGCTGTGCTAGCGGCGCGTCGCCCGGCGCGATGACCAACGGGTTTTCGGTCCCGTCCGTGCCGCCGGTCGCGTCGGTCGCGTCGGTCGCGTCGGTCGCGTCGGTCGCGTCGGTCGCGTCGGTGCCGGCGTCAACGCCGGTGTCGGGGTTGTTGTTGTTGCTGTCGCCCGAGCAGGCGGCGGCGGACAAGACAAGGCACGCGGAGAGCGCGAACGGAGAAGCGTTTCTGAAACGGCTCATTACGGACCTTCATGGATGTGTTCGCGGGGTAGTGATTCGCGGGCGAACCCATCGGCCCTCGGCGACAAAATCGCGCAGGAAAAACAAGTGGGGGGAGGTGAACAATGCTCACGCAACTAGTTGCGTGCTGCTCTTCTGCGCGCCCTCCGCGGGAAAGTTGGAGGGAGCCCAGCGACCATGACCGCTGCGCGGGCAGTGGTCAACGAACACCGTGTGCGGCTGTCCACATGCCCCTTGCGGAACAGGGTGCGGGTCCGCAATGGCGGATCTAGTTAGGCTGCGTTGCGGAGAGCGCTGGGCTTGCGGCTCTCCGCATTGGTATCGACCGTGAAGGCCGTCCGCAGGCGAGCCGTGAGCCTGCCCCAGGCGAGGCCGAGCCGGTTGGATAGTTCGAGCGACCGCATTGTGAGCACGCCCTGGCCACCGTGTTTCCGCCACGACATCCCGGAGAGCTTGAGGCGCGCCGCAATGTACGTCTTGCATGCAGCCTCCTGAACGCCGGTTCCGATCGGGAGGCCAGCGTCCTGGTATGCGCGGTAGTTCATTCGGTCGATGTTGTTGTTCAAGTAGGTGATCTCTCGTTGCACGGCCTTCAAGCGTGTCGCTGAGCGTTGCACGCGTTTGGTTGCGGCCCGTCGAACGAGCTCCGCCAGGCAAGCCTCGGCGCCGCAGCGCTCGTCCTTCAGGCGCTCGCACCACCTTTCGACGGCGTCGCCCTTCAGTCCAGCGGCTTTCAGGCCGTCTGAGACGTGCTCGGCTGCGTGGAAATAGTCTGTGATCTCGGTTGGCTCGATGCCAAGGCTCTTTGCGATCTCGCGGAGGATCCGCCAGTTCTCCGCCGCGGAGTCAGACATCGCGACTACGCTGGCGTTCGGATTGCGCTCAAGGGCCGCCCCCAACTCGGCGAGGAGCTGCGCGCTCAGTGTGGTCTTCTTCGACTCGGGCATTCGGGCGTGGCCGATGGACCGGATGCGCTCACAATCGGTGCCGTACAAGCTCACCACCGCGGAGGTCGCCTCCTGATGCCCATTCGGAACGTCGGGATGTTTGGCCGCGCCCGGAGTGTTTGGAGCGTCCTTCATCCGAACCATACAGCCGTCCAGTGAGAACGCGATCACCTCGGCGCCCTTGTTTGGTTTCGTCGCCGACCGCAACTCGTCGAGTCGAATCTCGTCCTCAAGCTCGACGCGGAATGGCTCCCAGGCCGTACTGAACGACTTGTCAAACCGATCGAGCGTCGACTTCGAGACGCTGATTGTACGTGTGAGAGCAAGCAGTTTGGAACTCGCTTCAGGCGTGTTTCGCGCGACAAACCCTGACAAAACCTCCGCTGCCGCCGGCGTCGTTCGACCGTCAACCAGAGCGAGCTGTAGAGCAACGGCCCCAACTGAGCGGCCGCCAGATCCGCCGCGCTCCCGATACATCGTCTGCCGGACCGATGCTCCGCCGGCCATCAACAAGACGGGCAGAACCGACCGACCAATCGACCGATACCGGATCCCGTTCACAACGATTCCCGGCACGTCCACGTCGAACCGTTCGAGGTCGACGATGTGAACCGAGCGCTCGAGCGCCATCGTCAGATCCCGGAGCTCACGCTCGAAATCAGGCTGAGCGCACAGCGCCCGGTCAGTTGGCATCTCGAGCCGGGAGGCAGCCGCGGCGATCAATGCCTTCAGGTGAGGAACGACTGACGAGAGAGAATCGGGTACGATCACCGGCATGGGCTGTCTCTTGGTTTTGTTCGGGTTGCACCAACACATTACCGGGGGGCAGCCCTCACGAAAAGCCCCAAGTAGCCTTACCTAGCTCCGCTATTGCGGATCAGCACCCGTCTCCATGTATCACGGAGAATTGTTGTGGGGATGGAGAAGTTGATATCTTGCGGGGGGAAGAGTGTGACGAGGGATTCAGTGGCACAGGCGGGAACTGCGCGGGTTGCAGACTTCTGCCTCCAGAAGTCGAAACGGCCCCTCGGTTGACTGGGCCCGCGCGATGCTACGAGGGCACCCGGTCAGTAGATTGGAACAACAACGGAGTATTTGATCCGCCCGGAGCTCCGCTTTGGGATCAGGATGGGGGCACGCTGTTTCCGAACATCGCAAGTCCTGCCCAACACGGCTGGAATCTCGGACAGATTTGCACGTTCGAGAAGTACGGTGAGTTCCTGATCGGCGAGCCCGCCTCTGGCGCCTGGACCATCTCAGCGCGCGCGCTACTGCCCGACGACACGATGGAGCCAGCGGTTTCCACGCCTGTTCCGTTTGGAATCTGCCGCAACCCGATGACTGAAACGGACCTGCTGATCCGCGACGCACTGCGCCTCGCGGATGCGCGCTGCTATGATGAAAGTGACCAAGTCATCGTCGACGCGACAGGGCCCGAGTGCGAAACTGCAGCAGGAGTCGAGTACATTGAAGTATCGCTGCCCGATCCCAGGCCCGACGTTACCGCGGACTTCTCTGCGGACGCAGCACCAGGCACCAGAGTGAGGTTCTCAGTGCCAATCGACACCTACCGTGCGCTGGCTGACAATCGGTACGCGGTGCCCATCACAGACAGCAACAACTTCAGAACGCTCAAACTGCCGAACCTCCGCTGGTCACGCGTGCGAGAGATCCTCTACGAGTCGACGACGACCCTCATGGGATCGGACGGAGGAACGTATCCATCTGTGGCACGGAGCGACACCATCGGTGGCGATGACCCGACGGCCTCCCACACTTCAGGCTGGATTGGTTCCCTCGCCTACCCGGAAGGCCGATGAATCGAGCTGTTTATGCGGTCCTCCTTCTCTCACTTGGGCTCGCCGCGTGCCGAGAGATGCCATCGACACCATCCGCCGTTGGTGACGTCGCCGAAGAGCTTGGCGACACCACCGAACCGTCTGACTCGGAGGTTCCAACTGACTCCGAGCCGATCTCGGACGCGCCCGAGTCAGACGTGCCTGCGGATCCGCGTGACACTCGCCAGCAAGAGGACATTCGAGATGTCGCCGAATTGGGCAGAGACCTTTCTTTGTTGGATGTCGACCTCATGGATGACGTCGCCGAAGATCCAGAAGCCGGCGAGGTGGATACGGACGAAGTTGCCCCCGACACTTCACCGCTTGAGTACCCTTCGTGGGGCTGCACGGCTGAAATCTTTGGCAATCTATCCCCGAGCTGCGTTCCACCAGGTGAGCAGATTCCTTCTTGCAACGGATGGGTACGTGGCGAGGAGTGGTGCGAGATCACCCAGGTCGTGAGGGGTCCTCTGCCGGACGGCCCGACGAACACAGTTCGGCCCCCGCAGGATGTCCGGCTCGGCCGCCGCGATGGTGATCCTGTCGCACCGGAGAACATCCCCGAGCTGATCTGCTCGCTGAGCGAAGGGTGTCCCGAGCTCGTGAGAACGGTGCAGTACTCGTCGCCGCGCGATGATCTCGAGAACCCCGCGCGATGGGGTGGAGTGATAGCGACTGCGTCCGAACACTTTGTTGTTCAGATTGAGGGGGGGATGCGCTCCTACGGTCGGGATGGGGCAGTTCGCTGGACGCTCTGGCCATTGGGCCACGTCCACCGTATGTTCGGAATACCCGGTACCGACGATGTGATTGTTCATTGGACCTGGCACCGAACCGACGAAGAACGGACCTGTTGGATCAACCCGCTCCTCAGTCGAATCGACGGCACCGGGAACTTAGTCTGGACCAGGGGGATTGGGGGAGGCACGTATCCACGCTACGAGCCGCGCAACAATCAAATTTTCACTGAGGCGAGCGGGTGGAACGGCTCGCGTCGTTGGGTCGAGGAGATGGTGATCGACGCTTCGACCGGTGAGTTGATCGAATGTTCGCTTGACCCGTGGGCAACTTCTGTGATCGGCGGGTTCGGTACCATGGCGGCATACGGGCACATCTACGCGACTCGAGGGTTTGACCTCTTTCGTGTGGACGGCGGGACCCACTTGGCCACGCGGCCCGCGCGGGACCCAGGGTCCGAACTCGACCCTGCGGAGTATTTTTACGGTGGGTCGCATCCGTCGGGACAGGTCCCGTTCCTCTGGTATGACGGCTCAATCCTCAATCACGATGGTTCGAGTTTCTTCCTCTCCGACCCAGAGACGTTCGAAACCCGAAGGACGTTCCCGATCACCGAACGCTACTTTCCGGATCACTATCGGGGCGACCTGCAGAACGAGGCGATCGTCGACCTGCGAGGCACGATCTGGCAGCGATGGGATCATTCGTTCACGATGGGAATCTGGAAGCCCTTCCCGGGTGAGGGGGAGGCGAGCCAAGTGATCGCGGCGGGCCACGAAGCGGTGTTCCATGACCCGGTGGTCGCGCAGGACGGAACAATCCTCTACAAAAGGCTTCGTCCCAGCGGGGAGGCATACATTCCGTTGCGCGCCGTGGACAACACGTCCGATGGCTTGCTCTGGCAACTCAATATTCCGGAGGCATCGCGGACAGAAGAGCCCGAGTTTATCCTGCTCGACGATGGCATGCTGGTGGTGTTCGGTCGCGACGGGGTGACCACCTGGTGGCAGACAGTGCACGGTGGACTCGCAAACACGCCGGCGCCGCGTCAGGGCTTCGACAACTACAACTCGTACGTCGCCCCAGTTCCGCCCTTCGCTACGGAGCCCGAGGTCGAGGTGCTTTGGCGTTGGTGAATCGGTACGCGGTGCCCATCAGACAGCAACAACTTCAGAACGCTCAAACTGCCGAACCTTCGCTGGTCCTGCTTCGAAACGATCGTGTTTCCCCAGCTCGAGTATGGGAACTACTTCACTATGGAGCGAGAACTAGGGGCAGTCTACGCTGACTTCCTGCACTCGGAAGACGAAGTCGGGCGCCAACGTGGAATCGGAAGACGATGCACAGAGGATTGATAGCCGCCGCTCTGGCTCTCGTGGTGTCTGGCTGCTCGGCCGAGCAGCCAGCGCGGGAGGCAGAAGCCCCTTACGTGGAGGACAGCTCGCTGGAGTCGGACTTGCCACAGGACCCTCTGTCGCCAAGCGAGTCCGAGGACTCTGCTCGCGACGTTGAGGAGGGGTGGCCACGGGGTTGCACCGAACAACCAGGCCGGCGCGTGAGGAAACCCAATGACTGAACGCGTAGACCGTTTTGGCGCCGCCGCGAGCGGCTTGTGCGCCGTACATTGCGCCGTGTGCGCTTTTCTGCCTGCCGCTCTTGCCGCGCTGGGGCTCGGGTACCTGCTCGGCCACACGGCGGAGTGGGTGTTCACGCTGATTGCAGTGTCTTTCGCCGCAGCAGCGCTTGTTTATGGATGGCGGAGTCATCGTTCGCTGAGCGTCGTGGTGCTGTTGGGGGTGGGCATCATCGGTTTGTTGGCATCTCGTGGGCTCGAGATGGGGTCAGACCATCACCACGATCAAGAAGACTCGGTACACGCCAGCGCTGTACATGACGCGGCGGCTGATGAGAGTGACGAGCATGACGGCGACGAGCATGACGGCGACGACCATGACGGCGACGAGCATGACGGCGACGAGCATGACGAAACCGCGCACATGATCGGAGCATCCGTCGGAGTAGCAGGTGGCGTGCTGCTGGTCCTCGGCCACCTCATGAACATCCGCGCGACGAAACGCCGACGCGAGGACGAAGGCCGCGCGAACGTGCAGAACTCCGCGGCATGATGATTCGGGCGCGACCTGCGCATCACCTCTGTGTGCACGGGCTCGGGCTAACCCAACCGCGCCAGACAATCTGGGCACTCGCCTCGCAGCTGAACCATCGCCTGCTGCACCGAAGCGGCCAACGCACCCTCGACCGAAATCGATGCCGACAGCGCACCAATGCGGACGAGTACGTCATGGAGCTCGATGTTTGGTTCGTGACCGCGGACGCGCCGCTCGACACGGCGGAGGATCGCGACGCGTTTCTGCAGGGAGCGACCGACGAGATGGACCGAATTCTCTCCGCCCACGACCTGGGCATCGGGGATGTCACTTCGAGAGACCGGCGGGCTGAACTCGGCCAGTACGCCGACCTAGATGTCGACGACCTGGAGACACTCTGCCTAGCGGCAGCAGCAGATGAGTCGCCCGGCAGAGCGATGCGAATGGTCGTGGTCGACTGGATCAACGAGGGCCGCGAGCCGTGTTGCGGAGGAGTCGCTCCGGCGTCGCCTGGGCCTATCAAGCTGGCCGATGCGCCGCCCTCGTGCGTCGTTGTGTCGTACTTCGCGTACGGCGACTCCGTCGGAGAACACGGCGGCAACTTCCTTCATGAGGGCGCGCACTTCCTGGGGCTGCCACACCTTAGCGAGTTCGACGGCGCGAACCACGATGTCTTCTCTGACACGAGCATAGGAAGATCAAGCCGCCTATGAATTCTACCAGTCGGGGCACAGATCTGCCGAGTGAGAGCTTACCGGCAGTCCGCCGCACGGCGCGGGGTGCCGTAGTCGCCGGCTGCGAGCTGGTTTCCGGCGGTGGGCGCGGTGGGGCACCACGAGGCGGCCAGATCGTTAGAGACCGAGTCGAGCGCATCGGTCCGCAACGACATCGTCGTGTCTGAGGTCCACGGGAACGATCCGTCGTAGTTGACGCGATCGATCTCAACGTCGCCGAGCGAGAGCACGATCTCGTCGGGACCGTTCGCGAGAATGAAGTCGTCGTAGGTGGAGTCGCACACAACGCCTCCGTTGAAGGAGAAGAGCCCGTTTCGGCAGAGCGTCACATACTCTCGCGGCCCGATGTTGACGCCCTCGACGTCGAGGACCAGCCAGGAGTCTTCGCCATCGTCATGGAGGCGGAACGAGTTGAGGTTGATGGGGATGTCGGTGGTATTGAAGACCTCCAGCCACTCGCCAAACGAGTCGGACACGGCGGACGGGTTTGGCATCGCCTCGGTGACGATGAGCTCGCCCGGGAGGATCAGGCCCTCGTCCCAGAGCAGGTTGCAGTCGTTGTCTTCGCCGTCGCGGATCTCGGGCGCGTCGGGAAACACGGTGTCGAGCGAGTCCTTGCAGTCGTCGCCACCACAGGCGGGATCGTCGTCGAAGAATCCGTCTCCGTCGATGTCTCGGTCGTTGGTGGCGCCCGAGCAGTCGTCGTCCACCAGATCGCCGCACATTTCGTCGGCCCCTGGGTTTACGAAAATATCGTCGTCGTCGCAGTCGTCTCCGCCGCAGACGGGATCGTCGTCGATGTAGCCGTCTCCGTCGGTGTCCTTGTCGTCGATGACGTCCGAGCAATCGTTGTCCACCAGATCGCAAACTTCAGGGTTCCCGGGGAACGCGCGACTCTCGTCGTCGTCGCAATCGGTTCCACCGCAGGCCGGATCGAGGAACGAGTCTCCGTCGATGTCTTTGTTGTCGGCCGAGCCGTCGCAGTCATTGTCCAGCCGATCGCCACAGACTTCGTCCAGGCCCGGGCGAGCGAGCGGAGAACGATCGTTGCAGTCATCGCCGCCGCAAGCGACATCGATGGCGCCGTCCTCGTCGACGTCTTTGTCTTCAGGGATGTCGTTGCAGTCGTTGTCGACCAGGTCCCCGCAGACCTCCAGCGCCTCTGGGTTGACGAGCGGGCTGAGGTCGTCGCAGTCGGTCCCTCCGCAGTCTACGTCGACGAACCCGTCCCGATCGACGTCTACGTCGTCGACCTCCCCGTCGCAGTCGTTGTCGAGGCCGTCGCAGGAGATCTCGATCAGCTCGTAGTCGAGCCCATAGTTCAAGGTCGTGCACTCTAGGAACCCGCCGCCTCCTGCGCAGATCTGTGCCGCTCCCGCGCAGACGCCGAGCTGCAACGGACAGAGCTCCGACTCCAAGTCGTCGACGATGCCGTCGCAGTCGTCGTCAAGTCCGTTGCACACTTCCGGGGCCTCGGGCTCCGCCGTTGCGGTGCATTCCAGGGGACCGGCCGCGCCGGCGACGTCGCAGATCAAGATTCCGGCCCGCCGACAGGCACCGACGCCGTCGAAGCAGACGTTCCCGCGCTCGGACCACAGCGCGCCGTCGTCGGCGATTCCGTCGCAGTCGTCATCGAGCCCGTTGCAAACCTCCACGGCGGCCGAACGTGGCTCGGCCGAACAGACCAACTCGCCCGACGGGTCGTCGGGGTCGCAGACCAGGATTCCGGCCGCTAGGCACAGGCCAACGCCGTCCGTGCACCCAGCGCCGCGTGTGGTCCAACGGGAGTCCTCGTCGACTTCGCCATCGCAGTCATCGTCCAGGCCGTTGCACAACTCTTCGTGATCTCCCGGCGCGACCAGCTCGGCGCACTCCACGCCGCTTCCTTCACAACGCCTGACGCCTGGGGCACATGCTCCGTCGAGGCCGGTGTTGCACTCGAACCCTCCGCCTGGGTCTCCCTCATCCGTCTCGCCGTCGCAGTCGTCATCGAGCCCGTTGCAGAACTCGAGGGAGGGAAGGACGAGCCCCTCGCACTGCGAAAAGGTCCCGCCGGCGCAGCTCCGGATGCCGGCGGCACACGATCCGACCCCTGCGGTCTCCGGTGCGGCCGGATAGCACTGCTCCGAGAGGGGCGCGCCGTCATCCTGCTCATCCGTCTCGCCGTCGCAGTCGTCATCGAGGGCATTGCAGATCTCGAGCGACGCCGGGGCCAAGCTGCGGCACTCGGAGAAACCCAGTTCGCAGTTTGTAACTCCTCGGGAGCACTCTCCCGGGAACGCGGTGGAGCACGCCTCACCCGTGTCGATGACGAACTCGTCGAAGGCCCCGTCGCAGTCGTCATCGAGCCCATTGCAACGCTCGTCGGCACCCGCATAGATCTCGGGGTCGTCGTCGTCGCAGTCGGGCCCCTCACAGCTCGGTCCTCGGCCATAACCGTCGTTGTCTTCATCGATGCAAAGATCCGTCGGGACGCAGATCCGCGCGCCGTCCCCTCCGGAGTTCAGCAGGAAGACGCACGACCATCCTTCCTCTTCGCATCCACTGTCGTCCGAGCAAAATCGCGTGCAAAGTCCTTCGTCAAATTCCATCGTGACAATGCAGAACCGACTGGCGCACTCTCGGTCGGCCTCACATTCCTCGCCGAAACCGGCTTGCGAGCCGAGGGGCGCGTCCGCGGCGTCGATCACTGAGCCCGCGTCCCTGGCGTCCGTAGCGCGGGTGTCGACGCCGGTGTCTCGGACACCCGCATTGGGGCGATCTCCGCTCGTCGAGTCGTTCCCGCATGCGAGGGCGAACGTGGCGGCGTAGATAGCGAGCAAGAGCCGTGTCAAAGAGCGCATCGGACCTCCGGTAGGAGCACTGAGACTAGCACGAATCGGGTGACGGACCGAACCAGGAATCGACCTCCCCAACGAGGTCGGGACGCTTCACCGTGTTTCTGTCGTCCGGAGCATAGGAAGATCAAGCCGCCTATGAATTCTACCAGTCGGGGCACAGATCTCCACCGTTCGGTGCTCTTGCGACCCCGCAAAACGCAGCTTCCCCTACCCCACGCGCCTTGCGCGCAGACCGGC
>JBLHWZ010000061.1:0-22627 GCA_047629415.1 Bradymonadia bacterium | reverse complement strand
GGTCAGGTTGTAGTTCTCCAGTAAAAGGATCGAGTGCTCAGCGATCTGAGCGAGCGTTAGGTACTTATTAAAGCCCTGTGCAAGCGCCAGAATAATCAGGAGCGCGCCGATAAGGACGGTCGACTCGCTGAGTACGCGCGGGAGGTCGTGGAGCGTCAGACTACGGTGGATCCAGACTTCGACGACAAGCGCATAGACTACGCTTACGGCGGCCGCCTGAGTCGGCGTGAACACGCCCGTGTAGATTCCGCCGAGAATAATAACGGGCAGCAGAAGTGCCCAAACTCCGTTGCGCAGTGCGGCGCCAAGCTCGCGGAAGTCGAATACTTCGACTTTCGACTTCTGACGCATCCCCTGCAGAACGGAGAAGCCGGCGAGCAACCCGCCGATCAGAATGCCGGGCCCGACTCCGGCCAGGAAGAGTTCAACGAGCCCGAGAGAGCCCTCGTCACCTGCCACATTGTACCCAGCCGGGTCCTGGAACCCGTTGGGTACGATGATCGCGTAGACGATCATAGGAATGGAGGGCGGGATCAGAATACCGAGACTTCCCGCGGAAGTGACGAGCCCTGTCGAGAACCGATCGGGGTACCCTTCGGCGATCATCGCTGGATACATGATCGAGCCGATCGCGATTACCGTGACTGGCGAAGATCCCGAAATTGCCGCGAAGAAAATGCAGGCGATAACTGTTGATACTGCGAGTCCGCCGGGCAACCAGCTGAACGTGGTGCGTGCGACCGCGATCAGCCGTCGGGCGATGTCGCCCTCCGACATGATCGCCCCGGAGATCACGAAGAACGGGATCGCCAGCAGGACCTCTTTGTCTGCGAGTTCCCGAGTCATCTCGACGACGGGCTTCAGCTCGCCGAAGGTCGGATACTGGCCGCTCGCCATCAGCAGCCACGCTGCCACGCTGCCGATCAGAACGTAGAGCGGCTCTCCGAGCACGACCGCCAGGATGATGATTACGATGAGGCCAACGATGAGCATGCTCATTCGCTCACCTCATCTTCTGTGAGGCCCCAAATCCCCGCGAGGAGATTGCCTATCGAGCTTCCCGCAAAGCGAAGCGTGACGAACAAAAGAGAGACCGGAATGGCCAGGACCTTGAGCCAGTCCGGGATCTCACCCGGCGCCGCGGTCTCCGCCAATCGATCTTGCAGATACCAGTACGCGAGCAACATGAATGCCGCGGAGAAGGCGGCCGCGACGGCGTGGGAGACGGCGTTATAATAGGGGACAAACTTCTTCGGAATCGACTTCCGAACCGCGTCGATCGTCAGGTGCCGGCCATCGTGTGCCGCCATCGAAGCACCAATGAACGCGGTCCACAGGAGCAGAAAGAGCGCCACCTTCTGCGTCCACGTCCACGTACCACCGTCCGGGACCACTCGAAGCGCCATCGCTGCGAGGGCGACGGATAGGGCCAGGACGATCGCGACTCTGATCTTTACGCCAAGGCCCTTCGAGTCCGAAGCGATTGGTCGATCCAACTCGGTCAACGCGACCACCAGACCGCAGACAATCGCCAGCGCGGCGGTCACCGTGGAGCTGCTCAACGTAACCATCGCCGCACACAGGGCGCCTGCTGCCACGAGGGTCAGCAGTGTGAAGCCGTTGATGAGTGGCGTGTTCGCTCGCAACGACGGGGCGCTCGCCCAGGCGGCGCGGGCCAGAGCAATTCCGGCTGCACCAAGAGCGAACAGGGGCCAGAGAGACGAGACGGAACCTGTGCCATCCCGTAGCGCTCTCAAAACAGCCTGCTGGTTGTTGAGAAACTGGTCCAGAATGTTCAGACAAACGACGCCGCTCATGACGAGCAACGCGCCCGTGACGATCGCTCGTTCAACGGAGTAGACCGCGTCGTCCACGGCTCCAATCCACCGAATCACAGGGCTTCTGCGACGCAATGCGGGACCGTATCCGGTCTCACTATCAGCGGAGGGGGCGCTGGACATTAACGCGATTCGAGAGAGGGACCCTCGGTGCGGGTCTTGGGGGAAGGACTAGAGGTTGTTCAGAACCAGGTCGAGCAGAGTCGATCCGCCCTCAACACGAGTACGGAATTCATCGCGCACGCCGACTGTGGCAGCAGCCATCACGGCACGCTCATTGGCAGTCAGCTCGACGACTTCGATGCCGAAGGCTGCCAAGTTGGCAACTAGCATCGGGTTGATCGCTCGAATATCGCGTCGGCCGCGGGCAGTCTCGGCGGCGCGATTAGAGAGCAGGATTTCCTGGATATCCGCAGGCATCTCGTTGAACCAATCCTGATTATACACAACGACGGCCGGCTGGTAGATGTGGTTCGAGACACTCCACGTGTTGATGAACTCCTGCCATCCCGCAGCTTGAGCGTAGAGTGGGGTGTTGTCGAATCCCTGCACGTTCGTGCTGGAGAGAGCGGCCGAGACCTCAGTCACGGGAATCGAGACAGGATTGCCACCGAGCAGGGTGTACATCATCTCGTGGATCCAGCTCTCCTGCGAGCGCATCTGGATGTTGCCGAGGTCAGCAGGAGTGCGGATCGGGTTACCATTCGCGGTCGCGAAGTTGCGGAAACCGTTCTCGCTGAAGATGTAGAGTTGGAAATGGTTTTCCCCGAGAATATCGGAGATCGGGTCGTAGAGATGGTTGTCGATGATGTCGTCAGCCGCCTCTAACGAGTTGAAGAGGAACGGCAGTTCGAACACCCCGAGTTGGGGGACGAGGGTCGCAATCGCTCCCGTCGAGACCCCGACACCTTCCAGCGCACCGTCCTTACACTGACGCGCCAGAGAGACCTCACCTTCGGTGGCACCGAGATAGGTTCGCACATCGAGACGGCCCCCCGACTGCGTTTCCAGGGAATCTTTGAGCCGGTTCATCTGATCCGCCCATGGGGTCCCACGCGGGGCCACTGTGGACAGGCGAACAACGCAGGGTTCTTCGACGGTACACTCCTCAGCGCTTGCGTAGAGCGGGAGCGCCATCGTTGCGCTGAGCACAGCGACGGAAAGTGCGGTTTTGATAGAGGTTTTCATTCTAGGTCTGCTGATGAGTATTGGAGCTGCAACGCGCCGTGGGAACGCTCGGAAGCGTCCTCCCGCTATCAGCGGATGTACTCGTCGAGCTCTGCCATAATCCGCTCGGCGCGACGCTGAGCGTTGAAGTTTTCGGGGTAGAGCTCGGGCCATTGGCTGATGTCGGCGTCGAGCACGATTTGCAGCTGCTCTTCGGCGACAGCACGATTCTGCGTCACCGTTGCCCAGTCGTAAGCGTAGAGCACTCGGGTCTCTAAGTATTCAGGGTGACGCGAAATGCACTCTTCGAGACGCCGCTGCGACTCGTCCACAGCCGGATTACCGAACGGGAGCTTCGTGTAGTAGACGCCGAAGTACCGATTCGTTGCGTTGTAGTAGAACGCGGGGTCCATTTCCTCGACCCGGTTCATCAGCGCGTAGATGTCGTCCTTTCGTCCGAGGACGGTGGCGATGCCGCGAGTCAGCCCCCAACGACCGAGATTGGTCGCGTGCCAGTACACCGCGGGAACATCAGACGGGGTAAGGTGGACGACAGCTTCGGGGATGGGAGTCTCGTAGAGTAGCGCACGGCGCCACTCGTCGTTGTTCAGCGCCATCGCCTGCGCGGCGTAATCCATGCCCGTCGAGTAGGCGAACAGCAGATCCTCATCGGTTGCCGCATCGTCGAACCGAAGGTGAGCGTGCGCCCGCCAGTAGTAAGCGTGAGCAAGGCTCGTGAAGACGGGCACCATCGCAGCGCGCCGATCGACAGCCGAGTCCGTCGGAGAATGAATCGCGGTCTCCCAGGCTTCGATCGCAGCGTCGACTGCTTCGTTATCCTGCCGATTCTCCCATTGCGAAGCGGCCTCAGCCAGCAGCGCATCGAAGTCCCCGGTCCCGGTGGCGGCAATGAGGCCGTCTATGTCCTCGACGACGGCCGAACCGGCCGGTACTCCGCAGGCTGCGAGTAACGAAACTACGCCAGTCAAGGCTACAATACAGAATTTTCGCATCTACTGCTCCGCGATTCGAGGCAGGAGCGGCCGTGTCGCCGTCCAGCGCTTCGTCGGTGGAAGAGGATATAGGTTGCACGACAACTATCCCTCCGTACGTCGCTGCGCAAGCGAGGCGTGCGCTTGCAAACCCTCGGCGAAACGCCCGATCGTGAGGGGGCGAACGTTGACACTCCTCGCATCCGTCCCGATACTGGTCTGCGCCCTCGCGCCCCCCTCCAGAGGTTTGTGCCAAATGGCAATCGTAATCGTAGTCGCAGCAGCTCTCGCAGGTACCGCGGCACTCGTCGCAATCGAGCGGGCGCGAACGCGTGTCGTGGCGACCCGACCAAACCGGCCGAGTGTCGAGCGCTCCTAACCGTCATCGCGCCCCTCGGTGGATTCGGTGAGCTTCGGGATGTCTGACATCGACACTGCCTTCTCGCCAGCCTGTCTCGAACAAACGCCGTCGGTGTCAACGATGCCACCAGTGGGTAGCTAGTCAATGGACGTTCCCCTATCTGGGATCCTCGGGATCGGTTGTTGCTTAGTTTTCTCGGCCTTCTTTAGCGGCTCGGAGACTGCGCTCACCACCCTGGGCCGCGCGAAGACTCAGCGGCTGCTGCACGACGGAGGTAAGGCAGCGCGGTCGCTCGAACTCTGGGCCGAGTCGCCGGGAGCCGTCCTGACGACGATCCTCATCTACAACAACCTTGTGAACATCACCGCATCCGCGCTGGCCACCGAGGTGGCAAACCGGATGCTGACCGATGTCGACGCCGCGGGCATCTCCCCCGTCGCAGTGGCGGTTGGGGTCATGACACTGCTCCTCCTGACCTTCGGGGAGATCATTCCCAAGAGCCTCGCGCGAACGCACGCCGCGAGAATCAGCGCACCCATCATGCGCATCATTAAGCCTCTCCACATTATCGTCAGCCCCCTCACCGCCGCGTTCGTCGCCCTGGCGCGAGCGCTTGGCGCAAGCGACTCAAAGGAGCCAATCGTCAACGAGGAGGACCTGGGCTGGCTGATCGACCTTGGGGAAGCAGAGGGCTCGATTAGCGACGAACAGGCCAAACTCTTGCAGTCGGTTTTCGAGCTCGACGATCGCACCGCCAGCGAGGTCATGGTCCCCCTGGACAGCGTCGTCTCTGTTCCGGTCGACATCCAACTCCCCCAACTCCTTCGCGTTCTGGTCGCCGCGGGACACTCTCGCGTTCCCGTTCACGCAGGGGAGGCCACGAACGTCGTTGGTATTTGCTATGCGAAAGACGTCCTAAGGCACATCGCTGAGCTCGGGACTGACGGCGAGTTCCACGTGAGGCAGCTAGCGCGGCCGGCAGAGCACGTCGCCCAGGACAAACGGATCGACGTTCTGCTCAGAGAAATGCAGGAACGGCGAGTTCACCTCGCGATGGTGGTCGATGGAACACCGCAGATAATCGGCGTGATCACGCTCGAGGACATCATCGAGGAGCTGATCGGCGAGGTATACGATGAGCATGACCGGGCGGGGATGTCTCGCACGCGCCTCAGAGACCTGCTCGCTCACTCCCAGACCGGGCCGACTAACAAGCCAACGCAACTGGCGCGACCGCGTCGAGTGGAATAAACCGCCCCCATCGCACGTCTGCCATTTACCTATCGTGCAAACGAGGCCGAAAATGAAGCTGCAGATCTCCATGACCATTGCCCTTGCGGCACTCTCCACGGCTCTCACGCCGTTGCCAAACTTCGACTTCTTCGAGCTGCCCAGCGTGGGGACGGAGGTGCAACTCCTCGTCCAGAACGTCGAACTTGTCGAAGAATTTGAGACAGACGCAGACACCGTCGTCCGCAATCTTCAGACCGCCTACGAGTCCATTCAGGACTTCACCGCGGGTTTCACGCAAGAGTCGACTAACGTCGCACTCGGCGAAACACGTACTTCCACTGGCAGCGTCTACTTTCTGCGACCGGGCCGAATGCTCTGGGACTATGAGACCCGCCGGCTCATCCTGGATGGCGAGAACATCCACACGGTCGACCTTGAAAACGCCCAGTATTTCTCGGCACCGATGGACTCTTCTGAGTTGCCGACCGCCATGCGGTTCCTCATTGGTGAGGGCGACCTCACCGCCGACTTCGACATCACATTGATGGAGGAGTCAACCGACGAAGAGGCAGTACTGGACTTGGTTCCAAAGGTACCCAACGCCGACTACTCGCGGCTCATGTTCGTCGTCTCACGCGACACTTGGAATGTCGCACAAACGACGATCGTGGACGCTCTCGGAAACACGAACACGATCCGATTCGACGGGTTGGAGACCAATGTCGGCATGCAGGCGGACGCCTTCGCGTTTGTCCCCACGCCTGACCTGGTCGAGATGGTCCTACCCAACTGATGATTCCCGCTCTTCTCCTCTACTTCCTGGCACTCACTCTGCTCGCGTCGACCTACGCCGCCGCGCGTGGGGGACTTCGCTCGGATGACGCGAACGCTCTGCTCTCCATGGAGCCGGAGGACCGACTCGTACTCTCTTCCCGATCGGGTCTGACGCCGCCGAAGGGACTCACGTAGGAGTAACGACTCATCTTCGAGTGGCGAATAGGCCCTTGATCCGCGCCGCGTCCATTCGAACGTCGATCGCTCTAGTGCCCCCGATCGACACCATCCCTGGAGCCGCGCCACGTGGCTTTCGCACGTGTTTCCGCTGGGTGTAGTTGACCGTGACGACGGCGTCCGTGCGCACTTTGGAGTAATGCGCAGCGAGAAGCGCCGCCTCCTCGAGAGTGCGTCGCGGCGGGGCCGATTTTCCTGAGCGAATGATGACGTGCGATCCGGCCGAGTCTGCGGCATGCAGCCACATATCGTTTCCGCGGGCGACTTGGAACGTCAGTTCGTCGTTGTCCTTCGAGCCTCGGCCAACGTAGATCGCGAGCCCATCCGTCGATGTGAACTCATGGTACGGCTTGCGAACCTCAGGACGAGCTTTGCTTCGCTTTCTAGTGCGCGAACTCACCTCGGTGGCGAGTGACTCTAGGCCCTCCCTATCGGCTTGCTCTAGCTCTGCGAGCTGACGCTTCAGATGCTCGCACTCCTCCTTGAGGGCATCTCGACGCTTGCCTGCGACCTCTTGCCCACGCTTCAGCCGTCGATACCTGTGGTAACGTGCCTGGATGTTCTCGTTGAGATCGCGTTTCGGGTCGAGGGTGATCGTTCTGGGTTCGCCTGACTCCCAATCAGTTATGACGATCTCGGTCGCGCCTCGACTGGTCTGGCCCCACGCCTGTTGCAAAAGGTCCGCCTCCTCGCGGAGTAGATCGGCCCCTTCGATCTTCTTTAGGTCACGCCCGACCGATGCGATCGCGCGCTCGGCCTTCTTTAGAGCCTTCCGCACCGGCTGCAGCGCCTTCCTCCGCAACGTGTCCAGCGAAGCTGCGCCTAGCGACTCGCCGTAGGCATCCTCGATGAACTGATCTGGCGCGTCCGTGGGCCAGCCGGTCCTCAACCTTCCGCTGTTATTCGCCGGCCCAGGTTCGGACCAAGTCGCTCCAGGAACGAGCCGCCGAGTCGCCGACTTGTTCGGCACGATCGCCGCCAAGATCCGATCGTCCGAATCCACTACGAAGAGATTTCCGTGGACCCCGGAGAGCTCGGCAATAATCTGAAGCTGGTGTTCCCCCTTGCTGAAGACGAGCCGCACGACACGGTCTCCGCTCGTCTGCGCGATCGCTGCAAGTCGAGCGCCGACGATGTACTTCCGCAACAGCATGACGAACGAGCCCGGCTCAGGCGGCGACGGAGGCCGCTGTTCGATCCGGTACAACCGCGTCGCGCCGACTGTCGCCGCGATCAGGATCTGACTGGTCTCACCGTCCCCCCAGAGTTCCAGCACAACGGCAGGTTCGCCGGCTACAGCGCGGACCTTCTGGACGCGAGTGCCGATTAGTGGACCCCACCCTTCGAGGACGGACTCGATTTCGATCGTTGATAAGCTCACGTTTAGACCGGTTTCGAGACGCGCGCTGGATCGCGTCGTCCAGCGACGTCAGTCAGCGCGTAAGACAACCCAATCGCCACCACCCGTAACGTCCCAATCGATTCGGGACCTCGAGCTCCAAGGCGCAATGAGCGGCTCGTAGCCGTCATCTGAGCGAGGGTCCACCCAAATCCACGTATCCTCCTGCGCCGTCGTTTGACCGTCGTTGGGCGAGAACCTCACGACAGTGCGATCGCTGCGCTCCCTAAAGGAGCGATCCATCGTCACCGTCGCCCCCGAGGTGAGTCGTTGCCCGACAAGCTGGCTGATGAGGAGCGAGAGGCCCTCAGGACCCAGCGTCCAGACTTCCGTGATGGTTTCCGTGACGTCACCGCCTGCGTCGATGCTCCGGCGCGTACGCTCGAACGTGACGAACACCTCGTCGAACCCGTCGTGATTGATGTCTCGGCTATCGATTGCGACGACAGTCGCTCCCGTGGGTAGTGCCTCGGCAGCGACCCAATCAAAGTTGCCAAGCGCGGGCCCAGCAATTGAGAGCACGGTGTTCGTTGCGAAGGCGACTTCGGCACCGGACTCGCCTCCAACATTGGCGAACGCGATGACGGTCGGCAACTCCCCGCCCGAATCTCGCACGACCTCACTGATCGCGCGGGCTGGGCCGTCAAAAACAAGGGTTCCCCAGTCTTCCGGGTCGCTGCTTCGGACGTCAGCGGTTGAGATAACCGCCTCATGCTCGCTGGCAGCGTCGTAGTCCCAGTCGATGTGGGAGAGAGCAAATGGGCGCGGGGCGAAAGGATGCTCTAGCCCTGGAAGCTGGTCGAGAGGAATGCTGAACTCAACGAAGTAACCGTCCGATCTCGGTGCGATCTCCCCATCGGCTCCTTGGACAGGAACACCGTTTTCCCAGGTTGGGACCGCTAGGCCATCTCCGGCGTCAAAAAGCGGTACCAGAATCCGAGTCGGTTCCATGGACCCATCTCGGAGGATCTCCGTCCTGATTTCAAAAAGATCGCCCGGCATTTCACCCCTCGGTTCGACGACGAAGTTGTCGCGGCCGATAATTGCGAAATAGAGGGCATGTTCGGAGTATCGACACCACGGTTTGAAGCTTGCGTCGACGGGGCCTGTCCAGTCAAAAAGGTGTGTACCATCAACGAGTTGCATGACACGGCCGACTGCGCGCGCCTCCTCTTCCCAGTCGTTTTGGAAGCCGTCTACGTTGACCCGAGTGTAATATTGCCCGGCGCAATCGACTCCGATGGGTGATGGCTCCGGGAGATCTTCTGCGCAGACTAATATAGGCCCGCAAAGCAAGGCTGGGACTACAATAGCGAGGGAAGGGACAAAGATAAGTCGAAAGCCCATGTTGACCATCGTCGGCGGTAGATCTTAAACTATCCCGTCTTAGTAGACGGAGATCCGGAGTCCATACTCCGGTCGTAGCTCTGAAAAGAGCATGCCCGTCGCTGGTTGTGTAGACAGTATTCAAGAGACCAGAACGCGTGAGCCTCTCTTCCTCGGGAGCTGTAATCCATCGAAACGTCGCGCTCATTGCATGCGACACTGCGGGCACGCTCCAAGAAACGCTGAAGAAACTCGGCGACTTGGATGTGAACGCAGTGGCCATTGGTGAGCGTCACGTAATTCTCCCTGCTAGCCGCGCCGCCTCGGTGTTGGAGAGACTGAAAGAGCACGGCCAGTTCCCGCGCCTCGTCGGGAGTCAATTTTTAGAAAGTCCAGCCGAACCAGCGGGTGAACCGGACGAACCGGATGAAGGGGAGGATGTTTGAGCAATCCCGCTGAGACCCTGCTGAAGGTCTATGGAGGCGCTAGCGTCTCCCGGATCGCCGATTTGAGCGATCCAGAGGCCGCAGTTGAGGCGCTTACTTTGAGGTTCAAGGACAAGACCGCTCGAAAGAAGGTGCTAAAAAGCCTTCCTGATGAGTCGGTCGGGTTCTTGGCCTTCATGGACAAGATCGGCCGACGACTCCGTGGCGAACGCCTCAAGAAGCGGTGGTTCCTCCACGGCTATGAGGACTTCGAAAGACGGATCGAACCCCTGGTTAACTCCGGCGTCGTCTTGGTCGGTAACGCGCAAGCGCGTGAGCCTGTCTCTTTGGAGACAGCCCTCGACCAAGGCCTGTTACAGCAATGGATCCAGGTTACTCCGGGATTCGACGGGCTGTCCGGGGATCAGCCTCCCGCGCGCGAGGTCGTTTCTCAGGTAAGCGATGAGACTCGGGTCGAGGTCGCCCGGCGCACGCTCGTTGTGGAGTTCAACCTCCTCAACTGCGTGAACTACGTCGAGCGAGAGGGAATCCGACTCAATCGTGATGGGTCTCCCCACCGATCGGATCTCAAGGGCCTCGCCCCTCTTCTGATCGACCGACCCGGGAGCTCCGGCAGCGGCGACTCTGCCCCGGACCCGCTCAGTGTCGACGGCTGGGACCTCATCTCATTCCTGCTCTCTCTGAGTGAGAGCCTTGGAATGATCGAGCGGGACGGCGACGTCCTGAAGTCGATCGACCGAAGCCACGGGTATTTCATGAAGCCGCTCGAAGAGCGACTTCCTGTGTTGACCCGCGCGGTAGAGCACCAGCGAGCCTGGAGCGAGTTGGACGCGGCAGCCTGGCTGGCTAGCGGCGAACCCCCAGTGACCGGAGAAGGTGACGGCGGATTTCTTCACGAGGAGAGCCACGGCGTACCACTCGCCGGGCCTCGTGGTTCGGTCTTCGCCGCGATTCGCCGCCTGAACCCAACCGATTGGTTCGACGTCGAAGAGACCGCGACCACGATCACAGCGTTGGAGCTGCAGTACCTCAAGTCGGCACTGCCCGTTCCTGCTGGGGATGAGACATCTCCCGGTATCTTCGTCCGTAGCGTGATCACGAATGCGTTGGTTCACATCGGCGGCGTTGAATTGGGCCGCGGCTCCAACAAGCAGATCCGTGCGCGGCTAACGCCGATCGGTCGCAACATGCTCGGCATGGGCGAGCCACCGGAAGAGCCGAACGGAAAGGGCTCGATCCTCGTCGAACCGAATTTCGAGATCACGTCGTTCCTCGACATGATCAACCTGCATCTCCTCTACGACCTCTCGCGGTTCGCCGAGCTATCTCGCACCAGCGAGCGCGTGGCTCGCTACCGACTACACGGTGAGTCCGCTCAATTCGGTTACGCCCGCGGCTATGCCGCCGACGGGATCGTTGAGTTGCTCTCAGAGTATTCGGCGCAGCCGTTGCCACCATCGGTGACGTTTGCGCTCCAGGATTGGGAGCGATTGCACCGACGCGTCTCGGTCTTTGTCCGCGGCGACATGGTTGCTGCCTCTGGTCGATCCGAGCCTGAAGTGATTCAGTCCGGTGTCGCGTTCGCCGTTCATAACGATGATGAGGTCGAGCGGATCGATGCCGTACACACCTTCGTGGCCGGCGGCTATCGAGACGAACTGGCTCGGGCACTGCATGCCGCCAAGCCGACGATCATCGACTATGAGGGCGAGATCGTCGCGACCCTGTCGTGGATTGACGAAGAGCGCGTGTCGGCGCCGAACGGAGCGACCGACCTGCGGAGCTTGGCACGTCTTCAGCAAATCGCCGTCTTGGATGGTGATGCCACATACCGAATTGCCCCAGACAAGGTCCGCTCCAATTTTGATGGAGACCAAGGATTCCTCGAGGTGATCAGCACTCTCCGCGACGGGCTTATCGAGGGCTTGTCGCCAGAGCGCGAGATCGCCCTGAAGAGTCTTCTCGGCGAGCCAGCGGGCTCGCGGGTCGAATCGATGCAGGTGCTCATGGTGTCGTCTGATGACGACGGTGACCGAATCGCACGGATACAATCGGTATCCATCTTCATCGAAGAGCGTCTTGGGCCGCGTGCATTCAAGGTTGAGAAGGGCAAAGCCAAGAAGCTAGCCGAGGCGCTGCGCAAACTCGGAATCGCGGTCGAGGTCGCATAGTGTCCGCGCTTGATCACATCCGAAGGCGTGCCTCAGAGGCCGCCGCGCGCGTGCTCTCGAGCGACGCCGTCCGCGATGCGGTCGACGTCGCGATCGAGAACGGTAAGCGTGTTGCGGCAGAGTTCAACCAGCTCGGGGACGAAGTGCGAAAGCAATTCGAGGCGAGTACGGGCAACGTCCAAGATGACACGCGCGAACTGAAAGAGGCTTTGGACCTCATTCGGAACGCGCGCTCGGAGTAGTCTGTGGCCGACCTCCGGGCGATTTCGGAAAAGTGGCCCGACGTATGAGTAAGAAGAAGGCAGCTCTCGCCCTTTTTGCGTGCCTCGGCCTGCTTGCGCTCTTTGCGCCGAGGATCGCGTCTGGATACGCAAAGAACCGTGTCCTCGCGATGGCCGCTGAGAGGGGCGTTCCCCTCAGCATAGGGAGCGTTGCGCTCGGCTGGAGCTCCAGCACAGCTCAGAACGTCTGCGTCGAGGGGCTGAATGAGCAATCGTTGGTCTGCATCGACGAAGTTCTCGTGGACCTCCCCTTGCTACAGGCGGCTCGCCGAGAGTTTGATGGTGTGCCGATCGTTCTCCGCGGCGGAGAGGCAGACCTCTCCTCCCAAATGGGCACATTTGCCGAGATCCGGGAGCTCGTAAGCAGCTGGGGAGGCGCTCGTGCTTCGAGCACGAGCGAGCCATCAGCACCTTCTGCCCAGCAGAACCAACGGCGCGCGGGCCCTGTCCCAACGATCACCTTGCGTGACTTCTCCGTCGATGTGAGCGGTCAACCGGTCCCGCTGACGGGTGTGCGGGTGCAGCGCGCTAGCTTCGCGGGCCTGGACTCAATCGCCGCCGACATCGAGACGGAGAACCTCGCGCTGAGCCTGTTCTTTCCGGGCTTGAGCCTGCCGAGCGGCTATCACATAGAGGGCTCAGCAGTTGCGGAGTCTCAGTGGATCCGCGTTGAACCTTCCGAGGCGATCGAGTTCTCACCAAGCGACGACGTATCGGTTTCGACGAGCGCGATCGAGATCCGGTTCCCGCTGACCGGGATCATCGAAACTGTTGCGCTTGAGGTACCGGGACAGGAGGCCGCGATCGTGGAGATTGCTCGGTTGGAGTTGGAACTCCGAGAGTTCACGACGTCGATCGACGACCTTTTCTTCGCACGCGCAGAACTCGAAGGGCTCTCCGTAAACGTCGATCTTCTTGAGGGTGGCTCTCCTGCTGCTCTGGTGGCCCTAGGACTGATTGAAGACCCAGACGCTCCTGCGGCCGACGCAGACGGAGAAGACACCGACGACGATGTAGAGGACGCTGAGGCCGATCCTGCGCTGTGGGAGGGACGACGCTGGTGGGAGAAGATCCCGCAAGTGATTCGCCTCACCGATGCGTCGGCGACCCTTAGCCGAGGTGACGAGGAGGTCTCGATACGATCTCTAGAGGTTGCCTACGCCATCCGCGCTGTGCGCCCGCAGCTTGATGTCGAACTAACCGGCGAGATCGCGTTCAACGGTGAAGCGGCCGGAGAGACCACAATCTCCGCGGAATGGAACTGGGCCACGTCGGCACTCCAGCTTGACCTGGCGCTCACCGACTTTGCCCTCTCCTGCCTCACGGTGGTTTCGCCGGACCTTGAACCACTCGGACTATCCGGAGTCGTGGACCTCACAACTCGTGTCAGAGAGGCGGATGTTGGAACCATCGCAGACTTCAGCGGAACACTGGCGCTCACCGATTTCGGAATCTCTGTTGGACTCCTAACCGAGAGACTCGAGGTTCCCGCATTCTCTTACGAGTGGGATGCGGCGCGCGATCTGGAGGCCGAAGTGGACGCCTTGGACTTCACAGTTGGAACAGGGAGCTTGGGGGAGGCTGAGTTCAGCTTCACGCCCCGCTTGCGGGGGTTCAACTACCATCGCGGACGCCTGTTCAATCAATTGGATGTAAGAGCTACGGTGCCCGATCAGGACGCCAACATGCTGCTCGCCGCGATACCCTCGGCGTTGCTGGGCCCTGTCGCGGACACAGAGATGACCGGAACGTGGGGCTATTCCATCGAGTTCCCAGTGAGCTGGGCCGAAACGGAGGAAGGTGAGGTAGTCGAAGGGCCACGGCCGATCGATATCGGTGAGTCTACCGTCTACGAGATCAGAGACGGTTCGCTCCATTTGTCCTCAATGCCAGAGGAGGTGGATGTTCGTCGGCTCAACCGGCCGTTCTCCTTCACGTTCCTGGGCCCGAACGAATCGATCAATCGTCGAATCACGGCACGAGCCCCTCGTGTGCTAGCAGCAGATGCAAACACTGCCGAAGAAGAGGAGGAACCCGCCGAACGTTCCAATCGCTGGGCGCGACTCGAAGATGTGAGCTATTTCGTCACCGCTTCTGCCCTGTACCGCGAGGACGGGCGATTCTTTCGGAACAGCGGAATCAACTGGTATCAGTGGCGGGCAGTGATGGAACAAGCGTGGCTCGACAGGGAGCTCGGCCGTGGGGCGTCGACGATTTCCATGCAGCTTGTGAAGAACGTCTTCCTGAGCCACGAGCGCTCGATTGAGCGCAAGATTCAGGAGCTAATCCTCACCTATTGGATGACGCGTCTAGTACCGAAGGAGCGAGTCCTCGAGGTCTACCTGAACATCATCGAGTGGGGGCCGGGCATCAACGGGATCGTGGAAGCGGCCGACCACTACTTTGGAAAGTCGCCCGGTGACCTGAGCCTAGAAGAGTCGGTCTGGCTCTCATCGATCGTGCCCGCGCCTGTACGACGAGGTGCACAAAGAAGCCGTGGGAGCGCAACAGACTGGTCGCTTCGCCATTGCCGAGACATCATGGAGGGCATGCACGGTAGCGATTGGATAACGCGGTCGGAAGCTGACAAAGGAATCAGCGCCGAGATCCGGTTTGTCACATCGCCCGAACAGGACGCACCTCATCGGCGGCCCGTTGTCGATTTGGATGTGTCCGATCTCCAAGACTTGAGACTGACTGCTCCAACCGCATCCCGCGAATTCATTGGCGGCAGGCTCGGACTGCCACCGCAAGAACGGGTTCGCTCACTGATTTCAGAACAACTCTCGCTGCGCCCCTAACAAGGTGCTGCGCTGCCCTCTCTCAGGAGAGTACCGTGAAAAGCGGTAATTTCGCATTCAGACTTGTGTGTGGTGTTGCGATCGCTTTTGCATTCTCGCTCGGTGCCCAAACGGCGGACGCTCAAACAGCAGAGGGGTTCTCGACGCAGCAGTTCAATCCCAACCCCACCCAATCGTTGAACCTTTTCAACGTCGCGTCCGCCCGAATTCTCGGGAACGCCCAGTGGGGAATGGGACTACTGGCCGACTACGCTGACGATCCACTCGTCACTAACGCTGATGGAGATACCCTCGGGATCGTGCACTCACAACTCGTGCTCAACGCCGTGGCGTCGGTCGGCCTTGGTGACCGACTCGAAGTGGGTATCGCCGTGCCCGGCGTCCTCTATCAGGACGGAGAGAACATTCCCGGACTGGTGGATGGAAGCGAAGCCGGAGCAGGATTGGGGGATCCCCGATTCGCGCTGAAGGTTCTTGTCTTCAACAACGATAGCGCGGACAGCCCTGGCGGGGCGGGGCTGGCGATCCTCGTCGATACGTTTATCCCCCTGGGCGACCCAAACGCGTTTCAGGGAGATAACGGCATTCGCGTCCACCCGCGTCTCGCTTTCGACTAAGGATTTGCGGGCGGCACCACACTGAGCCTCAACGCTGGCTACATGGTTCGGCCCGAGGCGACTCTGGCCAACCTCGCGGTGGACGACGTCATTACGTTTGGTGCCGGAGTCGGAATCCCGATCGGGAGCGTAGAGTTGATCGTTGAAGCGATCGGCTCAGCGTCCGCGCTCGTCGAGGACATCGCGGAGGAAGAGATTCCATTAGAGGCTCTGATCGGTGCACGCTACTTGGCCGACAGCGGCTTGAACGTCAGCTACGGTGTCGGATTCGGAATCCTCGCAGGATTCGGCGCGCCCGACTGGCGCGCCTTCTTGGGCTTGGGTTACGAGAAGTCGGGATGCACCGATTGCGACGACGACGGGATCATTAACTTGCAGGATGAGTGTCCGAATCAAGCGGAGGACTTCGACGAGTTCGAAGACCACGACGGCTGCCCTGAGTTGGACAACGATGGCGACGGATTGAACGACACCTCCGACGACTGCCCGCTCGATCCCGAGGACGCCGATGGCTTCCAGGATGAGGATGGCTGCAACGATCCAGATAACGACGCAAACGGGATTCTCGACACCAACGATAGCTGCCCAGACCATGCGGAGGACTTCGACGAGTACAATGACGAAGATGGCTGCGACGACCCCGACAATGACAGCGACGGCGTGCTCGACAGAGACGATCAGTGCCCCAACGACGCCGAAGATGTCGACGGCTACTCGGACGAAGATGGATGCCCGGAGCCCGACAACGACGGTGACGGACTGCTAGACGAGGAGGATTCTTGCCCGCTGGATCCCGAGGACTTCGATGGATTCGAAGACAGCGATGGCTGCCCCGAGGAAGGCGAAGGGTTGGTTCAGCTCACCTGCGAGCAGATCGAGATCCAGGAGTCCGTCGAGTTCTCCAGCGGCAGCGACGAGAGTGAGGAGGAGTCCTTCGACTTGCTCAACCAGGTCGCCCAGGTACTCACTACCGCGAGCTATATCCGCCGTGTCCGAGTCGAGGGCCATACAGATGACCGGGGAGGCGACGACTCAAACCTCGACCTCTCGCAGCGGCGGGCTCACGCGGTCCGCGACTATCTGATAGCAGCGGGAGTGACTCAGACCATCGATGCTCAGGGATTCGGCGAGGAGATGCCCATCGCGGACAATGACGAGCGCACCGGACGGCGAATGAACCGTCGCGTTGAGTTCCATGTTGTCGAGCGGGACTCGCAGTGCGAGTAGACTGCCCCTAGAGTTCGAGAACGACTGACGCGCGCCAGACCGGCGCGCGTCAGTCGTTTTTGAGGATTGAAACACGCCACATGGGGGAGACCGCGCGCATCTGACGCGGGTTCGTCTTCCAGCACTCCGCGAGGAGCCAAGTAGGTGATAGGTGCCCTCTTCTGCCGCACGTTGCTTCGATGTCGCCCATCGACCACGTTACCCTGATCTCGATACGCCGCGCAATCGAGCGGCGCCTCAATTGGTCTTTTCACGGGACGTCACCGATGACTTCGCGGGGTCTCCGACTTACTCTTGGGAACTTGCGAATATTCTGAAGGTCGAAACTGTCGTACCTTCGTTCGAACGAAAGCGGAGAGTCCGCGTTCGCATCCCAATCACCCTTCAATCCTTGCACAGCCGCGTTCAGGCAATCATTCGACGCGCTACGATTCGGCGGAGAGTTCTGCGTGCGCTCGAGGGTTTCGTAACCGGCCTGAGCCTCGCAGTTTCACTGCTAATTCCGCTCGTTGTCCTGACGAAAGTCGGGTGGATGGACCTCTCAGCGTTCCGAGGTGACCTCTGGATCTTGGCGCTGTTGCCAGTCGGCGGAGCGACGGTTGGCGCGGCCATCAGAGTATCAGCGCTGGCCCTCGCGATCGCCGTCGACAAAGCGAATGGGCTGCGGGACGCGCTGGCGAATACTTGGGAAATCCTCCAGCTGCCGGAGGAGCAGCGCAACGGCTACATGCGAGTGCACCTCGCCCGACACGAGACCGCGTTCGACGGAGTCTGCGTTGCGCCCGCTCTACAGTTGCGCGCCCCGCGTGACCTCCCGATTCTCTTCATTGCTCTCGGGTTTCTCTTCCTCGTCTCGGTCTTGACCCCACCCTCGGCGGCATTCGTTCCCTACGAGCGCCCACCTCCGGTCGAGCGACCCCGTCTTGTCACCGCGGAAACATCGTTCGAGCGAGAGCGGGTCGCGGCGCTGCGGGAGATGGTCGAGGCGGCCGACTTCGCCGAGGGCGACGAGATTGTCGAAATGCTCGAGCGTATTCTAGACGCGATTGAGCGCCAGGAAGACGACCGCGCGATTTTCGACATGCTGGCCGAAGTCGAACATCAAATCGACGAAGCGCTCTCTGGAGACGTGCCGAACCTAAGAGAATTCCTGAAGGAAGCCGCAGAGCACTTCGAAGGCGTCGCGGGCGCTGAGCAGCTCCGCGAAGCGCTCGAAGGCGGTGACTCCGGGGAGGTAGGGAACGAACTCAGCGAACTGCCCAGCCAAGCAGTTCGGCTAGAGGCCTCAGAGCTTGAGGAACTGAGCGAGGCACTCAGCGACGCGGCAGAAGAGTTCGATCCAACGGATGCGCGCCTAGCCGAGGAGCTTGAGGATGCCCATAACGAAAACGAGCGCCTCGAAGAACGGTACGGGAACAGAGAAAACCTCTCGGGTAGCCGACAACAGCGTCTCCAAAACGCCCGTGATCTAGTGACAGAACTCGAAGCCCAACAGCAATCTGCACTCGCTGAACAGGGCCGCGAAGCGACGATTCGAGACTCGCTACGAGAACAGATGGAGGCCGCCTCCGATGCGCTGGAAGACCTCGCGGAAGCCCAGGAAGAGCTGGCCGACACCGATGAATCGGACACCGATCGGCGCCTGCAATTGGAACAGGACGTGCAACACGCAGTGGACTCAGCCGAAACTGCACTCGAAGAAGCCGGCCGACAGCTGCAGCAGCTCAGCCGTGAGCAAGCCGCCCAGCAAGCGCTAGAGCAAGCGTCACAACGCGCAGATAGCATCCGTGAGATGACTCAGCGAAGTGGCAACCAAGGCGGAAACACAGAGGAGCGAGCAGATGCGATGGAGCGGTTCCTTGACCGGGCGAGAGGGGATGACCCCGACGCGAATACCGGTCAAGGCGGCCAGCAAGGCGGCGAGCAAGGCGGCCAACAAAGCGGCCAACAAAGCGGCCAGCAAGGCGGCCAACAAAGCGGCCAGCAAGGCGGCCAGCAAGGCGGCCAGCAAGGCGGCCAGCAAGGCGGCCAACAGGGTGGCCAGCAAGGCGGCGAGCAAGGCGGCGAGCAAGGCGGCCAACAGGGCGGCGAGCAAAGCGGCCAACAGGGTGGCCAGCAAGGCGGCCAACAGGGTGGCCAGCAAGGCGGCCAACAGGGTGGCCAGCAAGGCGGCCAACAGGGTGGCCAGCAAGGCGGCCAACAGGGAGGCCAACAGGGAGGCCAACAGGGAGGCCAACAGGGAGGCCAACAGGGAGGCCAACAGGGAGGCCAACAGGGAGACCAACAGGGAGGCCAACAGGGTGGCCAACAGGGCGGCCAGCAAGGCGGCCAACAGGGTGGCCAGCAAGGCGGCCAACAAGGAGGCCAAGGCCAATCGGGTAGCGGTCGTCAGCTGGAACAGCTGGGTGGTGATCAGTCAGGGCAAGGGCAGATGGGCTCCGGTGCCGAAGGCAACGGCTCGGGACCAGGCAACGGCATCGGCACAGGGCACATCGAGAACGAGGAACTCGACCCGACGGAGCTCGGCGGCGAGCGGCACGAACGCCAAGCACGGACCGAAGACTCAGGTGAAGGCGCCTCGACCTCGGAGATCATTGCCGGTGCGGCCTCAGGCGGATTTGCCACAACGCCTTACAGACAAGTCTATCAAGAGTACTCACAAGTTCATGAAGAAGTGATGGATCGCGACCAGATTCCTGGCGGCTACCGCTTCTACATTCGTCGTTATTTCGACCTCATCGCTCCCCGCTGAGATGTCAGAAGAGACCATCGCCAGATTCGCTGAACTAACAGGCAAGCTTCGCAAAGAAGTGCAGAAAATGATCGTCGGTCACGGAGACGTGATCGACGGTGTACTGATCTGCCTTCTCGCAGGCGGGCATGTCCTCCTCGAAGGTGTCCCCGGACTCGGAAAAACCCTCCTGGTTCGCACGCTCAGCGAGGCACTCGCGCTGGACTTCCAGCGAATTCAGTTCACTCCAGACCTCCAACCGAAGGACATCATCGGCTCGATCCAGATCGCGCGAGGGGACGATGGCGAGGAACGGCGGATCTTCGAGCCGGGGCCGATCTTCTCGAACATCGTTCTGGCCGATGAGGTTAACCGTGCGACGCCCCGAACTCAGTCCGCCTTGTTGGAAGCAATGGCCGAACGGAGCGTCACAGTCGGCAAGACCACCCACATGCTCGAGGAGCCGTTCTTCGTATTGGCGACTCAGAACCCGCTAGAGCAAGATGGCACCTATCCGCTCCCCGAGGCGCAGCTTGATCGTTTCCAATTCAAATTGGAGGTTCAGTTCCCATCGCTGGATGAGTTGGATGAGATCATGAACCGAACGATCTCTGGGGAATCTCCCAAGATTGGCCCAGTGATGACAAAGGAAGAGCTTCTGGAGCTGCGAGCCAGTTGCCGCGACGTGGGAATCACGCCGAGCCTCCAACGATTCGCATTGCGGATCCTGCAGGCGACTCACCCGAGCGTTGAAGGAGTTCCTGGTATCGTGAAGCAGTACGTGCGCGAAGGTGCCTCACCGCGCGGCGGGCAGGCCATCCTCTCCGGCGCGAGGATCCACGCGCTGATGCGCGGAGAGGCGATGGTCTCGGAGGCGGACATCATCGCCTGCGTCGGACCAGCCCTTCGGCACCGTGTCATTCTGAACTTCGAAGGCGAGGCGGAAGGCATCGAGCGCGACGATTTGATCGACGCGATCATCAAACAAACACCGCGTTCATAGCCAGTGTCGGACGCGCTCTTTGACGAGGAATTCCTCAAGAAAATCGAGCTCCTTTATTTGGTCTCGAAAAAGGTCTTCGCTGGTAACAACCAGGCGACACGTCGAGCTAAGAAGCTTGGTGCAGGCATCGAAGTGCGTGATTTCCGGACCTACGCCGCCGGCGATGATCTTCGCCATGTTGATTGGAATTACTACGCCGCTACGAGGGAGCTCCTAGTCCGGTTGTTTGAGGAGGAAGAGGATCTCCATATCTACTTCCTCGTCGACATGAGCCCGTCCATGAGCATCGGAGATGGCCAGAAACTTCGATACGCGAAGCGTGTCGCGGCGGCCCTCTCCTACATAGGACTGTCCAACCTCGATCGCGTCAGTTTGGTGCCGTTTGGGGAGGACTTACTCGGCACCCTGCCCGCTTCTCGCGGCAAGTCTCAAATCTGGAAGGTATTCCGTTTTCTTGAGCGAGATTACCCAGCGACACACACCGACATCGCAAAATCTTTCAAGTCGTTTGTGACCCGCACACGGCGGAGGGGCCTCGCTGTTGTCATCTCGGACTTCTATGATCAGGACGGCTTCACCGAAGGGATCAACTTTCTGCGCTATCATAAGTTTGAGCCGCTCGTGTTCCAGCTCTACGACGAAAAAGACCTCAAACCCGACATCCGCGGCGACATCGAAATGGTCGACTGTGAGACGGGAGATACTGTGCGAGCCACGGTGACACCCCGACTGCTCAAACGATATGTCGACGCGCAGCTCGAATTGATGGGAGAACTTGAGTCTTTTTGCAAACAGAAGAACCTGCTCTACTTCCGCGCGCCAGTCCAAACACCGTTCGATGAACTCGTGTTGAAGGTCTTCCGTGCCGGAGGGTTCCTTCGGTGAACTGGATCCTCACAGGAGTCGGACCAGAGGTCCTCACAGCGCTCGCCGGCTCCGTCGGTGCAAGCATCGTGCTTCTGTACGTGATGAAGGTCCGCCGGCGTCGCGTCGAAGTGCCGTTTTCACCGCTCTGGCAGAAGGTCCTTGAGGAGAACAAACCGGCGCAGCTTTGGGACCGACTGAAGTGGATCGTTTCCCTTCTCATCCAGCTCCTGGTGCTCCTGCTTCTACTTATCGCACTCGGAGATCCGCGCAGCGAGAACGCCCTAAGTGAGGGCCGCTCGCTCGTCCTACTGGTCGACACGTCCGCTTCTATGACCGCGATGGATGAGTCGGGCCACCGAAGCCGGATCGAGAGGGCTCGCGAAGAGGCTCAGTTCGCGCTCGACGCACTCGGCCCGCGTGACGAGGTCATGCTGGTAGCCTTGGACGGACAGTTGGAGCCCCTGACCCCCTTCGTGGACGATTTCGGTCTTGTAGAAGAGGCCATCGCGGGCCTCACGACCAGCGCCACGGCCGCCGATATTCGTGACGGACTTCAATTCGCCGTCGACTCACTCGCATCTCGGCCACGGGGTGCCATTGTCTTGGTCTCCGACGCGGCGTTCCCAGCCTCGCACCTCGACAATTTTGAAATCGCCCTGCCCCAGACGGTAGATTTCGTGCACCGACCGATAGGAGCGGAGGGCGGAAACATCGGCATTACGGCGTTCAACGTCCGCCGCTACCCAGCCAACCGAACCAACTACGAGGTCTATGTTCAGATTCGTAGCTACGTCGACATACCGCTGAACGTCGAGCTGGCGGTCTACGGAGGAGGAAGCCTCGTCTACGTTGATGAACTGACGCTTCAGCCCGAGGGAACCGAGCTGCGCATCTACCCGGAGATTCCCGCCGCTGGACGCGAGCTTGAGGCACGAGTCCGAATCACGGCCGGCGACGCGGTCGATGTCTTCGAGTTGGACGATAGGGCATTCGCAATGCTCCCCGACCAGCGGCCCCTTAGGGTTCTACTCGTGACCCCAGGCAATCTCTACGTCGAGGCGCCGTTCATCTTAAACGAATCGCTGGAGGTCCAGACGATCACGCCCGCTGAGTACACAGCCCCCAATATGGGGGACCCGTCAGCCGGCTTCGATGT